>JAJRVT010000238.1 GCA_024277175.1 Chloroflexota bacterium | reverse complement strand
TGGATGAGAACGGCCGCGAGCGCTGGATCATGGCCTATGAGTACCGGGCCAACGTTATGTTGCGGCGCTCAGCGGACGGACTGGCGTGGTCCCCGGCAGAGGAAACGCCCTTCACCGGCATCTGGCAGACCTGGCTCATGCCCTGCCGAGCTGAAGAGCGCATCGGGCCCCACCCCGACGCGCCGGCCGAGTATGACTGCCTGGTGGGCAGCCCGCCAGGCCTTATCCTGGCCCCCAACGAACGAGACGAGATAGAGCTATATCTGTTTGTGGGGCTGGGACAGAATCCAGGAAGCATGGGCTGCTATCGGGGACCGCCAGGCGCGCCGTCCGCCACCCTGCGCAAGTGCGATCACAACCCGCTCTTCACAGGGGCGACCACCTATGGACCGCTGGATGCGAGGGGAGCCGACGCCAACCCCTACTTCGACTTCCGCACCATCAGTTCGGCCGACGTGGTGCGGGTGGACAACCGCTACTACATGCTCTATGAGGGCGTGCGCGGCCCCAAGCCTGGCGACGCCGGCGACACCCAGTTTGGCCTGGGCCTGGCCCGCAGCCTGACCGATCAGATCGACGGTCCCTGGGAGCGCTATGCCGGCAACCCCATCCTCGCGGACGTTCCCGCCAACGTGGGCATCGGCCACGCCGACCTGGTGATCATGGATGGGCAGACCATCCTCTATACATCCCTGGACGGCGAGACCCGCAGCCGATTAACGTTAGTTTGGGAGGATGTGAAGGCTGAGTGAAGGGAGATTAGAGATTGGGAGGCTAGAGACTTGCTGGCAGAATGCCAATCTCCAATCCCCCGATCTCCAATCTCTTCGCTACCGCGCGGCCAGGGGGACAAAGATCAGGTTGTTGCAGAGCCTATTCGCCTCCCCGGGCGTGGCGCAGTAAAGATACTGCCAGTCGCCGCCATCGCCATAGCGACCATAGGGCACGTTAGTCAACAGCGCGCCCACCGGGTCACCGGCGCGCCCCCATTTCACCGAGTCGATCAGCACCGTGCCCTGCGCGCCATAGAGACCGATGGCCTCCTTGTTGCGGTTCAGCTTGAAGTTGGTGTGGAAGGGACCCTGCTCCGGATCGTTGTCGGCGTAGAAGATCACATAGCCATGGGCCGGAATGGTCAGGCCATCGGTAATGGCGAAGGTGAGAGGCTCGTCCAGACGGTCGGTGAGATAGAGTCCGTCCAGGCTGACAGCGACATTGCTGGTGTTGTAGAGTTCGAACCAGTCAGGGTAATCGCCGGGATCATCGGGGTCTTCCAGGCCCAGGAAATTGTCGGCGATCACCTCGTTGATGACCAGGGGTGGGATCTCATAGCCGACCACATAGCGGCCGGTCAGGGGCAGTTCGAAGCGGCGGTCGGGCGCCACCTGACCGTCGCCATCCTGGGCGCGCACAGTGTACGCCACCAACGTAGCCGCAGGAAAGCCCGGGATCTGGGCCTCGTAGCGGTCCTGCCCCACTGACGCCATGGCCGTCTCTGTGGAGCCGGACGTAGTGGTGTAGATCAGGGTGGCGGAGGCCACGGCTACATCGTCGGTGATGGTGGCGCGCACGGTGACCGGCTGGTTGGCCGCGGGCAGTTCAGGATCGCGAGTCAGATTGCTGATCAGAGGCGAAGTGACATCATTGGTATGCCCAGGCGAGGGCCGGTCCAGCCGCCGCCAGTCACCCGTCCCGTCCGGCAGCCGCCCCACGGAGACGTCGGTCTCCTGCTGCTGATAGGTGACGCTGTCAATCTCGGTCTGCCCCTGATCCCCGCCGAAGAGGCCGATAAAGCCCGAATCCTTGCTCAACCTGAAGTTGACATGAAAAGGCCCTTCCTTGTCTTCCTCTTTGTCGGCGTAGAAGACCACATATCCGCCGGCCGGAATGCTCAGGCCGTCTGTGATCGCGAACTTGGTGGGTAGCGCCGGGTCGTCGGAGAGATAGAGGCCGTCAAGGCTCACAGCCTGAGCGCTGGGGTTATAGAGTTCGAACCAGTCGGGATACTCATCCAGGCCCGGATCGTCGGGGTCGATCCACTTGGTCTCGTTGTCGGCCATGAACTCGTTGAGGGTCAGCGCGCCGGGGTCGCCGGCCGCGGGGGTCGTTTCCTGGGCGCGGGCGGTGGCGGCCAGGGTCAGCAGCAGTCCGCCCATCAGCGCTGCGCCGAAAAAGAGAAGCAACCACGGTTTGGTCATCGATTGAAGCAAGTTTGATCTACGCATCAGAAACCTCGAAATAGTACAACGATTATCACCCGATTTCTACAAATTAGCGGCCTTCCGCGACAGGATGTCACGCCAGCGCATCCCCAGGGGAATGTCCCGGCGTTCGATCAGGGTCCCGCCGTTGTGACTGCCCGCGAACTGCAACAGCCAGACCCGATCCACCGTGAACTCGGCCACCAACCCCTGGGCCCGAATCTGGCTGACCATGTGATCGGCCTCCATTTCGGAGACGCTCAGGGCCAGGGTGATATGGGGCGCAAAGGGTCGGTCGAGCAACTCCGGTTTGACAAGGGCGCCCATGTCGCTCAAAGCCTGACTGAGTTCACGCTGTAACGCCGCGAACCGTTCCATATCCTCACCAGAAGCGGCGTCAGACGGCGGCTCCAATATAACGGCGCGATAGCCCTCGCGGGTCCAATCGGGGACGGAGACGACGTTGGTGAAACGCAGATTTATGGGACGATAGCGCACGCAGACGGAGGCGACGGTCTGTTCCAGGGTCTCAAAGGAAACCAAGGGCTGGAAAGGTGGGACCAGCGTAATATGGCCACCCCAGGCGGGCCAGCTCGCACCAGGTGCGTCCTTGGCCCAGCGGGCCAGACGCTGATTCAAAGGTTTGGGGAGTAAAATCTGCACGCTAACTTGGGTCGGTTCCATCAGAAAAAAAATGACAATCGGGTGAACAGTCGTCCGGCTCCGGACGCACTATAAGCTACGGCGGCCCATTTTACCATGCTAACCGCCATTTCATGGAGAAACTGACCACATCATCGAAAAATTTGACGCAAAGGCGCGGTGGCGCAGAGGGACGCAAAGAAGAGAAAAGACTCTCTGCGCTCCTCTGCGCCACCGCGCCTTTGCGTCAAATTGACCTCGCACCCCGCCGTCCTCTCACCAGACTAGGGGTGCGCTTTCTTCATCGCCATCGAACACGAAGGGCCGCGCATAATCCAAGAAGCGGGGCGTCACATCGAATCGTTCGTCGTCCCGAAAGTCCGGCGGAACGAGGCGGGTGCGCCCGGCCACATCCGCTAAAGGAACGAATGCCACCCGCCAGCCATCTTCGCCGCGCACCAGGCCGGCCATGATCGCGGAGCGGCCCTCTTCCAGGCCGCGGACCGCGGCTGCGCCCACCAACGCCGCCAGATCCCGGTCCAGGGAGCTGGCCAGGGCGCTGCATGAACGCTGGAGCGTATCGGGGCGCGCCTGGCGACAACGCAGCCCCAGCGTATGCCGAATGCGCCGGGCCAGATAAGGGGCGACGCCGGCCGCCAGGCTCAGCAGAGGCTGGCCGGAGGCGTCGCTCTCCACGGCTGCCCCCTTTTCGGCCAGGAAGCGGCCCGCCTCATCGCGCACGCCCTCAGCGCTCACCACCAGGCAGTAGCCCGTCTGCCGGTGGATAGCGGCGATGCGGGCCAACAGGCGCTCCTCGTCCAGCCGCGCTTCCGGCAGCAGAATGAGATGGGGCGGATCGTCAGGCCGGGCGCGGGCAAGGGCCGAGGCCGAGGCCGAGGCCAGCCAGCCGGCGTGGCGGCCCATCACTTCGATAACCATCACATCATCGAAGCGACGCATGGCGCGCAGGTCCAGCCCCGCGTCCCGGGTGGTCTGGGCGATGAAGCGGGCTGCGCTGCCGTATCCCGGCGCGACGTCTGTGCCGGCCAGGTCGTTGTCGATGGTCTTGGGGACGCCCGCGACCCGGAGCGGCGCACCGTGCGCGCGGGCGGCTCGATCCAGGGCCAGCCCGGCGGCCATGGTTCCGCCGCCGCCGATCAGGGCCACGGCGTCAACCCCGCGCGCGGCCAGCCAGGCGGGTGCGCGGTCCAGATCCTCCGCCGTAGGACGGTAACGTCCGCCCCCCAGGGCCGCGCCCGGCTGCATGCGCAGGCGGGCCAGATCAGCCGGCGTCAGGCCGGTCAACTCCACCCAATCCCCCGCCAGCAGCCCTTCCAGCCCCAGCCGCGCACCCAGGACGCGCCCAATCCCGGGTGACGCCTGGGCCGCTTTGACCAGCGACGCTAACGATGCATTGATGACCGCGGTCGGTCCGCCGCATTGGGCGATGAGGAGGTTCATGGATAAAAACAAAATTGAAGATTGAGGATCGAAGATTGGATATTCGGAATTGGCCGTCCCGCCTCACGATCCTGGTCATCTCCGAGCTTCCAATCTTTACTCTTCAATCCTCAATTTTCCCACCTACCAAAGATGCGCGTACTTCAACCCAGAGCCGGTGTTGAAGAGCACCACAGTCTCGTCCGGCTTGATCCAGCCCCGCTCCAGCAGCTTGACCTGGGCGACCAGGGTGGCGGCGCCTTCGGGTGCGGGGAAGACGCCGGTGTAGCGGCCCATCTCGCGCGCGTAGTGGAGCATGTCGTCATCGCTGACCGCGATCGCGGCGCCGTGGCTCTCCCGCAGCGCGCGCAGGATCAGGAAGTCGCCCACGGCCGCGGGGACGCGCAGGCCGTCGGCTACGGTGGCCGCGCCCTGCCAGGGTTCGGCGAACTCATCCCCCTGCTCGAAGGCGCGCACCATGGGCGCGCAGCCGTCGCTCTGCACGGTGACCATGCGCGGCCGCTGGCCGTCGATCAGCCCCATCTGCTCCATCTCATCGAAGGCCTTCCACATGCCGATCAGTCCTGTGCCGCCGCCCGTGGGGTAGATGATCACGTCGGGCAGGGTCCAGCCCATCTGCTCGGCCAACTCGTAGCCCATGGTCTTCTTGCCCTCCACCCGGTAGGGTTCCTTGAGGGTGCTGACGTCGAACCAACCATGGGCCTTGACGCCTTCCTGGACCTTGACGCCGCAGTCGGTGATCAGCCCGTCCACCAGCGTCACCTGCGCGCCCAGTTCTTTGCACTCCACCTGAAAGACGTGGGGCACGTCTGCGGGCATGTAGACGTGGGCGGGCAGGCCGGCCGCGGCCGCGTACGCGCTCATGGCGCCGGCCGCATTGCCTGCGCTGGGGATGGCCAGTTCCTTCGCACCCAGCTCATAGGCCCGGCTCACGGCCATGCTCAGGCCCCGGGCCTTGAACGATCCGGTGACGTTGACGCCCTCATCCTTGACGAAGGTGTTGGGACAGCCGATGGCCGCGCCCAGACGCTCGGCGTGGTGCAGGGGCGTCCAGCCCTCGCCCAGGCGCAGTATGGCCTCCCGGTTCCGGACGGGCAACACCTCTTCATAGCGCCAGAGGCTGGGTTCGCGGGTCTTGAGGGATTCCTTGGTCAGGGTCTGAGCCGCCCTGGCCAAATCATAGCGAGTCAGGAGCGGCTTGCCCGATTCGGGAGCCAGGTTCATCAGTTGGTCGGCGGGGTAGGTGGTCCCGGTCAGGGCGCATTCGAGGTGGGTCAGGGTGGAGCGTGTGTTCATGGACAGGCCTTCTTTTGTGGATAGTGATGATCCAGCGACCACCATTGGAACGCGGATTTTCACGGATGAAGCCGGATTCATACGGATTTTTCCTGATGAATCAGGAAAAATCCGTATCGATCTGCGTTATCCGCGTTCCAACAAAGTCTCGCTGAACAGTTGCGTCATATGACGCTAATATGAATCGTTACTCATAGTCTAACACGAAACGAGCTACAGGAAGGATTCTACACCCTCCACCAACGCCTGCCAGGCTATCTCCACATCCGCCTGGGCGGTGCGCCAGTTGGTGACGGAGATGCGCATGGCCGCGGTCCCACGATAGACGGTGGGCGTAAGAAAGACGCGCCCGTCCGCCCGCAGCCAGTCCAGGTAGCGCCGGATGCGGTCCAGATCGGAGTCGCATCCCCCATCCGCCAAGGTGAAGCAGACGCCGTTCAGGCGCACGGGGGCCAGCAGATCGAAGGCCTCGGACTCGTCAATCTGCCGGCCCAGCCGGCGGGCCAGACGACAGTTGCGCTCCACGATCTCAGCATAGCCTTCCCGGCCATAGGCCACCAGGGTGAACCAGGCCGGCAACGCCCGCAGCCGGCGCGAGTTCTCGGGTGTGAGGTGGACGAAGTTGGAGGGGCCGATCTCCTCCCCCAGATAGACGGCGGCGTTTCGGAAAACCTCGGCCTGCAAGCGGGGGTGACGGGTGAAGATCATGGCCGAGTCGTAGGGGACGTTGAGCCATTTGTGGGCGTCGATGGTGATAGAGTCGGCCTGATCCAGCCCATCCACCAGCGCTCGGTATTTAGGCGAACAGGCTGCGAAACCGCCAAAGGCCGCGTCCACGTGCAGCCAGAAGTCATGCCGCTCCTTCAAGGCAGCGATGGCAACCAGATCGTCGAAGTCCACCGTGTTGACCGTGCCCGCGTTGGCGACCACAATGCACGGTTCCCCGCGCCGGACCTGGAGCGCAGAGTCCAATGCCGTCACGTCCACGGCCTCCCGCTCCGGCTGTGCGGCGACCGGAACCAGCGACTTGCGTCCCAGGCCGAGCATGGCCAGGGCTTTGTAGATGCTGGAATGGGGCGTGGCGCTCAACACCGCCACCGGCCCGGCTGCGGACAGCCCCTGATCGGCGATGTCGATCCCCCGCTGTCGGCCGATCCACTGGCGGGCGATGGCCAGGCCGGTGAAGTTGGCCATGGTCGCGCCGCTGACGAAGACGCCGCTGTACGCGGGAGGCAAGCTGAATAGCCGGCGCAGCAGATCGATGGTCTCCAGCTCGATCCAAGGCGCGACCGATTCGTCGGAGCCCAGGGCGTTCTGGTCATAGACGCTCGTGAGCCAGTCACCGGACAGCGCGGCCGGGGTGACGCCCCCGGTCACAAAGCCAAAGTAGCGAGGGCCGGCGCTTCCGTTCAACCAAGCCGCGTAGCCTTCCCGAAAAATGCGTAACGCAGCCTGCGCCCCCACCCCTTCATCAAACGCGTCCAGGGGGGCGAATAAAGAGGGCGGCGTTATTCCAGGCGGAAGATCGGCGAGCCCGGCAAGAAACCGCCGAGCCTCCGCCAGCGTATGGTCCAGGATGACATCGAAGTTCGTCCAATCCCGGTCAAGAAAGTCAGACATGATAGCCTCCTCATCACAGTTCGCAACCTGGGCGTTTGCGCCATTAAACTGAGAATGCGATGAAAACAATCGTTTTTCGCCTGCCTGCCGGGGAGTTCAGAGCTCCCGGCAGGTGACAAGCGACATGTATCGCCACCGTATTGCACCAGACAATCCTGTTCCAGCCCATTGTAAACCCAGCGCCACGGGCGCAACTAAATCACAAGGGTGCGTCCTCAACGGGTTAGCATGCCGGGATTGGCCACAAGATACGCCGCAACGGGAAATGGCCTGGCCTAATCCCGGCATATGGCTTCAACTCATTTAGAACGCACCAAATCGCAACGAGCATCGATATTATCGGCGAATTGACCCATGCCCCGAAAAAAGCTACAATTGCATAACTGATCCACCGTTTCATGACTCAGATTTTTCACACAACAAACCCTTGCCAGCGACGCCCCTCATCCACAAGGCGCCTATCATCCTATGACCGCCGAACTCTAGCAGAGGAACGCCGTCGGGTCAGCCCAGGCTGTTCATCATTCAGTCATATCCAACCGGGGATCCAGGCAAGCGCGCTAGAGTTGTAGCGCGACCGTGAACCGTACGCCAATGATTTGTAGGAGAAACCCATGAAAGAACTTTCCGGCCTGGACGCGTCCTTCCTGACCCTGGAAACCGCAGAGACGCCCATGCACAACGGCATGATGACCATCTTCGAAGGGGCCTTTACGTTCGATGATTTTCGCCAACTGCTGAACGCCAGAATTCACAGAATCCGCAGTTTTTACGAACGATTAGCGGAGACGCCCCTCGGCCTGGACAAGCCCTACTGGGTGGCGGATCCCCATTTCGACATCCGCCACCACCTGCGCCACATCGAACTGCCTGCGCCCGGTTCCTGGGAGCAACTGCAAGGGATAGTTTCGAACGAGTTCGCCGATCCGTTGGATCGGGAGCATCCCCTGTGGGAGATGATCTACATCAGCGGGCTGAACACTCTCCCCTTCGCCCCGAAAGGATCGGTTGCGCTGGTCAGCAAGGTGCACCATACAGCCGCCGACGGGATTTCCGGCGCGGACATGATGAATTTGCTTTTCGATGAGACGCCTGACTTCAAATTGCCGGAAACAGCCCCGGATCTGCCCGCCGAGGATCCGCCAGGCACGATCGGCATGATGGTCCGCAGCGGGTGGCATGTGGTCAAGTTTCCCTGGCACGTGACCAAGCTCATGAAAGACGCGGCCACGACCACGGTCCGGGCTGCGTTCATGGCCAAACATCTGATCGGCAAAAAGCCCACGGTGGTGTTGATGGCCCCCAAAACGCCCATCAACGTCCAGATCGACGAACGCCGTCTCTGGGACGGCATGCTCCTCTCCCTGAACCGGGTCAAGGCCATCAAGAACGCGGCCGACGCCAAGGTGAACGATGTGGTGCTGGAGATCAGCGCCGGCGCGCTGCGAGGATATCTGGAGGAGATCGGCGGCCTGCCTGACAAGTCCATGATCGCAATGGTGCCCATCTCGGTGCGTCCGCCCGAACGTCGGGAACAGATGGGCAACGAGATCTCCGCCATGTTCGTCCACCTTTGCACCGATGTGGCGGACCCGAAGGAGCGCATGCGCAAAATCCACGAAGAGACGGTCAAGGAGAAGACCTTCGCCATGGCCCTGGATGCGCACACGCTCATGGACCTGGACGAATTGCCCCCCTTCGCGCTGGCCGGCCCTGCAATTCGTCTCTACACCCTCTCCCATCTGGCGGATATGATGAAGCCGGTCTGGAACTGCGCCATCACCAACGTGCCCGGCCCCCAGCAGCCCCTCTACCTGGCCGGAAAACGGTTGCTGCTGTTGATGGGGCTGGCCCCCGTCTTTCACGGCATCGGCCTGACGCTGGTCGTTTTCAGCTACAATGGAACCATTGGATTCAGCCCGGTGGTGGCGCAAAAGGCCATCCCCGACCTGAACCTCTTCATGAAGCACATGTGCGACGCGGCCATCGAATTGGACCAGGTAGCGCTGGAGGATGGGGACGAAGAAGCCATCGTGCTCTTCTCCTCCCAAGACGAAGCCGGCGAGTCCCATCGTTGCTGGCACACGGACGCCGAAGGGAAACGCTGCCATAATCAGGTGAAGAACGGGACCGCCTACTGCCATGTTCATCGAGACGCCAACGGCTGAGAAAGGCCCCAAGCCATCATCTTGAAGACTTTTTATGGAAGCGGATGCGGCCGATGCCGCTGGCCCGCACCAACCTGCCGGAATTCGGGCTGCGCTGGCACACGGACAATGCGCTGCGCGGCGCAACCGTCAACCCGTGGAACCCGGCGCTGACGCCCGGCGGGTCCAGCGGAGGCGAGGCCGTGGCCACCCAGCAGCCCTTCGCGGTGGGCATGGATGTGACCGACATGGACGGATTGGGCGATTTCGTCCGCGCGTTGCGCCTGGTCGTCACCGCCAACCTGCTGGGGCTGCCGGCGCGGTCACGCCCGTGGGCCTGGATGAAGCGAACGGCCTGCCCCAAAGCATCCAAGTCATCGGCAGCCTCTACCGGGACGACCTCTGCCTGGACGCGGCCGAGGCCATTGAACGGGAATTGGGTGTGGTCACGCCTATCGACCCGCGCGTGTAAACCCAACCTCCAGGAGGCGGCCTGAAATGAGCCGGCTATGGTATCTATTCAGCAACCCCTAGAGAACGCGGATTTTATCGGATGAGGCCGGATTTTCACGGATTTTTTCAAAAAAAATCCGTGAAAATCCGTTTGAATCAGCGAAAATCCGCGTTCCAACGGAGCCTGGCTGAATAGATACCTGCTATGAAAATATTTACTGGCCATCTCCCGGAGGCTCTCAACATATCTGCCAAACATCGTAACGTCCTACTCACTCAACCAAAGGAGACGAAAGCATGAAATTCACCCAGAAAGACGAATACACCGTCGATGTAGACACCGTGTTCAAAGCCTTCACCGACCCGGATTTTCTGACCGCCCGCAGCGAAGCCATCGGTGCGCGCAATATCAGCGTAGAGACGTCTGAGGACAACGGAACCATCACGGTGACGGTGACCCGCGAAATGCCGTCGGACGCGCCCAGCAAACTCAAAAAATTCATCCCGGCGTGGAGCAAAGCAGTGCAGACGGAGGTGTGGAAGGGCAGCCCGGGCGGTCCGTATATGGGCAAAGCCAAGGTGGACCCGGAAGGCGTGCCGGTCTCCATCGAGAGCCGCATGAAGCTGTCTGCCAAAGACGGCGGCAGCCTGATGCAGATCCAGACCGAAGTCAAAAGCGGCATCCCCTTCGTGGGTGGGGCCCTGGCCAACTTCGTGGGCGAGACCGCACAGAAGACCCTGGCCGCCGAGTATGAGTATAACAAGGCGAATATTGGTAAGTAGTGTATGAGACTGGGAGATTGGAGATTGAGGAGATTGGCGACTCTCCCATGGAGCGTCAATCTCCAATCTCCCCAATCTCCAATCTCTTCAACCTCCAATTTCATCCCCATTGACAACCAACGGCTTTCAGCGTACACTCCGGTCAGACCAGATTCAATTCAATCTACACTGATCGGAGTCTGACATGGGCAAAATTCGCGTCACCGTCTGGAACGAGTATCGTCACGAGCGCGAACACGACGCCGTGGCCGCGATCTATCCCCACGGTATCCATGAAGCCATCGCCGCCGGCCTGCGCGAGCACCCGGACCTCCAGGTGCGCACGGCCACCCTGGACGAGCCCGAGCATGGCCTCACCCAGGCCGTGCTGGACGAAACCGACGTGCTCACCTGGTGGGGGCACAAGGCCCACGGCGAGGTCAGCGACGAAGTGGTGGCGCGGGTTCAGCGCCGGGTGCTGGCGGGCATGGGCCTGATCGCGCTCCACTCCGGCCACCATTCCAAGATCTTCAAAAAGCTGATGGGGACCACGTGCAGCCTGCGCTGGCGCGAGGCCGACGAGCGGGAACGCGTCTGGGTCGTCTCCCCCGGCCACCCCATCGCCGCCGGCCTGGACGCCCACTTCGAGATCCAGGAAGCCGAGATGTACGGTGAGTTCTTCGACGTGCCCGCGCCCGACGAGCTGGTCTTCGTGAGCTGGTTCCAGGGGGGCAACGTCTTCCGCAGCGGCGCATGCTGGCGGCGGGGCAACGGCAAGATATTCTACTTCCGTCCCGGCCATGAGACTTATCCCATCTACTACATGCCCGTGGTGCGCCAGGTGCTGGCCAATGCCGTGCGCTGGGCCGCGCCCACCAATGGCCCGGCCTTCCCTTACCTAGCCGACGCCATCAACGAGACCGAGCCGCTGGAGCCGCTGCCGGAGAAACGCGGAGATCGGGAGCGGGTGGGGTGACAAGATGACAGGGTGAGGGGGTGACAAGATGACAGGATGACAGGGTGGCTTGCACCCCCCTCACCCTGTCATCCTGTCATCTTGTCACCTTGTCATCCTGTCATGAACGAGG
>JAJRVT010000237.1 GCA_024277175.1 Chloroflexota bacterium | reverse complement strand
CTCCAGTAAGCGTATCCAGTTTGGTGAAATGAGGCAAGATGGACCTATCTACGAAGCAAGTTCGATTCATCTTCAGGTGCGGCTCGGCCTCTTCTTGCCTCATCTATAAGATACCAGGTGCGGCTTGTAGCCGCACGATCTCGAGGACACAAGAGGGTATCGGGAAAATAAGACTGTGCGGCTGCAAGCCGCATCTACTTTATGCGAATATGCGTGATTCCCGAAGCGGCGCCGCGAAAAATTCAGTTTCTTTACGCCCATCATTTTGGCGACGCTGGTGGTGGCGGATGCGCCAGTTCATCCGCGGACTAATGGCCCAGGTGAGCCAGGAGGAGCGGCGAGAGGTGACCCAACGGCTATCGCCCGCGGCCCTGGCCCTCTTCGAACGCATGCCGGTGGACGCCCAGCGTCACAGCCTGAATGCCATGCAGACCTTGCAGGCCGGCGGCTACGATGATCCGGACTTGCTGACGGCCGCGCTGCTCCACGATGTGGGCAAGGTCGCGGCCGATGACGCCGGCGTACGCATCAACCTCTGGCTGCGGGGACCATTGGTCCTGGCCGAGGCGCTGGCTCCGGGCTGGCTGGAGCGACAGGCCGCGGACGATCCGACGGAGGGCTGGCGCTATGCGCTCCACGTGCATCTGGAACATCCCCGAATCGGCGCGGCCATGGCCCAGGAGGCCGGCTGCAACGAGCAGGTCTGCTGGCTGATCGCCCACCACCAGGACAAGGCGTCACCGGATCATGATGAACGTAGCCGTCTATTGGCCGCCTTGCAGTGGGCGGACGAACAGAATTAGGCAGAAAGTGCTTTGAGATTGATGGGATTGGAGATTCGCGCTCATCCAGAGGGCCAGCGATCTCCCAATTTCCGATATCGATAAACGAAATCCCGATTTTCAATTTGACTTCTTTAGAGTAATAGGCGAGACGGAGCAAAGGTATGACGACGCCAAAGATCACCATCATTGGGTTGGGCCTGACCGGGACGAGCATTGGGCTCGGCCTCCGGCGCCAGGAAGGCGATTTCGAGATCGTAGGCCACGACAAGGAGCCGGAGATCGCCGGCGCGGCCAAGAAGGCCGGGGCCATCAACCGGGGCGAATGGAACTTGCACCGGGCCTACGAGGACGCGGATATGGTCATTCTGGCCGTGCCGCTGAGCGAGTTGGACGAACTGTTGGACCTAATGGCCGATGGGTTGAAGCCGGGCGCGCTGCTGCTGGCCACCGTCAACGTCATGCAGCCGGCCATCGAGATCGCGAACGCGCGTCTGTCGGACGCCCTCCATTTCGTAGCCGGTCACCCCATTCTCACCGGCATCGGCGGCTCGTTGACCCCTCGCCCCGACCTGTTCGAGGACGCGGTTTTCTGCCTTGCGCCCAGCCTGAACGCCGACCCGAACGCGGTCCAGTTGGCCAGCGATTTCGTCGAACGCCTGGGCGCTAACCCCCTCTTCGTGGATGCGCAGGAGCATGACGGCATCATGGCCGGTGTGGAGCAGTTGCCCCAGATCATGGCCGCGGCCCTCATGCGGACCAGCATCTCCTCGCCCGGCTGGGCCGAGGCGCAACGCATGGCCGGCCGTCGCTTCGCCCAGGCCACCGAACTTGGCGGCAGCGCTGAACAGATCTTCAGTTCACTCCAGACCAACCGAACCAATCTCGTCTATCGCATCGAGCAACTTCAGAATGAGTTGGGCGAATGGAAGCGGCTGTTGGAGATGGACGCGCCCGAAGAAGAAGAGCATCCCCTGCTGACTGCGTTGAAGAAGGTCGTCCGCAGCCGCGATGAATGGGAGATCCATGCGGAACTGAAACGCTGGGATTTGGCGCCCGCCATCACCGGCGAAGAGCCGGAACAGCGCGGTTTCATGCGCCAGATGTTCTTCGGCAACTTCTTCAAGCGTCCCACGAAGCCAACTGACAGTGAGAAATAATAGAATGCGGATTTGACGGATTGGGCGGATCAGCACGGATTTTTTCACCAAATTCGGCCAATCCGCTAAATCCGCATTCTATCCAGAATTCGCACCCGTGAAACTCATCATCCAGATACCCTGCTATAACGAAGCCGAGACCCTGCCGGAGACCCTGGCCGCGCTGCCGCGGGCGATTCCGGGCGTGGACGCGGTCGAGTTCCTGGTGGTGGATGACGGCAGCCAGGACGGGACAGCGGAGGCCGCGCGCTCATTGGGGGTGGATCACGTGGTGCGCCTGTCCCACAACATGGGGCTAGCTCGCGCCTTCGCCGCCGGGTTGGACGCATGCGTACGCTTGGGCGCGGACGTCATCGTCAATACCGACGCCGACAACCAGTACATGGGCGAGGACGTGATCCAGTTGGTGGAGCCGATCCTGGCGAGGCGAGCCGACCTGACGGTGGGTGACCGGGGCGTGGCCACCTTGGCGCTCTTCTCCCCTGTCAAGCGCTTTCTCCAGCGGCTGGGCAGTTGGGTGGTCTCGCGCGCGGCCGGCGTGAACATCCCGGACGCGACCAGCGGCTTCCGGGCCTTCACCCGGGAGACGGCCCTGCGCATGCTGGTGCTGAGCAACTATTCGTACACCCTGGAGACGTTGATCCAGGCCGGGGCCCGGGGCGCGGCCATCGAGTTCGTCCCCATCCGCACCAACCCGCCCACCCGTCCCTCTCGCCTTATGCGCAGCATGCCCCACTTTATCGCCAACTCGGCCGCCACCATTCTGCGCGCCTACGCGCTCTACCAGCCGCTGCGGATCTTTTTCACCCTGGGCGGCCTTTCCCTGCTGGCTGGCCTGCTGATCGGCGTTCGTTTTCTCTGGTTCTATATCAATGGATCGGGCGGCGGCCACGTCCAGTCGCTGATCCTGGCTGCGATCTTCGTCATCGTTGGCTTCCAGGTGTTGCTGATCGGACTGGTGGCCGATCTGGTGGCCTTCAACCGCAAGATCATGGAAGAGACCCTTTATCGGGTGCGCCGGATGGAGATGGAAGGCTTCCGGTTGGCTCCTGACGACGCACAGTCGATCCCGACGGAGCAGGTCGCGCCGGGCCAAAGCGACAAATAGGCGGCGCCATGCACGTCAGTTTCGTCCTTTCCTCCCTGGCCCTCTCCGGCGGCGTGTTGCTGGTGGTCGAGTACGCCAATCGGCTCTTCGCGCGCGGCCATCAGGTCAGCCTGGTGACGCCGGCCGATTCCGTGGACGATGAAATCCGTGACATGGCCGTCCATGGCGTGAAGGTTATCACCGCGGTCCGCCCCTTGCCCACCGGACGCTCGCCCCTGGCTCTGGCGCGCCTGGCCGCCAGCCTGGCCGCGGCCATCCCGCCGGCAGACGTGGTCATCGCCACCCACACGCCCACCGTCGTTCCCGTCCTCTTCCACACCCGCACGCGCCGAAGAACCCGCAGCAGTTGGCTCTACATGGACTACCCGGAGATGTTTCGCGGCCGGGGAGTGGAACGCTTCCTCCTGGACCATGCGCCGCGCGCGTTCGACCAGATCATGACCATATCCCAGCCGTTGACAGACTATGTTTCCAGTCAGACCCGCGCGCCTGTCCACACCATTGG
>JAJRVT010000236.1 GCA_024277175.1 Chloroflexota bacterium | reverse complement strand
GGAACTGATAGGTAGAATGTGGCCTCAGATACGAAACGAACTCGCTGCTTTTGCTGATTATTTAGCACAAATAGCTAACTCATCATAGGTAAAGTCATGAATATTGTATTATCTGTCAATGGCGTCGAACACACCATCGACGTCCATCCCGGCGAACTGCTGCGCACCACCCTGCGCCGGCTGCACTACTTCAGCGTCAAGCATGGCGACGAGACGGGCGAGAGCGGGGCCGATGCGGTGCTCTTCACCCTGACGCCCGAGGATCCCCGCTCCTACCGCCTGCGCAACAGCGGCGTCATGCTGGCCGCGCAGGCCGACGGGGCCTCCATCGTCACCGTGGAAGGGTTGAGCAGCCCCCGCAACGAGGACCTCCATCCCCTTCAGGAGCAGTTCGCGCAGACGGGCGCGATCCAGTGCGGTTACTGCACGCCGGCCCAACTCCTGGCCGCGAAGGACCTGCTGGACCGCAACCCCGACCCCTCTGAAGAGCAGGTGCGGGAGGCCATCGCCGGCGTCCTCTGCCGCTGTACGGGCTACGTAAAGCCGGTGCAGGCGGTCCTGCGGGCCGCGGCCCAGATGCGCGGCGAATCCCTGCCGCCCCTGGAATTTCACCTGATCAACGCACCGGACGCAGGCGAATGGCCTACGTCTGATGAGGATGATCGCGATGGCGGCGATCGCTATTCGCCCCCCGAGGGACCCGCCCCTGTCCAGACCAAGACCGCGGTCAAGACCGCGCCGGCCCGGCTGGCCGCGCCCCACACCGCGGTGGTCAACAAACCCGAAGTCAAGGTGGATGCCATCAAGCTGGCCAAGGGGCGCGCGGTCTTCGCCGACGATGTGGAGATGCCCGGCATGCTCCACGGCGGCCTGCTGACCAGCCCCCACGCCCACGCCCGCATCCTCTCCATCGACAAGCGCAAGGCAGAAGCCCTGCCCGGCGTCCACGCGGTGTTGACCCACGAGGACGTGGAGCGGGTCATGTACGCGTCCGGTGGCCAGAGCTACCCCCAGCCGCCGCCCTATGACCAGGTGAGCCTGGACGCCAAGGTGCGCCATGTGGGCGACCGGGTGGCCGTGGTCGCGGCCGAGACGCCCGAACTGGTGCAGCAGGCCCTGGAACTGATCGAGGTCGAGTATGAGGTCCTGCCCGCGGTCTTCGACCCGGCCGAGGCCATGCAGCCCGGCGCGCCCGTGATCCACGACGAGCCGGACGCGGTGGACATCCATGACGCCGAACACAATATCGCCGTCCATATCCACGTGGACCACGGCGATGTGGACGCGGCCCTGGCCAACGCCCACTTCGTCTACGAGAGCGAGTACCGGGTTCCTCAGGTGCAGCAGGCCCACATCGAACCCCATGTTGTGGTCACCTGGTGGGACGAGGATGACCGCCTGGTCATCCGCACCAGCACCCAGGTGCCCTTCCACGTGCGCCGCATGATCGCACCCCTCATCGGTCTGCCCGTGCGTCGCATCCGGGTGGTCAAGCCCCGGATCGGCGGCGGCTTCGGCGGCAAGCAGGAGATGCTCATCGAGGACCTGGCCGCGCACCTGACCATGGCCACCGGCCGGCCGGTGCGCTTCGAATACACCCGCGAACAGGAGTTCACCAGCGCGCGCAGCCGCCATCCCCAGGTGCTGCGCTTCCGCTCCGGCGTGGACGAGCAGGGCAAGCTGGTGGGCATGGATGTGCGCGTCGTGGCCGATGCCGGCGCGTACGGCACCCACGGCCTGACTGTGCAGATGGTCACCGGCTTCCGCGCGCTGAGCACCTACTGGCTGCCCGCGGCCCGCTTCGACTGCGACGTGGTCTACACCAACAAGCCCGTCCCCGGCGCGTTCCGGGGCTATGGCGCGCCCCAGGCCCTCTTTGGGCTGGAGCAGCACATGGAGGAGATGGCCCTGGCCATGGGCGCGGACCCGCTGGCGTTCAAGCGCCTCAATTGGATCAAGGTGGGCCAGGAGATGCCCATGGCCGTGGCCATGGGCGAGGGCCGGGACGGCTTCCCGCAGACGGTGCGCAGCAGCGGGCTGGAGGAGTGCGTCCAGGAAGGAGCCAAAGCCATCGGCTGGGAGCGGCGGGACGATCCGGCCTGGAAGACGGACCCGGAGCGACCCTGGATCAAGCGGGGCATTGGCCTGGCCATCTGCATGCATGGCACAGGCATCGCCGGCCTGGACATGGGCGCGGCCAGCCTCAAGCTCAACGACGACGGCAGCTTCAACCTGCTCATCGGCGCCACCGACCTGGGCACCGGCTCGGACACGGTCCTGGCCCAGATCGCGGCCGAGTCCCTGGGCGTCCCCCTGGAGCAGGTCATCGTCTACAGCAGCGACACCGACTTCACGCCCTTCGACACCGGTGCGTACGCGTCCAGCACCACCTACATTTCGGGCGGCGCGGTGCTCAAAGCTGCGGAGGATGTGGCCCGGCAGATCATCGAACATACGGCCAAACACCTGATCGAGGGTGCGGACCCCGACCGCCTCTGGCTGGAGGACGGCCTGGTGAAAAGCCCCGACGGCCAGTCCGTCAGCCTGGAGACGGTGGCCCTCCACAGCATCCACCAGGAGGAGCAGCACCAGATCATGGCCACGGCTTCCCACATGAGCTACGTCTCGCCCCCGCCCTTCGCGGCCCAGTACGCGGAGGTGGAGGTGGACACGGAGACCGGCCAGGTCACGGCCAAGAAACTGGTCATGGCCGTGGACTGCGGCATCGCCATCAACCCGGTGACCGCGACCGGCCAGGTGGAGGGCGGCATGTTGCAGGCCCTGGGCTACGCGCTCAGCGAGAACATGGCCTATGACGAGGCCGGGCGGGTGCTCAACACCCGCTTTGGCGACTACCGCATCTACGCCGCGGACGAGACGCCCGACCTGGAGGCCATCCTGGTCCAGACTTACGAGCCGTCCGGTCCCTTCGGGGCCAAGGCCATCGCCGAGATCCCCATGGACGGGGTCGCGCCGGCCATTGCCAGCGCGGTCTTCGACGCCACCGGCGTGCGCATGTGCGAGATCCCGGTGACGCCGGAGCGAATGTGGCAGGCGATGACAGGATGAGGAGGTGACAAGATGACATTGCATATTGAAGCTGTTTATGATGGGAAGACGTTTGTTCCTACGGAGCCGATTAAGCTAAAGCCGAACTCACGCGTACGTATAGCCATTGAAACAGAGGAGGATCAGCCGGTTTCCTTTCTGGAGGTTGCCCAGTCGTTACAGTTAGACGGCCCTTCCGATTGGTCGCTCAATTTGGATGAATACTTGTACGGTGGGAAACTCGTAAATGGATCGTGAGATATTCCTTGACACGGCATACGCAATTGCGCTGTCTTCGACTACGGATCAGTTTCACCATAAAGCTGTCCAGTTGGCTGAAGAAATCAACGTTGATAAAGCAAAGCTGATTACAACGCGAGCAGTCATGTTGGAGATTGGCAACGCCTTGTCAAGGCTACGTCATCGAGCCGCAGCCATCGCGCTCCTTGAAGCTCTTGAAGCCGATCCAAGCGTCGGTATAGTTCCATTGACGGAAGCTCTTTACAGCCAAGCATTCGAATTGTTTCGGGATCGACAAGACAAAGAATGGGGTATGATCGACTGTGTATCATTTGTGGTCATGCGCGAACGAAAATTACTCAGCGCATTAACCACGGATGTTCATTTCGTACAGGCTGGATTTCGAGCTTTATTGCGGGAATAAAGCGCTTGGCGTTATCTGAACGATTTGCGTCATCACGGCTGAGTTCTCAACTGACAAAGAGTACTGGAACAATAAATTATGGCAAATTGCCTAGTAACGGGAGCCGCGGGGTTTGTCGGCTCCCATTTGTGTGAACGCCTGCTGGCCGACGGCCATGCGGTGGTGGGGGTGGATGCGTTCATCCCTTACTACCCGCGGGCGCTGAAAGAAGAAAATCTAGCCGGGTTTCGGGACCATCCCAACTTCACCTTCCACGAGCTGGACCTGCGCGCGGACGATCTGAGCCCGGCCCTGGCGGGCGTGGACGCGATCTTTCATCTGGCCGCGCAGGCCGGGCTGGTGCGTTCGTGGGACCAGTTCGACTCCTACATGACCTGCAACATCCAGGCCACCCAGCGCCTGCTGGAAGCCGCGGTCGCGGCCGGCGTGGGTCACTTCATCCACGCCTCCACCTCGTCGGTCTATGGCCGCTTCGCCACCGGTGACGAGACGTCGCCCCTGGAACCGGTTTCGCCCTACGGCATCACCAAGCTGGCGGGCGAGCACCTCTGCCGGGCCTACGCGCAGAAGGACGGCCTGCCGGTGACCGTGGCCCGGCTCTACTCGGTCTACGGTCCTCGCCAGCGCCCGGACATGGGCTACAACATCTTCATCCGCAAGATCCTGGACGAGGCGCTGATCACCATCGACGGCGACGGCACGGACTCCCGCTCCAACACCTTCGTGCTCGACTGCGTGGATGGCCTGGTCCGCATCTTCCAGCAGCCGGAGAAAAGCGTGGGCGAGACCTTCAACATCGGCGGCGGGGAGGAAGTGGACGTCAACCAGGTGCTGGCCATCCTGGCCGAGCTGACCGGCAAGACGCCCATCACCACCCACGGTCCCAAACGCCCCGGCGATCAACGGCGCACCGCAGCAGACGTCACCAAAGCCCGCGCCCTGCTTGGCTACAACCCCGCCACCACCATCCGGGACGGGCTGCGCGCCCAGCTTGAATGGCAGCGCGCTGCTCGCTATTCAGAGAATTAGGAAGAGGAGTAGACCTATGCTGCGGAAAATTCGATGGTTACCCATTCTCCTGATCGCACTTTTGGCCCTCTCCGCCTGTTCCAGGGGGGATAAGACGGCTGAAGAAGAGCCGACCGTCCCGCCCGCCGCTGCTGAACCCGCGACCCAGGAACCCCCGACCGAAGAGCCGACCCCCACGCCTGAAACGCCGCCCACCGCCACGCCCGCGCCGGCAGAGTCGGCCAAGCCAGCAGTGGTTCTGCCCACGCCCACGCCTGACAGCGACGCAGCCGCGGCCCAGGAAGAAGCCGCCGCGCCGGCGCCACCATCATCCGCCGGCCCGTTGGTGCAAGCCGTGGAAAACATGGACAGCATCAACACCTATCGCACCCGGATGACCATGACCTTCGAAAGCCCAAGCGACGCGGGGACGGTCTCCATCGAAGGCGAGTACGTCAAGGAACCCGAGGCCCAACGGATTCGACTCGACGCCCAGACCGGCGGCGAAAGCCAGCAGATGGAGATGATCCTCCTCGATGGAGCCTACTACTTCAACGTGGAAGGCGTCTGGATGCAACTCCCCAGCCCCATGTTCGATATCGAAGGCATGGTCCCCGTCCAGACCCAGGACGTGACGGACATGATGCCGTACATGAAAGAAGTGGGCGTGGAGACGGTCAACGGCCGCGAGGCCGTCCACTATCAGGGGGACCGGGACGCGTTGGCCGAACTGGGCGTGGCCACCGGTGAAACCGGCGTGGAGCTCATCCAGTGGGATCTGTGGATCGATCAGCAGGAGGATGTGGTGGTCAAATTCGCCATGGAAGGCAACGACAACAACGCAGAAGATGGCCCCACCCACTTCACAGCCACGGTCGAGTACTATGATCTCAACGCCGACATCGTCATCGAAGCGCCGGAAGTCACGACGCCGTAGGCAGGAAAAAATTTGACGCAGAGGCGCAGAGGGACGCAGAGGCTTTGCTTGCTTTTGCTTTTCTTTGCGCCCCTCTGCGCCTTTGCGCCTTTGCGTCAAACTATTCGTATTGACCCTATACTATCGTCTGAAGGAGTCCCGCGATGACTGTCTCCTCACCCCCCGCGCGTAGCGCCCTCACCGCCGATGAAATGCACGCCATCCAACAGAACCGGGAGCTGGTCGCCGACCTGGAGCGGGTGGTGACGGGCGAGGTGCGCTTCGACGGCTACAGCCGCATGCTTTACAGCACCGACGCCAGCATCTACCAGATCCAACCCCTCGGCGTGGTCATCCCCAGGAGCGTGGAGGACGTCCAGGCCACGGTGGAGATGGCCGCGCGCCACCGCGTGCCGGTCCTGGCCCGGGGCGGGGGCAGCTCCCTGGCCGGGCAGGCCGTGGGCGCGGCCGTGGTCATCGATTTTTCCAAGTACATGAACCGGGTGCTGGACGTGGACCCCGACGCCCGCCTGGTGACCACCCAGCCCGGCGTCAACTTCTCCGCGGTCAACCAACAGGTGGCCCAATACGGCCTCATGATCGGACCAGACCCGGCCTCGGGCAACCGGGCCACCATCGGCGGCAGTATCGGCAACAACGCCACCGGCAGCCACAGCATTCTCTACGGCATGATGGCCGACAGCGTCCACAGCGTGGATGCTGTGCTGGCCGATGGCTCCATGGCCAGCTTCGCGCCCCTGACCCTGGAGGAGGTGGCCATCCGCGCGCGCAGCGACAGCCTGGAGGGGCGCATCTACGCGCAGATTCCGGGGATCATCGACGGGGTCATGGACGAGATCCTGAGCCGCTGGCCCAAGCACTGGCGGCGGGCTTCCGGCTATAACCTGGACCGGCTGGCCGCGGCCCTGCTGCCCCCGGACCAACGGGGTCGCCTCTCCTTCGACAGCCGCTTCCGCCCGCCCGCGGCCGACCCCACCCGTATCGACCGCTTCAACCTGGCCCAGTTGCTCACCGGCAGCGAGGGCACCCTGGCGGTCATGACCGCGGCCACCGTCAACCTGGTCCCCAAGCCCCGGCTGCGGGGGCTGGCCGTGGTCCACTTCGACGGCGTGGTGGAGGCGTGTCAGGCCATCACCGACATCCTGGAGACGGACCCCAGCGCGGCCGAACTGCTGGACAAGCAGCTCATGGACCTGGCCCGAGCCCAGCCGGAATGGGCCAAAAAACTGCACTTCGTCAACGGCGACCCGCCGGCCGTGATCCTGACCGAATACTATGGCGACAACGAGGCCGAGATCGCCAGCCGTCTGGATGGGTTGACCTCACACCTGCGCAAACGGGGCTGGCGGGGCGACATCGTGCGCCTGACCGACCCCGCGCGCCAGGCCGACGTCTGGGAGGTGCGCAAGGCCGGGTTGAACCTGCTCAACAGCCGGCGGGGCGACTTCAAGCCCGTGCCCGGCATCGAGGATGTGAGCGTGCCCCAGGAAAAGCTGGCCGAATACCTGGGCAAGCTGCTGGCCTTCACGGACAACCAGGGCGACATCCCCGGGGTGGCGGTCTACGCCCATGCCTCGGCCGGCTGCTTGCACGTGCGACCGCTGGTCAACCTCAAGACCGCGCGCGGCGTGGAACTGCTCCAGACCCTGGGCGAGTTCGCTTGCGATCTGGCGGTCAGCTACGGCGGCGCGATGAGCGGCGAGCACGGCGATGGCTACGCCCGCAGCGCACTCAACCCGCGTATCTTCGGGTCGGAACTCTACCAGGCCCTGCGCCAGGTCAAGGCCGCGTTCGATCCCCAGGGGCTGATGAATCCGGGCAAGGTGGTGGACGCACCGCCCATCACCGAGCACCTGCGCTATGGCCCGGACTACCGCACCGAGATCCCCATGGAACTGGTCTTCGACTGGTCGGCAGATCGGGGCTACGCCGGTGCGATCGAGATGTGCAACGGGGCCGGGGTCTGCCGCAAGGTGGACACAGGGACCATGTGCCCCAGCTTTATGGCCACCCGGGACGAGCAGGATTCCACCCGGGGCCGGGCCAACGCGCTCCGCAACGCGCTGGCCGGGCGCATCCCCCAGGCGTCCCTCTTCGAACCCCAGATGTACGAGGCCATGGACCTCTGCCTGGGCTGCAAAGCGTGCAAGAGCGAGTGCCCGTCGTCGGTGGACATGGCCAAGATCAAGTCTGAGTATCTGGTCCACTACTACCACGAAAACGGCCTGCCCATGCTCAACCGGCTCATGGGCCTGCTGCCCGTCATCGACGAGAAGCTCTACCAGTTGCCCCATGCGCTCACGTCGTCCCTGGTCCCGCTGATCAACCGGGGCATGAAATCGTCCCTGACCAAGGCCATCCTGCCCAAAATCGGCGTGCACCGGGACCGCAGCCTGCCCGCGTACGCGCCGGAGACCCTGGAGCGCTGGTTCAACCGCCACAAGCGCGAGCCTGAAGTGCAGCCCCGCTATGTGGATCCCCTGCCGGAGCGGGCGGCTGCGAACCCCGCGCCCAATGGCCCGGTAATCCTCTTCCACGACACGTGGACCAACTTCAACGAGACCCGCATCGGCAAGGCGGCCATCCGCGTGCTGGAGGCCGCCGGCTACCGGGTCTACCTGGCCGCGGGGCGCAAGTGCTGCGGACGGCCCCTGATCACCGGCGGACAGGCGGACAAGGCCAGGCCGTGGATCGACCACAACGTGGCCCTGCTGGCGCCTTACGCCAACCAGGGCGTGCCCATCGTGGGGCTGGAGCCAAGCTGTATCCTCACCCTGCGCGACGAGTATCCGCAACTGGCCAGCGACGTCAAGCGGGCCAAGGTGCTGGCCGCGGGCAGCTACACTTTCGAGGAGTTCGTGGCCCGGGAGACCGAAGCCGGCCGCTTCAATCCGCGCTGGCGGGACGACGCCGGCCCGGCCCTGCTCCATGGGCACTGTCACCACAAGGCGCTGGTGGGGAACGAGGTCACGGTGACCGCACTGCAAACGGCCGGTTACGACGTGAACGTCATCGACAGCGGCTGCTGCGGTATGGCCGGCGACTTCGGCTACGGCGCCGATCACTACGAACTCAGCCGCAAGATCGGCGAGGACCGGCTCTTCCCGGCCGTGCGCGCCGCGGATGACGATGTGACCGTGGTGGCCAGCGGCACCAGTTGCCGCCACCAGATCGGCGATTTCGTGGACCGGGAGACGGTGCATCTGGCCGAGGCGCTGGCCGCGGCATTGAGCATTGAGCATTGAACATTTGGAGACTAGGGGATGGTGCGCTTTCGGGGGGATGGGACGTTTACGGTTGTGCAGTTTACGGATATTCATTGGCGCAACGGCGATGAATTAGACCGGCGCAGCGCCGCGCTTATGGGCGAAATCCTGGATGCGGAGGGGCCGGACCTGGTTCTGTTCGACGGCGATGTGATCTATGGGGCCGGGTGCGAGGACGCGGCCCAGGCATGGCGGAACGCGGTCGCGCCGGTCGTGGACCGGGGGCTGGCGTGGGCCGCCGTCTTCGGTAACCATGACGACGAGGGCGGTCTCAGCCGGGCGGAGTTGATGGCCTTGCAGCGCGCGTTGCCCGGTTGCCTCTCCCAGCCGGGACCCGCCAACCTGTCGGGCGTGGGCAACTATGTGATCCCCGTTTTTTCGACCACGCGCAATGAAACCGCGGCCCATCTCTACTGCCTGGATTCCCACGCTTATGCCAGGAACGAAGTCGGCGGCTACGGCTGGATCGAGCGCGACCAGATCGCCTGGTATCTGGAGACGGCCCGGCATCTGCGGGCGCGTCGCGGCAAGACGCTGCCGGCCCTGGCCTTCTTCCACATTCCTCTGCCTGAATTCAACGAAGTCTGGGATCTCCATCCCTGCCGGGGCGTCAAGGGCGAGCCTATCTGCTGCCCGCTCCTCAACAGTGGCTTCTTTTCCGCACTTTATGAAGGAGGTGACGTCATGGGCGTCTTCGTGGGTCACGATCATCTCAACGACTTCATGGGTGATCTGCACGGCATCCGCCTGGCGTTCGGTCGCGCCTGTGGCTACGGCGGCTATGGACGGGATGACTTCAAGCGCGGCGCAAGGGTTATTCGCCTGCGTGAGGGCGTCTACGATTTCGAAAGCTGGCTGCGCCTGGCCGGCGGCGAGGTTGTGCTTCAGCAGGCCATGCACGAGCCGGAGGTCCGGCGGGGGATCTGTATTTTGTGAGGGGGATCAATGACGAACGACCAATGACGAACGACCAACGGCGGGTGACGAGGAGAGGTCATGTTTGCGTATCGGGTGGACGACGAGATTGAGTTGAGGTTGTTGGAGGAACGGCACGCGGAGGCGCTGTTTGCGCTGGTGGACGCCAACCGGGAGCATCTGCGCCAATGGCTGCCCTGGCTGGATGACAACCGGGATGCGGAGGCCAGCCGTGCCTTCATCCGCAGTTGCCTGCAACAGTTCGCCGACAACAAGGGCTATCAGGCCGGCGTCTGGGTGGAGGGCGAGTTGGCAGGCATGCTGGGCCACCACGCCATCCACCGGACGAATCGTTCTTCCGAGATCGGCTACTGGCTGGCTGCGGGCTACCAGGGGCGGGGGATCATGACCCGGGCCTGCCGCGCGCTGGTGGATCAGGCCTTCGACGAACTGGAGCTGAACCGGGTGGTGATCCGCTGCGCGACCGGCAACGAGCGCAGTTGCGCCATTCCCCGGCGGTTAGGCTTCACCCTGGAAGGGGTCATGCGGCAGGCCGAGTGGCTGTACGATCATTTTGAGGATCACAATGTGTATGCCATGCTGGCGGAGGATTGGGAGAAACTTGACTATTCGCAATGAGCGCGAATACGATCAGGCAGTGGAGCGATTGAATCACTTGCTCGGCGAGGTCGGAACCGATGAGCAGCACCCACTTTATGGGCTTCTGGATACATTGGGGGCTCTGATCCAGGCGTATGAGGAAGAACATTATCCCATGCCGGCCAGTAGCGGCGTCGACGCCCTTCGTTGGCTTTCTTTTGATCATATGAGAACATCAAACGCATACTGACAACAACGCCAGGGGGTGTTCCATGAATAGCTATCAGCGATTCCAGCAGCGATTGGCTGGCGAGGCGGTGGACAGGCCGCCGAATTTCGATATTTTCATGACCTTTGCCGCCAGCTACATTGGGCAACCGCTGTCGTCCTACTACCAGGACTATCGGGTGTTAGTGGACGCGAATCTGGCCATGGTTGAGAATTTCGACATCGACATTCTGCAGGCGATTTCCGATCCCTATCGGGAGACCTACGATTTTGGCGCTGAAATTGAGTTCCCCGATGACGATCTGCCCCTCTCCCATGTCCCCCTGCTGGCCGAGTATGACGATCTCAAGAAATTGAAAAGGCCAGATCCCTACACCGGCAAACGTATGAACGACCGGCTGGAAGCTATCCGCACCTTTCGCGAGCAGGCCGGCGGGGAGGTCCCTATCATGGGGTGGGTGGAAGGCGCGCTGGCCGAAGCCGCCGATCTGCGCGGGGTTTCCGAAGTGATGTTCGATCTGGTCAAGAATCCGGCGTGGGTGGAGGAATTGCTGGAGATTACGGTGGACGTGGCCATCGCCTTCGCCCGCGCCCAGGTGGAGGCGGGCGCGGACATCATCGGCCTGGGCGACGCGGTGGGCTCTCTGATCTCACCGGCCATGTATCGTAAATTCGCCCTCCCCTATGAGCAGCGGATCTTTGACGCCGTGCATGAGATGGGCGCGGTGGCCCGGCTGCATATTTGTGGCAAAACCGGAAAAATTGTCGGTGACATGGTCGACAGCGGCGCAGATATTATAGACCTGGACTGGATGGTGGGTTGGGAGACCGCCACCGCGCAGTATGGGGATCGGATCGCCTTCTGCGGCAATTTCGACCCGGTGTCCGTCATGCTCCAGGGGACGCCGGACGAGGTGGCCGCGGCCACGGTGCATTGCATGGTGACCGGTGGCTCGCGCTCGTTTAGCGGCGCAGGCTGCGAGATCCCCCGATCCACGCCCCACGAGAACCTGCGCGCACAGGCTCGGGCATTGCAGGATATCCCCTGTTGACTGTTCGACGATATGCGATATACTGACGGTGCATGATAGCGATCAATCGAGTTGATTGCACTGATTTCTCCATGAGGTGATCCTGATGACCACGGCGGAACTCGAACAGGAGGTGGCGGAGATCAAGGCTCGTCTTCGCCGGCTGGAAAAGAATATCGAACAGATGAAACGGGCGCAGCCCGCGCCTCCGGACGCGGATATGGACCGGGAAGAGCTGCTGGCCTGGCTGCGGGAGCAAGGGCTGGTCCGCGAGCCGACGGACGAAGAGCGACGGTTGGCCGCGGAGTGGGATGAACTGCCGGAAGAGGAGAAGGAAGCCCATAAACGGTTGATGGAGAGCCTTGTCCTTGATCCTCCGTTGAGTGAGATCATTGTTCAAAATCGTCGGTGACCAATGGCAATTCTATTCCTGGACACCAGCGCTCTGGTGAAATATTACGTGACCGAACCAGGCAGTACATGGATTCGTCAGCTTATCGACGGACGCGATTCAGACACCTCGTTCCTTCATGTGATTTTTGTTGCTGAGATCACGCGTGTTGAAGTCGCTGCTGGAATATCTATCATCGAACGTATCGGACGAATTCATAAAGCCCAAAAACGGCGGGAATATGATCGTTTTGTCAGCGACCTGTTGCATCGTTACGCCGTTATACCACTCAAATCCGCAATTTTACGATCTGCTGCCGAACTGACCCAACGCCATCCCCTGAAAGCCTATGACGCCGTACAGCTAGCCGTCGCGTTGTGGCAAGAACGCGCGCTCAAGAGTCGAGGACTTTCGCTGGTCTTCGTCTGCGGAGACAAAACGCTGCTCACTGCCGCCAACGCCGAAGGGTTAGCGATCGAGAACCCGTTTAACCATCTCTCCTCAGGCGATACCATTATCTGGCCATGACATCACCCACCCACCATCCTGACTATCCACGCCTGCGCCCCCTGGACATCCGTCACCACGTCCAGGGAGGCCAGCCCTATATTCTCCTGCGCGATCCCCTGCAACTGAGCGAGGGCATGCTGCTGATTCCCCAGCCCCTGGCCGCGGCCCTGGCCTTTGTGGACGGTCGCCACGACGCGGCCGGCATCGCCCAGGCCTTCACCCAGCATTACCGCATGATCCTGGAGCGGGAAACGGTGGAGGAACTGCTGGCCGCGCTGGACCAGGCCCTGCTGCTGGAGAATGAACGCTCGGCCCAGGCCGTTCAGCGGGTGCTGGACGAGTACCGCCAGGCTCCCTTCCGCCAGCCCACCATCGCCGGCCGGGGCTATCCCGCGGAGCCGGCCGCGCTGCACCAATTTCTCAACGACTATCTGGAGGCCGCGGACGTCACGCCCAGGCCGCTGGACGAGTGGCCGGCGCGCATGGGGATCCTCAGCCCCCACATCGACTACGCGCGCGGCGGTCCGGTCTACGCTCAGGTGTGGAAGCATGTGGCCGAGGCGGTCAAAGCCGCGGACCTGGTGGTCATGCTGGGCACGGACCACTATGGCGACGATCCCATCACCCTGACCCGCCAGAACTACGCCACGCCCTATGGCGTCCTGCCCACGGATCAGGAACTGGTGGACAAGCTGGCCGCGGTCGTGGGCGAGGAGGCCGCGTTCGCCGGCGAGCTACGCCATCGGGACGAACACTCGCTGGAGCTGGTGGCGGTCTGGCTGCATCACATGCGGGACGGGGAGCCTGTGCCGGTGGTCCCCATCCTGACGGGGTCCTTCTATCGATTCATGGCCAATGGAAAGGGGCCGGAGAGCGATCCCATGCTGGAGCGGCTGCTGGAGACCCTGCGTGAGGCCAGCGCGGGGCGGCGGGTGGTCGTGGTGGCATCGGGGGATCTGGCCCATGTGGGACCTGAATTCGGCGGTGCGCCCCTGGATGAGCCCGCACGCAAGCGGGTGCGCCGGGCCGACGATGAGTTGATCGAACGCATGCAGGCCGGCGACAGCGACGGTTTTTACCAGGCCATCGGGCGGGTGGAGAACCGGAACAACGTCTGCGGCGTCTCACCCATTTACCTGACTATGCGTCTGGTGGCGGGCGATGACGGCGTCCTGACAGGCCAGCCTTTCGGCTACGCCACCTGTCCCGCGGATGGCGCCGATACGTCGGCAGTGACTGTCTGCGGCATGGCCTTTTCGACGGGACCGGCAATCATGCGTCGACAGAACGCGGATTGAACGGATCAAACGGATTTTTCAAAATCCGGCAGTTTCCGCCTAGTCCGCGCTATCCGCGTTCTGTTTCTTCCTGGTTGTGTGTATTTTTTGTGTATTTGAAGCCCATGGACCGTCTACGCGCCCTATCCTCAGACGGCCCACGGACTTCAACGAAGGCTATGCCTCAGACTCACCCCGTTGTGAGAAAGAAAAAGACGGCGATTCCCGCAAATCCTCCGAGCGCGAAGATCGTCAGCAGCCCGACAATGGCCAGAAATTTGATGATCCCGGTCAGCGGTCCTGGACCCAGGGTGTTCTGTGTGTTCATGGTAGCCTCCCCAACTGTGACGCAGCGGCGGTCAAGCGACGATGTGGGTTTCTCTGGCCCCGTCGGGGGACAACGCCAGGCTAGATGGCCGTAACGCATGTGTGAGGCGCAGACGGATGACGGTGGACTTCTATTCCGCTGCGAGCGCGCATCACGAAACATAACACACAAATACACTGCTGTCAATACACAAATGCATAAACGTATATAATTTTAAGGTGGGAATTTGTATCTGCTCAATATTTCGGGGTGCAAGAAACCGAGTTTTTCACGTCGCCACTTCGGAGATCACGGATATTCGGTAAAACTCGGTTTCTCCCCCGCTTTATTGAACAGATACGGAATTTTGTGATAGAACGCGGATTGGGCGGATCTTCTAAAAATCTGTGAAGATCCGCCCAATCCGCGTTCTATCAGATCAACTCGATCTCCCGTCCCAATCCGGACGCGACGGCCTTGGCGTAGACGCGCGCGGCCGTGGCCGCGTCCTGGATGGCCAGGCCCACCGACTTGAAAACGGTGATCTCGCTGTTGGACGCGCGCCCCGGGATCTCGCCGTTGACCAGTTGACCGAGTTCGCCGGCCACCTGATCATAGCTGAACTCGCCTCTGGCGATGGGGATCACGATATCGCCGGCCTCAGCCTGCGCGGCCTGGCGGCTGTCCACGAAGACCCGGGCCGTCTGAATGGTGTGGGTGTCCAGTTCGCGCATCTCGGTGGTGTAAGCCCCAACCGCGTTGACGTGCGCGCCGTCCTGGAGCCAGTTGCCGTTGAAAAGGGGCGTGTGCGAATTGGTGGCCGTGCAGACGATATCTGCCGATTCCACGCCCACGCGGGTGTCGCGGCAGGGCAGCACGGGAATGCCCAGTTCGTTCTCCATGCGCAGGCAGAAGTCCATGTCCTTGCTCCCCGTGCGGGTGATGACGAAGGCCTGTTCGATGGGACGGACCGTACACATGGCCGCCAACTGGGCCCCGGCCTGCGCGCCGGCCCCAAAGAGGGTGACGATGGAGGCGTCTTCCCGGGCCAGGTATTTGGTGGCCACGCCGCTGACCGCGCCCGTGCGCATGGCCGTCAGGTATTCGGCATCCATCATGGCCAGGAGCGCGCCCGTGGCCGCGTCGTGGAGCAGGAGCGCGCCCTGGATGGTGGGCAGCCCGTAGCGCGTGGGGTTGTCGCCGTAGACGGTCACGATCTTGACCGACAGCGCGTCCACCTCGCCGCCCACGTACGCGGGCATGGAGAGGTGCAGGCCGTTGTGGGGCGTCACCGGCGTGGCTGCGCGCTGGGGCATGGCCACATTGCCCTGGGCCAGTTCTCGAAAGCCGCGCTCCACCGCCTCGATCGCGTCGGCCATGGTCAGAAGAGATTCAACATCGCTGCGGGTGAGAATGAGCATGGTTGGGCTTTCCTTGTAGAAGAGATTGAGAGATTAGAGATTGGGAAATTGAAGATTGAGAATTGAAGATTGGATGTTCGGAACCTCCGGCGCTCCCCAATCTCCAATCTCCTCAATCTCTTAACTCTCACCAATCTTCAATCTTTAATCTTCAATCGTTTCTCGCACCACTACCCCACGTTCCGCCAGCCCCGTCAACAGGTCCTCATAGCAGCCCGGCGTGGAGCCGACGTATTCGGGCGGGCAGATGCCTTTGCGGGTGAAGAGTCCCTTGGCCACCTGGCGGGTGACGATGGAACAGGTGTAGCCGGTGCAGCGGGCCATGGACGTGGTCTGGCTTTCCTCATCGAATTCGTCCAGCAGATAGTAGCTATAGCGGCGCGTGCGCCCGTCCTTTTCGCCCTCCAACACGACCTCCATGACGGTGAGATCGGTCTCGCCCTCCTGGAGCCGCCACTGGTCGAAGAGCAGCGCGGACGTCAGGTCGATAGGCCGGATCCTCTGACCGCGCACGTCTGTAGGCGTCATCTCGAAGAAGCCGCTCTCCCGGAAGACGCGCATGAGGTCGGCGTGGCCGGGGTAGCGCAGGGTCTTCTCCTTCATGAAGGGGATATCCATGGTCACGGCCAGGGTGCGCAGTCCGTCGGTGTTGAAGGCTTCCAGCGTGCCGATGCCGGGATAGGTGCGCGGCTCCACGTCCGAGAGGGCCGGGCGCACGACCTCCCGGCCGTATTCCACGAAGCGGGCCGGCCGGGTGTACTCCTCCAGCACGTCCAGGGGCGAGAAGACGGCCTTGTACTCATAGGGCCACTCCCGCACCTGGGGCAGGCCGCCCACATAGCACTCGTAACGCTCGACCCGATCCAGCCGGTCGGCGATATAGCCGGCGATGACATTGCTCAGCCCAGGGGCGACGCCGCAATCCACCACCGCGGTCACATTCTTTTCTTTGGCCAGTTCATCCAGCGTAAAGGGGTCCTCGCCGAAGAAGGAGATGTCCACCACATCCTTACCGGCTTCGATGATCTGTTTCAGGGTCTCAAAGCCCATGAAGCCGGGCACCGCGCAGACCACCAGGTCCGCATTGGCCACCAGTTCGCCGATCCGCCCTTCCTCGCGCAGGTTGGCCTGGACCGTCCGGACGTCCCCCCTGGACGCCACCCTGTCCAGCGCTTGCTGATCCCGATCCACGGACGCGACCTGAAAGCCCGGCTCCCCGGCCAGATCGACGGCGATAGTGGCCCCAACCAAACCCGCACCCAATACAGTAATGTTCATAATATCCCCCGTATTTGTTTGTTGATGATGACCTGTGGATTGTACCCCGCGTCATGACAGGATGACAAGATGACAGGGTGAGGAGGTGGCTGGTCATCTTGTCACCTTGTCATCCTGTCACCCCCTCACCCTGTCACCTTGTCACCCTACGCCGCCCCTGCTATACTTTTCGGCGACATCGATTTCATCATTTGTAACGGAATGGACGCCCCAATGACGCATGATAGTCAGCAGTTCAGCATCCGAGGACCGGCGCGGCTGCGGTCCGGGCTGAGCGTTTTCCTCGCCCTCCTGTTCCTTTCTCTGTTGATGGCTGGCTGCACCGGCCTGCCGGTTGTGACGCCGCTTGTCCCCACGCCCACCCGACCGGATGACGCCCCTGTGCCACCGGATGACCGCTTCGCCACCGCCACGCCCACGCCCGAGGCTTCACCCACACCCATCCCCTTGGACGGGCCGGTGACGGTGGCCCTTTCCCCCGCGGTGGTAGATCGCTACGCCGCGCCCATGCAGGCCATCCTCAGGCAGGCCGACGAACTGGAGGCGCTCAACGGGCCCCAGCCCATGAGCGTGGCCGATTCACCCGGGGAAGCCGGCAACATCATTGATATGGCGCCCCTGGGCGAGACGGACAATCGCCTTCTGGAGCGCTTCTTCGCGGTAGTCGTTCCCTTTGAAACCGTGAACGATGACATCACACTGGAGGAGGTGCGCCAGCGCTGGACGGGCGAATCGGCCGCACCCCTGTACATCACCCAGGAGGCGGCCATTTTCCTGCCCGCGGTGCTGGACGATCGGGATGTGCGTTCAGTCTCCGTTCTTTCTGTGGATGACCTGCGCGCGCATCTGGAGGACGATTCCAACGCCATCGGCATCGTGGGCTTTGAAGAGTTGGACCCCAGTTTCAAGGTGCTGAAGGTGGACGGCGTCAACGTGCTCGACAACCGCCTGGACCCGGATCAGTATCCCCTGGCTGCGGCCCTCTACATCGACGGCGAGGCCGCGCCCCTGTTGGCCCAATACCTGGAACCCATCATCTCCTCCATCTCGCCCGTCTATACCAACCGGGACCGGGATCAGATGACCACCCTGATCATGACCGGCGTCACCGCCATGGCCCGAGGCACCGCGTCGCGCATGGAGAAAAAGGGCTACACCTATCCGGCCATGGTGATCTCGGACACGCTGAGCGCAGCCGACATCACCCACGTGAGCAACGAGATCCCCTTCCTGGACGACTGTGTGGTCAACAATTCGGTCAACAACCTGAAGCTGTGCAGCCACACCAATTACTGGGCCGCGCTGGAGGCCATCGGCACGGACATCGTGGGACTGAGCGGCAACCATGTGAACGATTTCGGCCGCGATGGGGCCCGCCGCTCGCTCAACTGGTATAAAGAAAACGAGATTCCCATTTACGGCAGCGGCTTCGATCTGGAAGAGGCCTGTGCGCCGCTCATTTGGGAGGATCATGGCAACACCTTCGCTTTCATCGCCGCGCTGGCCTTCGGCCCTCCCTTCGCCTGGGTGACGGACACCGAGCCGGGCGCTTGCTATTTCTATGATCACAAGGAATTGGTGCTGGACACGGTCAAGAAGATGGCCGATGAGGTGGATATCGTCGCGGTCGAACTCCAATATCTGGAGACCTACAACCCCTATCCCACCGGCCAGCAGGTGCGGGAGTTTCGGGAATTGCGGGAGGCGGGCGCGGATATCATCACCGGCGTGCAAAGC
>JAJRVT010000235.1 GCA_024277175.1 Chloroflexota bacterium | reverse complement strand
CTTATCCAGTTGCTCTAACTGCTCGCGGCTATACCTGAGTAGTGCTGTCATGATTGTTCTATAGTAGCAGCCATTTGTTTGATTTACCTTTGCGTTCTGTATGTCTTATCTATCAACCGGCTTCGGCCTGAATAGTTACGTTCACAGTTGATTGTTGATTTCCTCGTCCATCCCACGCCATGGGGCGCGACTGGTCTGCGGAATTGGCCGATGGCGTGGGACGCACTCACCCTGTCATCTTGTCATCTCCGCCTTTTAAATACAATAAAAACAATTTTATTTGACAAAACTGCATAAACGCGATATAGTCAAGCAACGGTTCGGCGCAGCGGCGTTGAATAAATTGTTTCAGCCAAGGCACACTGGCGAGAAGAAATCCATGGGCTTGCACCGCATCAAACGCAGTCGCGACAATCCATCCTGGCGCATCATCGAGTATCTCCAGCGCCACGACGCGGCCACCATCAAGGATCTGACCGAGTTGCTGGGGCTGACGACGACCGCGGTGCGCCGACATCTGACCATCCTCCAGTCTGAAGGGTATGTGGAGCGACGGCAGGTTGCGTCTGGCGTAGGTCGCCCCCACCACGCCTATCTCCTCACCGACAAGGCGGACGAGCTGTTCGCCTGCCATTGCGACGACCTGGCCATGACGCTGTTGGAGGAGTTCTTCGCGCTGGAAGGCCAGGAGCGAACCGGTATTCTGTTGGATCGGGTGAGCTCGCGTCTGGCCGAGCGCTACGCTGCCGACATGCGGGCCACGATTCTAGAGGATCGGGTGGAGGAGTTGGCCGCTGCCCTGCACGAGCGGGGCGTGCTGGCCGATGTAGTCATCCGAGAGGACGAGGAGATCATGTTGCAGACGTACAACTGCCCCTACCACGAGTTAGCCCAGGAGCATCGGGAGATCTGCGAAATGGATCAGGACATGATGCGCAAGGCCCTGGGGTCCAACATCGATCTCACCGCGTGCATGGTGGACGGCGACGGACGCTGTTCGTTTATCGTAACGAGTCGGGAGGGATAGAACGCGGATTTTACAGATTTGGCGGATACGCACGGATTTTTTTGAAAAATCCGTGCGTATCCGCTCAATCCGCGTTCTATCCAGCCTGTCATATTCGAAAGTATCTTTATTTTCACAGGAGTCAGAGTAAGCCATGAGCGTATTAGAAATTCGCAACCTGCATGCAGGCGTCGAAGGAGCAAAAATTCTGAAGGGCGTCAATCTGACGCTGCGCAGCGGTGAGATCCACGCCCTGATGGGGCCGAACGGCTCCGGCAAGTCGACCTTGGGCTATGTGATCGCCGGCCATCCCCACTACCAAGTGTATGATGGCGACATCCTCCTGGATGGCGAGAGTATCCTGGATATGGAGGCCGACGAGCGCACCAAGGCCGGCATCTTCCTGGCCTTCCAGTATCCGGTGGCCGTCCCAGGCGTCAGTGTGGCCAACTTCCTGCGCACCGCGGTCTCCAACGTGCGCGGCTACACCGATCGTGCGCGGGAGAACGGCAACAACGGGACTATCGGCAGCAACCTGATGCCCATGCGCGAGTTCCGCCGCGAGCTCAACGCCAAGATGAAGGAGTTCAACGTGGACCCCAGCTTCGCCCGCCGCTACCTGAACGATGGCTTCTCCGGCGGCGAGAAGAAGCGCACCGAGGTGTTGCAGATGGCCATGCTCGAACCCAAGTTCGCCATCCTGGACGAATCGGACTCCGGCCTAGACATCGACGCCCTGCGGGTGGTGGCTGATGGCATCAACAAGCTGGCCACGCCGGACCGAGGCTTCCTGCTCATCACCCACTACCAGCGCATCCTGAACTATGTGAAGCCCGACTACGTGAGCATTTTCTACAATGGCCGCGTTGTCCAGACCGGTGGTCCCGAAGTGGCCCACATGCTGGAGGAGCGGGGCTATGGCTGGGTCGAAGAGGAATTTGGCGCTGAGGCGCAGCCGGCGTAGGTGCGGCTTGCAGCCGCATGATCTCGAAGATGCAAGAGTGTAGCGAGGAAAACGAGGCCGTGCGGCTTGTAGCCGCACCTACCTCCTTAAGCAAGCGGGGGACATGGAGAACCCGAGGGGGAATTTACATGGCAACACAAAACGATCTGCAGAGCCTGGAAGGCGTAAAAGAAGGCTATCAATACGATTTTCGCGACGACGTCACGCCCGTTTTCAAGGCGAAAAAAGGGCTGAATCACGAGGTGGTCGACCAAATATCGTCGATCAAGAACGAACCGGAGTGGATGCGCCAGTTCCGTCACGAGTCCCTGGACATCTTCTTCTCCAAACCCATGCCCACCTGGGGACCCGATCTGAGCGCCATCGATTTCGACGACATCTATTATTATCTGCGCCCCACAGAGAAGCAGGAAAAAAGTTGGGATGACGTCCCGGACAACATCAAGAACACTTTCGATCGTCTAGGCATCCCGGAAGCCGAACGTAAGTACCTGGCCGGGCTGGGCGCCCAATACGAATCCGAAATGGTCTACCACAGCCTGCACGAGCAGTGGGAAGACATGGGCATCATTTTTCTGGGCATGGACGACGGTCTGCAACAACATGAAGACATTGTCCGGGAATACTTTTCCACGATTGTTCCCGCAGCGGACAACAAATTCGCGGCGCTGAACGGCGCGTTCTGGAGCGGCGGCAGCTTCGTCTACATCCCCAAAGGCGTACAGGTGGATATCCCCTTGCAGGCCTACTTCCGCATCAACACCGAAAATATGGGTCAGTTCGAACGCACCATGATTATTGTGGAAGAAGGCGCCAGCGTCCATTATGTGGAAGGGTGCACCGCGCCCGTCTACTCCAGCACAAGTCTCCACAGCGGCGTGATCGAGATCATTGTCAAGAAGAACGCCCGCTGTCGTTACACCACCATCCAAAACTGGAGCACCGACGTCTATAATTTGGTGACCCAACGCAGCATCGTCGAAGAGGGCGCTTCCATGGAATGGGTCGACGGCAACCTGGGCAGCACGGTGACCATGAAATACCCGTCCGTCTACATGATGGGACCTGGCGCCCACGGGGAAGTCCTTTCCATGGCGTTTGCCGGCCACAATCAACACCAGGACACAGGCGGCAAGGTGATCCACGCCGCGCCCTACACCAGTTCCAAGATCGTCTCCAAGTCCATCAGCAAGGACGGCGGCCGGGCCAGCTATCGGGGCCTGCTCAAGGTCGCCAAGGGCGCTCACCATAGCAAGAGCAACGTGGTCTGTGATGCGCTGTTGCTGGATGAGGAGAGCCGCTCCGACACCTATCCTTACATCGAGATCGAAGAGGACGAGGTCAGCGTGGGCCACGAGGCGTCGGTCAGCAAGATCGGCGAGGAGCAGCTCTTCTATCTGATGAGTCGCGGCATCAGCGAGGACGAAGCCGCGGCCATGATCGTGGGCGGTTTCATCGAACCACTGGTCAAAGAACTGCCCATGGAGTACGCCGTCGAACTGAATCGCCTGATCCAATTGCAGATGGAAGGCAGCATCGGCTAATAGAACGCGGATTCACCAGATTTGACGGATTTTCACGGATTTTTTCAAAATCATCCGCTAGAATCCGCCAAATCCGTGTTCTATTTCGATCCGCAATCCCATGATGGAGGCTTTGAAGTGAGTGTAATTGTCAAAGAAAAACTGATGGAATCCGTGACCGGATTCAATGAAGATACTGTACGCGCCGCCTCGACAAGCAAAAATGAGCCGGCGTGGATGCTCGACCTTCGTCTGCGGGCGTGGCGCATGTTCGAAGAGATGGAATGGCCCAAGGCTACCGATGAATCATGGCGGCGGACGCGACTAACTGGCTTCGATCTGGAGAATTTTCAGCCCTTCGCCACGCCCGGCGTTGAAAACGGCCGGGCCGCGCTCAACGACGTCATGACCCATGAACTGGATGAAATGGAGAGCGCAGCCAGCATCGTCTTCCAGGACGGCGGCCCCCTCTACCGGGACGCCAGCGAAGACCTGGCGAGCAAGGGCGTCATCTTCACCGATTTGCAGACGGCCGTGCGCGAGCACCCGGAACTGGTGCGGAAGCATTTCATGACCACGGTCGTGAAGCCTGAGAGCAATAAGTTCACCGCGCTGCACGCGGCGCTGTGGGATACAGGCGCGTTTATCTATATCCCCAGAAACGTGAGGGTCGAACTGCCCTTACAGGTGATCCTGAACCAGGCCACGGCCGGCGCAGGCGGCTATCACCACACCTTGCTGGTGGCCGAAGAGGGGGCCGAAGTCACAGTCGTCGACGATCTGCTGGGCGGTAAGGACGGCCTGCAAAGCAGCGTGGTCGAACTGGTGGTGGGCGACAACAGCGTGGTCCGCTACATGAATCTCCAGGATTTCGACCATTCGACCTGGAACTTCCTTACCGGACGCGCGGCCATGGGCCGAAACAGCGACCTGCGCTGGATCCAGGTCAGTTGGGGCAGCCGTCTGACCAAAGCTTTCCTGGATCTGGAAATGCTGGACGAGGGCGGTCACGGTGAATTATTAGGCATCTACTTCCCCACCGGACGCCAGCACATCGACCACGAGACCCTTCAAGTGCACCGTGCGCCCCACTGTTTCAGCGACCTACTCTTCAACGGCGCGCTGAAGGACAAGGCTCACAGCGTTTACATGGGTATCATCCAGGTTCTGCCCGGCGCGCAGAAGACCGACGCCTTCCAACGCAACGGCAACCTGATCCTGGATAGCGGCGCGCGCGCGGACAGCATCCCCGGCCTGGAGATCGAGGCCGATGACGTGCGCTGCACCCATGCCGCCACCGCGGCCCAGGTGGAGGACGAGTACGTCTTCTATCTCATGGCCCGCGGTTTGACTCGCGCCCAAGCCGAGCGTATGATTGTACAGGGATTCTTCCAGGCCGTGTTGGATCGGGTGCCTGTGGAGAGCGTGGTCACCAAGCTGGAGCGGGTGATCGAGCGCAAAATCGGTGGATAGAATAGAACGCGGATTTCACGGATTTGGCGAAAAGGGCCGGATTCAAAAAAATCCGTGAGAATCCGTGGAATCCGCGTTCTATCAGGGTGAGAAGGGCGGCGGCGGTGGAAGACAAATTCAGCGGATACGCCAATCCCGACGCGCTGGTGAGCACGGCGTGGGTGGCGGAGCATCTGGATGATCCGAACGTGCGTCTGGTGGAGAGCGACGAGGACTTGCTGCGCTATGCCATGGGGCATATCCCCGGTGCGGTTCGGATTGACTGGCATGTGGATCTGAACGATCCGCTGGTGCGCGATTATATCGATCGCGAACGCTTCCAGGCGTTGATGCGTCAGCGGGGCATTGACAACGACACTACTGTCATTTTCTATGGCGATAAAAGCAACTGGTGGGCCGCCTACGCTTTTTGGGTCTTCCGGTTATTTGGGCATGAGAAGGCCAGACTCATGGACGGCGGACGGGCCAAGTGGAGCGCCGAGGGCCGCGAGTTGACCCGAACCGCGCCGGCCTACCCCTCCACGAACTATATCGCCAAGGAACGCACTGACGCCCCGCTGCGAACTTTTCGGGACGATGTGTTGGCGCACTTCAGCCGGGGCGGTGCGTTGATCGACGTGCGCAGCCCGGCAGAGTATCGAGGCGAGTTGCTGCACATGGCCGACTACCCCCAAGAGGGCGCGCTGCGAGGCGGGCACATCCCCGGCGCGGAAAGCATCCCCTGGATGAGGGCCGTGGACAGAGACGGAACGTTCAAGTCAGTTGAAGAGCTGCGTATGCTCTATCAGGGAACCCATGGGCTGAACCCGGACGATGACATTGTGGTCTACTGTCGCATCGGCGAACGCAGCAGCCACACCTGGTTCGTCCTCACCCAGTTACTCGGTTATCAGCATGTACGTAACTACGATGGCTCGTGGACTGAGTGGGGCAACGGGGTTCGTCTGCCCATCGAGCGATGAAGGGGCGGCCGTTTAACGGGGCTTCGTTGGAACGCGGATTTGCATCAAACACAAAAGGCAATCGGATGAGTCAGGAAGTAGCAACTATGGAGCGGGTCGAGGCGATTCGTCGTGATTTCCCCACATTGGCGCGCAAAATCGGCGACAACGATCTGGTCTACCTGGACAGCGGGGCCACCAGCCAGAAGCCCGCAGTCGTCATCGAGACCATGGACGACTACTATCGGCGCTACAACGCCAATGTCCACCGGGGCGCGCATACGTTAAGCGAAGAGGCGACCAACGCCTACGAGAATGCTCGCCTGCGCATCGCCCGCTTTATCAACGCCCCCAGCGACAAACAGATCATTTTCACCCGGGGGACCACTGAAAGCGTCAACCTGGTAGCCAATGCCTGGGGACGGGCCAACCTCGGGCCGGGTGATGAGGTGCTGATCACAGAGATGGAGCACCACAGCAACATCGTCCCCTGGCAGATGCTGCGCGATGAGCTTGGCTTCATCCTGCGCTATGTCCCCATCACCGATCAGGGACGGCTCGATCTGGAGCATCTACCCGACCTGTTGACCGCACGCACGAAGCTCTTCGCCTTCGTCCACGTCAGCAACGTGCTGGGGACCATCAACCCGGCCCGGGAGTTGATCGAAGCTGCGCATGCAGTAGGCGCCAAGGTGCTCATCGACGGCGCGCAGAGCGTCCCCCACATGCCGGTGGACGTGCAGGCGCTGGACGTGGATTTCCTGGCCTTCAGCAGCCACAAGATGTGTGGTCCCACGGGCGTGGGCATCCTCTACGGCAAACGGGAGATCCTGGAATCCATGCCCCCCTTCCTGGGCGGCGGCGACATGATCCGGGATGTGAGTATGGAGCGCAGCACCTGGAACACATTGCCCTATAAATTCGAAGCGGGCACGCCGCCTATCGCCGAAGCCATCGGCCTGGGCGCGGCCGTGGACTATCTGAACGAGGTGGGCATGAAGTGGGTCCACGCACACGAGCGCGAGTTGGTGGCGTACGCCTTCGAGCAATTGAGCCAGGTGGAAGGATTGCGTATCCTTGGTCCCGGTCCGGATGAACGGGGCGGGCTGGTCGCCTTCGTCATGGAGGGCGTCCATCACCACGACCTGGCCGCGATCGTGGACCAGGACGGCATCGCGGTGCGGGCCGGCCACCACTGCGCGCAGCCCCTCCATGAGCATTACGGCATTTCGGGCAGCGCCAGGGCCAGCCTTTACTTGTACAACACGCGCCAGGAGATCGACAAGCTGCGTGCAAGCCTGGAAAAAGCGCAGCGAATCCTGGCGTTTTGAAAAAACAATAGAACGCGGATTTGCCGGATTTCACGGATTTCACGGATTCTTTTTGAATCCGTGAAATCCGCTTAATCCGCGTTCCATTTGGAGCGTTTTCATGAGCGAATTTGTCAAAGTGGCCACGGTGGATGAGATTCCGCTCAACGGCAGTAAACTGGTGGAGATCGAAGAGGAGCGGGTGGCAATCTTCAATCTGGATGGCGAGTTCTATGCCATCGCAGACGTCTGCACCCATGACGGTGGGCCGCTGGTGGAGGGGAAAGTCGTCAATGGCTGTCAGGTTCAATGTCCGCGACACGGAGCGCGTTTCGATATCCGCACGGGCGCGGCGTTGAGCTTCCCGGCCTTTGAAGCCACCGAGACCTATGCTGTGCGTATCGACGGCGACGAAGTGTGGGTCGAGTCGCCGATATAGAACGCGGATTGAACGGATTTTCACGGGTTCAAAAAAATCCGTAAAGATCCGCTCAACTAGCGTTCTATTGAATAGTTATCTGAAAACGAACAATAGAGGAGTAGACGCATGAGTTTGCCGACGCCGGATGATATCCGCGCCCTGATCAAAGAACGGGTTCATGACCCGGAACTGATGATGAATATTGTCGACTTAGGCCTGATTTACGATATTCAGATTACCGACAAGGAAACCGCAGAGATCACCATGACGCTGACCAGCCCTGGCTGTCCGGCTGGCCCGGAGATCATCACCAACGTTCAGCGCGAGGTGCACACCGCGTTTCCAGACCTGGAGGAAGTCAATATCCATCTGACCTGGACGCCCTTCTGGAACCCAGACATGCTCTCCGAGGACGCCAAGGACGCGTTGGGCATCTTCTGATCTGGGATAATCTAAATAGGATAGACGTCTCCCTGATTTTGGAAGTCTGAGCCAACGAAAATTTTGACGCCATCGGCCCTCTGTGTTAGCCTTTGAAGCCGATTCACAACCGAACATCTGGTTACAATCTTATCCAGAACGGGGGGAGGGAACGGCCCGAAGATCCCCAAGCAACCCACTGGAGTCCCGGTTTCCGGTTGCAGACAGCGTTGATCGCAAAGGATGGATGGCCCGCCTGAAAGCGGCGAACCCAAACGAGCGAACATCGTTGACTCAAAGAGAACACCGAGACTGATCCAGGATTGGGTGCTAATTCCGACAGGCGGCGACGCCTGGAAGATGAGATTTACACGATCTACTCACGCCTGCCTGGATAATTCCGGGCAGGCGTTTTTTTTGATGGAACGCGTTGGATAGAACGCTGATTGGGCGGATTTATCGGAAACAGCCAGATTTTAAAAAATCCGTACAAATCAGCCCAATCAGCTCAATCCGCGTTCTATCAGATTTCGATACGCAGGAGAATCGCAATGCACACGGTCTACTGGGAAGACGGCAAAGTGAAGATGATCGACCAGCGCCTGCTGCCGGCGGAGTTCACCATCGCCGAGTTCGATAGCGTGGAGGGCGTGGCCCGCAGCATCCGTGAGATGTACGTGCGCGGCGCGCCGGCCATCGGCGCGGCCGCGGCCTACGCCATGGCCCTGGCCGGCTTCCACAGCCAGGCCACGGATCGGGAAAGCCTGCTGGCGGACCTGCGCGCGGCCAAGGCGACCCTGGACGCAGCCCGCCCCACCGCGGTCAACCTGGCCTGGGCCACCGCCCGCCTGCTGGAGGTGATCGAGCAGAGCGCCCTGACCGACATGGACGCCATCCGCACCGCGCTGCTGGCTGAGGCCGAAGCCCTGGCCAATGAGGACGTGGAGATCAACCGCCGCATGGGCTACCACGGCGCGGCCGTGATCCCGGACGGAGCCAACGTGATCCACCACTGCAACACCGGCGGCCTGGCCACAGTCGACTTCGGCACCGCGCTGGGCGTCATCTTCGCCTGTCACGAGCAGGGGAAAAAGATCCACGTCTGGGTGGACGAGACCCGGCCCCGGCTCCAGGGCGCGCGGCTCACGGCCTGGGAGCTGATGCAGGCCAAAATCCCTATGCACCTGATCGCGGACAACGCGGCTGGCTATCTCATGTATAGCGGCAAGGTGGATGCCGTCCTCTTCGGCGCCGACCGGGTGGCGGCCAACGGCGATGTGGCCAACAAGATCGGCACCTACAAGCTGGCCGTGGTCGCGCAGGAAAACGGCATCCCCGTCTACTGCGTCGCGCCCACCAGCACGGTGGATCTCAGCCTGGAAAGCGGCGACCAGATCCCCATCGAGGAGCGGGGCCCGGAGGAGGTGACCCAAATCGGAGACAGGCCCATTGCACCCGAAGGCGTTCCCGTCTACAACCCGGCCTTCGATATCACGCCCCACCGCTACCTCACCGGTATCGTTACCGAAGAGGGCGTCTGCTATCCGCCTTTCACCCAAAGCCTGCGCGATGCCGTGACCCTTGGCCAGACCCACATGGAAGAGCGCCGTCAGGCCCGCCACATTGGGGAGGGAGCGTAGCCCATGGCTTCACTGGAAAAAGTCTGCGTCTTCTGCGGCTCCAGTAACGGGACCCAGCCGGCCTATCGACAGGCAGCCCGGGCCCTGGGACAGGAGTTGGTCGATCGGGGACTGGACCTGGTTTACGGCGGCGGCAGCATCGGCCTGATGGGCGTCATCGCCGCAGCGGTGGACGAGGGTGGACGCGACGTGCTGGGAATCATCCCCCGCGCGCTGGAACCCAAAAATCTGTCGGGCGTCACCTATGGCCGCGTGATGGTGGTGGAGAGCATGCCCGAACGCAAGCGCCTCATGGCCCAACATTCAGACGCATTTATCGCCATGCCCGGCGGCTTCGGCACCCTGGACGAGCTTTTCGAGATGATTACCTGGGGGCAACTTGGCATCCACGCCAAACCAGTGGGCCTGCTCAACGTGGACGGCTATTTCGACCCGCTGCTCCAATGGGTCGAAAGCGCGATCGACCACGGGTTCGTCAACGAGGCGTACAAGGGCCTGTTGCTGGTGGATCAGGACCCAGCCGCACTGCTGGACCGCATGGTCGCGCACAGGCCACCCGCCGGGCTTCTGCACTGGCTGAGCAGCGAACAAAGCGAAAATCTGACGTGACTTGGCGTTCCGACGAAGGACTGGGCGCGATTGAACGATTGAAGAGACGGTGCGTGAGGCGTGAAGCATAAAACGTGAAGCGTAAAACGTGAAGTGTAAAGATATGAGTTGCAGCGATGCTATATGCGTGGCGACCTCACGTTTTACATTTCACGCCATTTTCCTGTAAGAAAGGATTCCCATGTCGTTTGTAATTACAGGCTCCGTGGCCTACGACTACCTGATGAGTTTTCCCGGTCGCTTCAGTGACCACATTTTGCCCGACCAACTGGAGCATCTCAGCCTCAGTTTCCTGGCCGATTCCATGCGCCGGGAGCGGGGCGGCGTGGCCGCGAACATCGCCTACACCATGAAGTTGCTGGGCGCGGACCCCGTCATCTTCGCCACGGTGGGCGATGATTTTGGCGACTACCGCCACTGGCTGGAGGAGCAGGGGATCGACACCAGCCACATCGTCCGCATCCCGGACGAGCTGACCGCCACCTTCTTCGTCAGCACCGATCTGGACCAGAATCAGATCGCGAACTTCTACACCGGCGCCATGGCCCACGCCCGGGAGCACAGCCTGGCCTCCCGCGGGCTGACCGACGCCTCCCTGGTCCTGATCAGCCCCAACGACCCCGTGGCCATGCTCAACTACGCCATCGAATGCAAGGCCAACGACATCCCCTTCGCCTATGATCCCAGCCAGCAGATCGCGCGCCTGAGCGGCGAGGACCTGAAGCAGAGCGTTCCCGGCGCGACTTTCCTCATGTGCAACGAATACGAACTGGCCATGATCCTGGACAAAACGGGCTGGACCCTGGATGAGTTGCGAGCTGAGGTGGAGACCATCGTGCTGACCCTGGGCAAGAAGGGCAGCGTCATCTATCACGGTGACGAAGAAGTAGACGTGCCGGTGGCCGAACTGGAGCGTATCGACGACCCCACAGGGGCGGGCGACGCCTACCGGGCCGGCTTCTTCGCCGCGCGGATGGCCGGCCTGCCGTGGCGGGTCAGCGGTCGGATGGGCGCGCTGTGTAGCGCCTATGCACTGGAGAATGTAGGCACCACAGCCCACCGCTTCACCATCGATGAGTTCATCGAGCGCTACACGCAGGCCTTCGGTCCTGAACCGGCGCTCGATCAGTTGAAGCAGCCGCTGGCGGTTGGGTGAGATCGGTTCATGACTCAGTCTGACTCTGCCGCCATCCGCGCGCTGCTGGACAGTGACCCGATCTGGGCGGCCTATGCGCTGGCCGATCTGCAACCGGCCTTTGCGCCCTACTGCGATTGGCATGTGGCCGCTGACGGGCGAGGGCTGACGCTGGTGTTCACCGGCCTGTCGATCCCGACGCTCTATGCGTTCGGCCCGGCGGCGAGCGTGGCCCAGGCTCTATCCGCCATCGAGTTGCCGACGCGCATCTACGCCACCGTGCGCGAGGAGCATTGGCCGGAAGTCAGGCGTCTCTTCGACTTCAGCGCCGACAGCCGGCCCATGTGGCGCATGGCCCTGCCTGCGGATGTGGACGTCGCCCCGCCGAACGGGCCGCGGCTCGTGCGCCTGACGGTGGAGGACAGCCGCCGATTGCAGGAACTCTACCGGCATGGGGGGACCTTCACCCCCGACGCCTTCGACGCCTACCAGGTGGAGAACGGCGTCTTCTATGGTGTGGTGGCGGAGGATGGACGCCTGGCCGCGGCCGGCGGCACCCACATCGTGGACTGGACCCATGGCGTCGCGGCCATCGGCAACATGTACACCCGGCCCGATCAACGCCGCCGAGGTCACGCCCGCCTGATCGTCCAGGCCATCGTCGCCGCGTTGCGGGCCAGGGATGTGGACAACATCGTCCTCAACGTGGACCAGCGCAACGCCGGCGCGCGCCAATTGTACGAGTCGTTCGGCTTTGAGATCTATTGCCCCTACTGGGAAGGGATTGGCGTGAAACGTAAAAACGTAAAACGTGAAGACCGGGAGACGCGGGGACAATACATGCGCGGCCATCTTACGTTTTACGCTTCACGTTTCACGCCTTACGTCCTGTTTTCGTAAACATACATCCTACATACACTTAGCGTTTTTGTAAAAGGAGCAACCAACCTAATGAGTACAGCCGTAAAAGAATTGACCTACGACGTGGCCGATCTGAGTTTGGCCGACAAGGGCCGTTTTCGCATGCAGTGGGCGGCCAAAGAAATGCCGGTGCTGGACCTGCTGGAGGAGCGTTTCCAGCGGGAGCGGCCCTTCGAGGGTATCCGCGTGGCTGCGGCCATGCACGTGACCACCGAGACCGCCAACCTCATGCGCGTTCTCCTGGCCGGGGGCGCTGAAGTCGCGCTCTGCGCCAGCAACCCCCTGAGCACCCAGGATGACGTGGCCGCGGCCCTGGTCGTCCACTATGAGATGCCCGTCTACGCCATCAAGGGCGAGAGCAACGAGCAGTATCACGAGCACATGCAGCGGGTCCTGGACATCAAGCCCAACATCACCATGGATGATGGCATGGACCTGGTGGCCGCCCTCCACACCAGCCGCTCGGACCTGCTGGAGAACGTCATCGGCGGCACTGAGGAGACCACCACCGGCGTCATTCGCCTCAGGGCCATGGCCGCGGACGGCGCGCTCAAGTTCCCCGTCATCGCCGTCAACGACGCCATGACCAAACATCTCTTCGACAACCGCTACGGCACAGGTCAGAGCACCATCGACGGCATCATCCGCGCCACCAACGTCTTGCTGGCCGGCAAACGCTTCGTGGTCGGCGGCTACGGCTGGTGCAGCCGCGGCATCGCCATGCGCGCCAAGGGCATGGGCGCCAACGTCATCGTCACCGAGGTCGATCCCCTGCGCGCCCTGGAAGCGGTCATGGATGGCTTCCTGGTCATGCCCATGCAGGAAGCGGCCCAGGTGGGTCATATCTTTTGCAGCGCCACCGGCGATCTGCACGTTTTCGACCGTCACCATTTCGAGGTCATGAAGGACGGGGCCATTCTCGCCAACAGCGGTCACTTCGATGTAGAGATCAACATGGTGGCCCTCAATGAGATGGCCGTTAAGATCACCCGGGTGCGCGACTCTCTGGATGAATACACGCTGGAAGACGGCCGCCGCATCTACGTGGCCGGCGAGGGTCGCCTGGTCAACCTGGCCGCGGCCGAGGGTCATCCCAGCGCGGTCATGGACATGAGCTTCGCCAACCAGGCCCTCTCCGCTGAATACATGATCAAGCAGGGGGACAAGCTGACGGGTCAGGTCTACAATGTGCCGACCGATATCGACAACGAAATCGCGGCGCTGAAGTTGAAGGCCATGGGCATCGAGATCGACACGCTGACGCCGGAGCAGGTGGCGTATCTCAACGAGTGGACGTTGGGCACGGGCGACGCCTAAAAAGTAACGATTCGACCAGAAACCGGGTTTTTACAAAAACCCGGTTTCTTCGAGTTTTGCATTTGCTGTTTTTTCTCTGAGGAGACGACTAATGACAACCTTTATGACTTCCCCAAGCATGCTGTTCACCAGCGAGTCCGTGACTGAGGGGCACCCGGACAAGATGTGCGACCAGATCAGCGACGCGGTGCTAGACGCGATCATGGCCCAGGACCCTTACGCCCGGGTCGCCTGCGAGACCGCGGTCAAAACCGGCTTCGTGATGCTACTGGGCGAGATCACGACCACAGCCTATGTCAACATGGACGAGTTGGTGCGCTCAGTCGTAAACGAGATTGGCTTCGATGACGGTGAAAAGGGTTTCGATGGCAACACCTGTGGCGTGCAGGTGGCCGTGGCCGCCCAGAGCCCTGATATCGCCATGGGCGTGGACAAGGCCCTAGAGGTCAAGCGCGGCTCCATGAGCGACGCTGAGATCGAGGCCGTTGGCGCTGGCGATCAGGGGATGATGTTCGGTTTCGCCTGTGACGAGACCCCCACCCTCATGCCCATGCCCATCTATCTGGCCCACAAGCTGGCCCGCCGCCTGACTGAGGTCCGCAAGCAGGGCATTCTCCCCTGGCTGCGCCCGGACGGCAAAACCCAGGTCACCGTGGAGTACGCCTACGGCAAGCCCAAGCGCATCCACACCGTCCTCATCAGCACCCAGCACGCGCCCGAAATCAGCCAGGAGGAGATCCGCCAAGCCCTGATCGAGAACGTCATCGACCCGATTTTACCCGCGGAACTGGTGGACAAAGACCTGCTGATCTTCACCAACCCCACCGGCCGCTTTGTGGTTGGCGGTCCCATGGGTGACGCCGGCCTGACCGGCCGCAAGATCATCGTCGACACCTATGGCGGCATGGGCCGCCACGGCGGCGGCGCGTTCAGCGGTAAAGACTGCACCAAAGTGGACCGCAGCGCAGCCTACGCCGCGCGCTGGGTGGCCAAGAACATCGTGGCCGCGGGCATCGCCAGCCGCTGCGAGATCCAGCTCGCCTACGCCATCGGCGTGGCTCGCCCGCTGAGCATCAACGTAGAAACCTTCGGCACCGGTCACATCAGCGACGCACGCATCGCCGAACTGGTGGAGGAGAACTTCGACCTGCGCCCCGGCGCCATCATCCACGATCTGGACCTGCGTCGGCCCATCTACCGCCAGACCGCGGCCTACGGCCATTTTGGCCGCGATGACATCGCCCTGCCTTGGGAAGAGACCAGCCGCGCCGAGATTCTGCGCCAGGCCGCCGGGCTGGAGGAAGCGGTATTGGCGTAACAGCAATAGAACGCGCGAAAAGAGAGCGCATCCGCAAGGATCTGGAAAGCCACTCGTTCATGGTGACCACCCCGATCCAGCCCTTGCGGATGCGCCCTTGCGAAAGGAGGAACCGATTTAACGCCTCAATCAGATGAGGAGAAACCGAGTTTTTGACAAAAACTCGATTTCTTGCAACGTCGGGCGCTCAGATGCCCAGATACGCCCGCCGCACTTCTTCGTTGTTTTCCACTTCACTGGACGGACCGGACAGGTTCACCCGCCCTTCATTGAATACATAGGCGTAATCGCTCACTTTGAGCGCCATGCGCACGTTCTGCTCCACCAGCAGAATGGTCAACCCTTCGTTGCGCAGTTTACGCAGCGCCATAAACAGATCCAGGGTGAGCACGGGGGCCAACCCCAGGGAAAGCTCATCCACCATCAGAATCCGCGGCTCCGACATAATGCCCCGGGCGACGGCCAGCATCTGCTGTTCGCCGCCGCTCATGGTGCCCGCCTTCTGGTCGGCCCGTTCGGCCAGGCGGGGGAAGATGTCGAAAATCCGCTCTAGGTTCTGGGCCATGTGCGCGCGAGCGCGTTTGGGCGTTGCCCCCATTTCCAAGTTTTCGCGCACCGACATGCTCGAGAAGAGTTGACGGCCCTCGGGCACCATGATCAGGCCCAGATCAGCCTTGGTGTAGGGCGGCAGTTTGCTGACGTCCTCGCCGTCGAAGATCACGCTGCCGGACCAGGGCTTGAGTTGGCCCATGATGGTGCGCAGAAGGGTCGTCTTTCCAGAGCCATTAGAGCCGACCAGGGTGGTGAGTTGTCCCGGCTCCAGGCTCATGCTGGCGTCCCACAGGATCTGCAGTTCGCCATAGCCAGAATTGACGTCATGAACTTCCAATAGGGCCATAATTACGCTCTCTCCTCTTCTAGCAGTTGGGCCGCAAGCCCCGGATCGCCTAGGTAGGCTTCGATGACCTCCGGGTTCTGAGAGACTTCGTCGGGGGTCCCCGCCGCGATCAATTCGCCATAGTTGAGGACGATGATGCGGTCGGAGAGGCTCATGACCGCGTGCATGATATGTTCGATCATGATGATGGTGACGCCCCGTTCGCGAATGTTGCGGATGGTATCCAACATGGAACTGACTTCGGCCGTGTTCAGGCCGGCCAGCACCTCATCCAACAGCAACAGATAGGGCCTGGCCGCCAGTGCGCGGGCCATTTCCAGTCGTTTTTTCTGGGCCACGTTGAGGCTACTGGCCAGTTGGTCCGCCCGTTCGCGAATGCCCACGAACTCCATGATTTCATCGGCCACCGCGGTCGCCTTGCGCAGCCCCAGCTTCTCGCGCCCATAGCAGGCGCCCACGACCACGTTTTGTTCCACCGAGAGTTCATTCAGAGGACGGACGATCTGGTGGGTCCGGGAAAGCCCCAGGGCCGCGGCTTTGTAGGTGGGCGAGCCGGTGATATCTTTGCCGTTGAAAATGATCTTCCCCTCGGTGGGTGAATAGACGCCGTTGATACAGTTGAAGAGGGTGGTCTTCCCCGCGCCGTTGGGGCCGATCAGGCCCAAAATTTGGCCTTTGGGCAGATCGAAGGTGACGTCGTTGACCGCGGTCAAACCGCCAAAACGTTTGGTGACGTGTTGAACTTGTAGAATCATTCCAGCACCCTCCGCAATTTGACCGATTTAGAGCGCAGCCAACCGACGGCTCCTGAGGGAATGAACAAGATGATGAGCAAGAGCAGGAAGCCCGCCACCGCCAGTTGGATGTTTTTGAAGATCGGACTGGTCAGCAACACCTTGCGCAACTGCTGATAGATGCCGGAGCCGATCACTGGGCCCAGCACCGTGCCCGCGCCGCCCAGCATGACCATGACGATGAGCTCGATGGAGAATTGGAGGCGGAAGGCGTCCCCCGGCTCGATGTTGCCATTCTTAAAGAAGAAGAGCACGCCGATGATGCCGGGGAAAATAGCGGAAAGCACATAGGCCCAGGTTTTGGCCCGGGGTGCGACCACGCCCATGACTTCGGCCGCGTCCTCGTCCTCCCGAATGGCCATCAGGCCCAGACCAAACTTGGACTTCTTCACATAGTAGCTGACGACAATCGTCAACACGGTGACGATCAGCACGCTCCAGTAGACCATCCACAGGGCCTGCATGGGGCCGCCATACTTCTTATATTCGGAGAAGTGCATCTCCATGCCCACCGGGCCGCCCAGGATGGGGATGTTGATCACCAGCGCGCGCATGGCTTCGTTGATGCCGATGGTGGCCAGCGCGAAGTAAGCGCCTCGCAGTCGCAGGACGGTGGCCCCCAGCAGAAAGGCCAGGATGGCCGCGGAGAGGCCGCCCACCAACATGGCCGGGAGGATGTTCCAGCCGTGTTGGGAAATGACGTAAAACCCCAGGTAGCCGCCCACGCCGAAGAAAACGATATGGCCGAAGCTGACATAGCCAGTGTAGCCCAGGATAATGTTCAGGCTGGACGCCAGGGCCACCGACATCAGAATCGTGAACATGGACTCGCGCAGGCTTGCGCTGCCGTTGATGGCGGGAATGATTCCCACACCGATGACGAGAATGAGGGTAATCCAGAGACCGGGAAATCGAAGTCGTTTCATTTTTTCGCCCCCATCAGACCTTGTGGGCGGACCAGCAGGATAAGGACAAAGAGTGCGTACTCGATGACCGGCACCCAGGTGGTTTTCATCACGACCGGCACCAACCCCTCGATGAGTCCCAGAATGAGGCCGCCAAACAGAGCGCCCAGCGGATTCCCCAACCCGCCCAGGACGACGATGACAAAGCTTTTGAGTTCGAAAGAACCGCCGGCCAGGATGTTGATTGGCAGGATGGTGGCGATGAGACCGCCGGCGACTACGGCCAGCATGACGCCAATGCCGAACGCCAGGGCTAGGATGCGCGTCGACGGGATGCCCATCAACTCGGCCGAGGCCCGATTGTCCGCGACCGCGCGGATGTACTTGCCGGGCCGGGTGCGATACATAAAGAGATAGAGTAGCCCGGTGACGACCAATGCGGCCAGCGCCGCCATGAGCCGGGCCCCTGGCACGCGGAAGAAACCGAACTCGAAGGACCCCAAGCTATATTCCACATTGTACGATGACGTGGTCAGCAGGGCCGTGCCCACGCCGATGATCATCATATTGACGGAAAACGTGGAAAGCAGGCTGGACAGGGGTGGGGCGTCGATGACTCGATTCACCGCCACGAAGTAGATGAAAAACCCCAGTAGCAGCCCAATAACGGCCATGATCAGTAAAGCCACAAAGGGGTTGATCCCCAGGAACGTGAAAAGCAGATAGACGCCGAACATGCCGACGGCGATCAACGGGCCGTGGGCCAGGTTGATGACATCCATCACGCCAAAGATGAGTGTCAGCCCCATGGCCGCCAGCCCGTAAATGACGCCGATGAGGAGTCCATCAAGCGCCGATGTGATGAGGACTTCTCCCATAAGAATTCTCCAGGTGTGCTGATGCAGCGCAGGTGTGGTTGCGAATAGAACGCGGATTGTGCAGATTTAACGGATCCTCACGGATTTCCTTTAAAAATCCGTGAGTGTCAGCCCAATCCGTACAATCCGCGTTCTATCAAATCGGGATCAGGGAATCGGGTAGATCGGGTCGGCGGTGGCGCCCGCGGGCGGCCACACCACCTGCTTCACCAGATTGCCGCTGTCATCCTTCTGCCACTGGATGATAATCATGTCATGGCCAACCTGAAGGCCGTGAGACTCTTCCGATGTGTCGAATTTTTCGTGGCCGAAGAAGATCATCACATCCAGATTGTCGAGGGCTTCCTTGACCTTGGCGGGGTCAACCGAATCGGCGTCCTGAATGGCCTTCTGTAGCAGCAGGCCAGCCGCATAACCGCCGGCCGCATGATAGGAAGGGGCCTCGCCCTTGGCGGACTCATAGGCGCTGGTGAATTCATCGCTGGAGGGGCCGAACCACTCCAGGCCGGCTTCTTGGGCCGCTTCTTCCGAATACTTGGCCGCCGGCTCCCACTGACTGGGACCGGTGACGCCGAGCGCGGCGTCACCCAGTTCCGCAAAGGTGGGTTCGGGCGGTGCCACCAACAGGGTGACGGCTTTGACGTCGACGCCCTTTTCGTTCAGTTGACGCGCGAATGTGCTGCCGTCCTGGAAGTGCCCGCCGCCCATGATGGCGTCGGGCTTGGCCGCCTCGATCTTGTTGATGAAGGCGTTGAAGTCTTTGGTGTCCGGATCGTAGCCTTCGAAGAGGACCACGTCATAGCCTTTTTCCTGGGCGTAGGCCTGGGCGGCTTCAGCCACACCGGTGGAGAACTTGGAGTTTTCGTAGACAATGGCGATCTTCTTGGCCTCGGGATCCAGAGCGGTCAGCATGTCCACCGCGCTAGTCAGATAGCGGCTGGCAGGGGTGTACGCCTGGTAGACCTGGGTGTACCCCTGCTTGTAGGTGGCGTCCGAGGCCGCGCCCGTAGTGATCATGGGTTTGCCATATTGCTCGGCGATGACGGCGGCGGCCGCAGTCAACCCGCTGGAATAAGGGCTGATAAGGAAGTCGGCGTTGTCTTCAGTGGCCAAGCGGGTGTAGAGTTCCTGGACCCGGTCTTTGTTGGATTCGTCATCGTAGGAGACGGCTTTAAAGGTGAGCACCGTGCCGTCGCCGAGGGTGATGCCGCCGGCGTTGTTGACGTCGTCCATCCACATCTGCAAGCCGGTGGTCTGGCGATCGGATTCTACGTTATACTTGCCGGTCTGCGAAGCGGTGAAGCCGATGACGACTTCCTGAGCGCCGCCTTCAGCGGCTGCGGCTTCTCCAGCCGCCGGAGCCTGGGCAGACTCTTCGCCGCCCGCAGCGGGCGCAGGCGCGCCTCCTGCGCAGGCGGCCAGGAGCAAAGCAAAAGCGGCCACAAGGGTGAGTAAAAACAGGGATTTTCGATTCATCTCAGAATTCTCCTTGCAAGTGAGTGCTAATGGATTACGCGTGCGTTTGAACGAAATTCACCCGAATCACCGGGCCAATCATCCGCCGGCGTCGTCGGGTGATACAGCCATTGCCGATCTGAAGAATTACATCAAAATCCTGTCCATTCACCTCCTTTTCCTGGATGGCGTCGTCTGAAAACGCCCCAAATAATTCACATGTGCGCATATACCGGCGTCAAAGTGAGATACCTTACAATGTATCGGCTAAATCAGAACATCTCATAAAAAGATAACCGCCAACCATAAAAAAAACATAAATATCTTGATGCGCAACGAAAGGGCGGTGATAACGCGCTCGCCTGAACTGGGGGTCGCACAGGCCCCAAACGCATAATTTTCTGTGGTTGCGCATCCATTTTATTTTGTGTTATACTGTGCCGCGTAGGACTCCTCTACGACGGAAACAAAAATCAAATCAATTTTCTGTTCGACCCAAAGGAGAAAAACCAAATGGCAAGTGTAACCTTCGATCATGTGTACAAGCGTTTTGGAGATGTCGTCGCGGTCAACGACCTGAGCATCGAGATTGCCGACAAGGAGTTTTTGGTCTTTGTAGGCCCCTCCGGTTGCGGCAAAACCACCAGCTTACGTCTGCTTGCAGGGCTTGAAGAAATCAGTGAAGGCAACATCCTCATCGGCGATCGGGTCGTCAATGACGTTCCGCCCAAGGATCGGTACATCGCCATGGTCTTCCAAAGCTACGCCCTCTATCCCCATATGAGCGTCTTCGACAACATGGCCTTTGGCCTCAAGTTGCGCAAAACGCCCAAATCCGAGATTGAACAACGGGTGAAGCACGCCGCCGACATCCTCGACATCGGCCATCTGCTGGATCGCAAACCGAAGCAGCTTTCCGGCGGTCAGCGCCAGCGCGTGGCTGTGGGGCGCGCGATCGTGCGCCAGCCGGCCGTCTTCCTCTTCGATGAGCCACTTTCCAACCTGGACGCCAAACTGCGCGTGCAGACTCGCTCCCAGCTCACCAAGTTGCACCACGATCTGGCGACCACATTCATCTATGTGACCCATGATCAGGTGGAGGCCATGACCATGGCCACCCGCATCGCGGTGATGAAGGACGGCATCCTGCAACAGATCGACTCGCCGCAGCATCTGTATGATTATCCCACCAATGTCTTCGTAGCCGGTTTCATCGGCAGCCCCAGCATGAACTTCTTTGACGCCACCCTGGTCGAAAGCGACGGCAAACTGGAAATCCACGCCGGCGGCTTCCGTCTGGAGGTCCCCGAGAAAAAGGCGGAGGAATGGCGTCCGCACAAGGGGCGCGAAGTTATCTTCGGCATCCGCCCTGAGGACATCCACTCCAAACAGTTCACCCCGCCCGACATCCTGGAATCGGACGTCGTCGCCAAGGTGGATGTGACCGAGTTGATGGGTAACGAAATCTTCCTCTATCTGTTGACCAAGGACAATAAGCAGTTCATCGCCCGGGTCGATCCCCGCGTCCGGGTGAGTATGGGCGACGATATCGAACTGGCCATCAACATGGCCAATGCCCATATCTTCGATCCGAAGACTGAAATGACGTTGGACGCCAGGTAAAGCGGTCAAGTCTATGTAATAAAAGAACAGTCGGGCCTGGCGACTGCTGGCCCGGCTGTTTTTTGTGGACACAAAGCGTCTCCACTTCTTGAGGAGACGCAGCGGATCGCAGAGATTTTTGGGGAGACCTCGGGCGCTTTGCCCCAGGACATTGAGAAAACGCGACACAAAGATAAAGAGGCAATCCCATGTCTGTATTCACTGAATATAAGCTGATGCGCGAACTGCACAAGGATGGCGACAAGATCGTCCTGTTGGTGCTGGATGGCTTGGGCGGACTGCCCATGGAAGCTGGCGGGATGACGGAACTGGAGGCGGCCAATACGCCCAATTTAGACCGTCTGGCCGCCGAGGGAATGACCGGCCTGAGCATTCCCATCCGCGAAGGAATCGAGCCGGGCAGCGGCCCCGCCCACCTGAGTCTCTTCAGCTACGATCCCGTCCATTATGAGATCGGCCGCGGCGTGTTGGAGGCTCTGGGCATCGGCTTTGATCTGGGTCCCAACGACCTGGCGGCCAGGGGTAACTTCGCCAGCGCCGACGCCGATGGCGTCATCACCGACCGCCGGGCCGGGCGCATTCCCACCGAGGAGTGCATCCGCCTGACCGCCAAGCTCCAGGAGGCCACAGGCGACATCCTGCCCGGCTATGAGGTCTTCGTCAAGCCGGTGAAAGAGCACCGCTTCGTGCTGGTCATCCGCGGCGAAGGGCTGGGCGGCGAACTGACAGAGACCGATCCCCTGCAGACGGGTAAGAAGCCCCTGCCGGTGCGAGACGAGAGCGGCACGCCCGAAGGCGAACAGACCGCGGCCTTGGTCAACAAATGGGTGGAGGCCGCGCGCGCGGTTCTGGTCGATGAACCCCGGGCCAACAGCCTGAACCTGCGCGGCCTGGCCAAGGACCCGGGTCTGCCCCAGTTCCCGGAGATCTATGGGCTGAAAGCCGGGGCCATCGCGGTCTATCCCATGTACAAGGGCGTGGCCCAGTTGGTGGGCATGGAAATCGTCCAATTCGAAGGCGACCGCCCCAACCATGAGATCGACGCCCTGGAGCAGCATTGGGGCGATTATGACTTCTTCTTCGTCCACATCAAGAAAACCGACAGCTATGGCGAGGACGGCAACTTCGACGCCAAGGTGCATGAAATCGAAGTGGTGGACAAACTCATCCCCCGCATCCTGGCCCTGGAACCGGGCGCGCTGATCGTGACCGGCGACCACAGCACGCCGGCCAAGCTGCGCAAGCATAGCTGGCATCCCGTGCCCACCCTGCTCTGGAGCCCCCGGGCCATGCCCGATCAGGTCCAGCGCTTTGGGGAGCGGGTCTGCGCCAGCGGTCACATGGGCGTCTTCCACGCCACCCATCTCATCCCTCAG
>JAJRVT010000234.1 GCA_024277175.1 Chloroflexota bacterium | reverse complement strand
CGTCCCTTTGACCCGGCGTTGGCGATGCCTGCCTGATGACCTATGCGTTATGTAATCTAAACCTTTGTTCTTTATCCGTTTGCTCTCACATTTCGTCAATTAGGGACTTGACATCAAAGAGAGAATCTACACGTTGAAGCGAAAGTGGATGACGTCCGCGTCCTGGACTACGTACTCCTTGCCTTCGATGTGGACGAGGCCGGCGCTCTTGGCCGCGGCTTCGCTGCCGCAAGCGATGAAGTCGTCGAAATGAATGACCTCGGCGCGGATGAAGCCGCGCTCGAAGTCGGTGTGGATGGCGCCGGCGGCCTGGGGTGCAGTGGCTCCCCGGGGGATGTTCCAGGCCCGCAGCATGCGCGAGTCGGTGGTGAAGAAGCTGATCAGGCCCAGGGTCTCGAAGCCCTTGCGGATCAACTGCTCCAGCCCGCTCTCCTCCGCGCCGGCCATGGCCAGGAACTCATGCCGCTCCTCGTCGCTCATGCCGATCATCTCCTCCTCAAAGCGGGCGCTGACCTTGACCACGGTCGCGCCCTGCTCCGCGGCCACGGCCCGCACCTCGCGCACGTAGTCATTGTCCTCCCCCAGGCCCTCCTCGTCTACGTTGGCCACGTAGATGACGGGCTTGGCGCTGAGAAAACGCATCTCATGGTTGAGGGTCTGGAAGGCGTCGCTCTCCGGGTGGGGATAGGCAGAGACCGGCTCGCCCCGGGCCAGCATGGCCTGAAGCTTCCGGGCCAGTTCCAGCACGGGAACCAATTTTTTGTCGCCCTTGGCCTGGCGGGCCAGCTTCTCCAGCTTGTTCTCGATCTGCTGGAGGTCGGCCATCATCAGCTCATAGGCCACCACTTCGATGTCCTCCCGGGGCTGGGGGCGGGCCTGGACGTGGATCACGTTGTCATCGTCGAAGCAGCGCACCACGTGGGCGAGGGCGGTCACGTCGCGGATGTGGCCCAGGAACTGGTTTCCTAACCCCTCGCCCTGGCTGGCCCCGCGCACCAGGCCGGCGATGTCCACAAATTCGATGGCCGCATGGGTGACGCTGTCATGCTCCACCAGGCCGGCCAGTTGGTCCAGCCGCGGGTCGGGCACGGCGACGATGGCCTTGTTGGGTTCGATGGTGCAGAAGGGGTAGTTGGCGGCCTCCGCGTGCTGGGCCTGGGTCAGGGCGTTGAAGACAGTGCTCTTGCCCACGTTGGGCAGACCAACGATGCCGATGCTAAGGGCCATAATGGGTCACTCTTTTCATGAACTGGGAGTCAGCCTACAACATTTTACGCGGAGAATAGTATACTCTATCCCTGACCTCCAGGCCACACGCAAACCGATGAAAACGACGATGGCGGGGTGGCGAAGATGGGATAGAACGCGGATGACGCAGATTGAGCGGATTCACACGGATTTTTTAGAAAAATCCGTGTGAATCCGCTCAATCCGAAAAATCCGCGTTCTATCTTCTCTCCGCCGTACAGCCGCTATCGATGAATCACAGGAAGAGATGACATGGAAGAAACGATTCGAGAGGCCATTCTGAAGGCCATCCCCGACGCCCAGGTCGCGGTGCTGGACCCGAACCGGGACGGCCATCACTTCGAAGCCATCGTGATCAGCCCCGCGTTCGAGGGCCTCTCGCTAGTGAAGCAACACCGGCTGGTCCTCAACGCGCTCAAGGAGGAGTTCAGCAGCGACACGGTCCACGCCCTCTCCCTCAAGACCTTCACCCCCGAAAAGTGGGCGCAACAGCAGGCGCGCTACAATGTAACGCTGGACGTATGAAAAGATGAATAGAACGCGGATTCTGCGGATTGGGCTGAAAAGGCTGGATTTTTTGAAAAAAATCCGTGAAGATCCGCCCAATCCGCAGAATCCGCGTTCTATTAACCGAAACCAAGGAGGATATGAGACATGGCAAGTTATGAAGAAACCCTGGCCCAGATCGACCAGGACGTGAAGAACAATCGGGTGATGCTCTACATGAAGGGCGACCGGGACTTCCCCATGTGCGGCTTCTCGGCGCGCGTGGTCCAAATCCTGGACGCGCTGGGCGCGACCTACGAAACCCGCAACGTGCTGGAGGACGACGTCCTGCGCCAGGCCATCAAGGACTACTCCGACTGGCCCACCATCCCCCAGCTCTATATCGACGGCGAACTCGTCGGCGGCTACGACATCGCCATGGAGATGTATCAGAATGGGGAGTTGAAGGAGATGGTGGCGTGACAGGATGACAGGGTGATAAGATGACAAGATGACGGTCACCCCCTCACCTTGTCATCCTGTCACCCCCTCACCTTGTCATCCTGTCACCCCCTCATCCCGTCATCTTGTCATACCTCCTACCAGCTTCCCTGGTTCGACATGCTGGCCCACGGCTCCTGAATGGGGAGCGCTTCGCCCCGCTGAAGGAGTTCCACCGAGTGGCCGTCGGGGGACTTGATGAAGGCCATGCGTCCGTCCCGGGGCGGGCGCAGGATGTCCACGCCCTTAGCCTGGAGATCGGCGCATTTCTCGTAGATATTGTCGACCGCGTAGGCCACATGGCCGAAGAAGCGGCCGGTGGGATAAGGTTCGGTCTCGTCCCAGTTGTAGGTCAACTCGATGGGCTTGTCGTCCTCGCTCGCGGCCACGAAGACCAGGGTGTAGCGCCCGGCCTCCCGTTCGTAGCGACGAATCTCCTTCAGCCCCAGTTGATCGACCCAGAAGTGGAGCGCCCGATCCAGATCCAGCACGCGCAGCATGGTGTGTAGATATTCCATGGTTCACCTTTCCTTTGTTAGCGGCTGTGCAGACGGGGACGGAATAGAACGCGGGTTGACCGGATCGAGCGGATCTGCACGGATTTTTTTGAAAAATCCTGCCCTTTCCGTCCAATCCGCCTAATCAGCGTTCTATTCAGATATCAGTCCATACAACCAATCCTTCTGAACGAAACGAGTTGATATGAGCGAACAAGATCGCCCTTTCCTGAAACAGCTTCCCCTGGGTCCCATGGACAACTTCGTCTACCTGGTGGGGGACCCAGCCACCCATACAGCCGCGGCCATCGACCCGGCGTGGGACGCGGCCGCCATGGTCGACGCGGCCCGGGCCGCCGGCTACGCCATCACGGCCATCTGGCTCACCCACGGCCACTACGATCACACCAACGCGGTGGCCGATCTGCTGGCCGCGGTCGGCGACGTTCCCGTCTATCTTTCCCGCCAGATGCCGGCCAAGTGGCGTCCAGCCGCAGCCATCCTGGTGGAACTGGACGACGGCGACACAGTCTCCGTGGGTGACGTGCGCTTCACCGCGCTGCACACGCCCGGCCACTCGCCTGACGGCCTCTGCTTCCTCCACGACAACATCCTCATCGCCGGCGACACCCTCTTCATCGACGGCTGCGGGCGCTGCGACCTGCCCGACTCGGACGTGGACGCGATGTACGAGAGCATCCACGGCCGGCTCATGAGGCTGCCCGATGAGACGGTCATCTATCCCGGTCATGACTACGGTCCCAAACCCTTCGACACCCTGGGGAACCAGAAGCGCACCAACCGCTTCATGCTCGCATCCACGCGCGAAGCGTTCATCCATGAGCGAATGGGATGACAGGACGGGTTGGAGAGGATTTTATTCCTGCTTGGCGAACGGGCGGCGTCACACCCAAAAAGACTGTACGTTGTATGCCTGAATGTAGCGATCTTTCGTCACCAAGCGGAAACCTCCAGAGCGGGCCTGGGCGATCAACAGACGATCGAAGGGGTCGGCGTGATGGTCCGGCAGCAGTGTGGAATCAATCATTTCTGCGGCGGTGGGATCAAGCACGCGGATATTCGTGTTGCTGAGCAGGTCGTTCTTCCAGCCATGAATATCGGCCATCTCCAGTCTTCTCTTTTTGACCAAAAAGGCGATCTCCCAAAAAGAGATCGAGGAGACATAGAGCGTTCCTTGCCGCTCCTGCTTGTCAAAAAAGCGGATGAACTCTTCAGAGACCGACTCCTTGTTCACCCAGAATATCAAAGCATGGGTGTCGAAAAGATAGCGGGGTCTGTTCAAGTGTAATCCTCCCAAACGTCCTCCATGGGCTGCACCAGCAGTTCGGGAGCGACCAGGAGTTTGGGTTTGATGCGCATCTTTTCCCGCCAATCTTTCTGTTGGGTCGGAACCAAGCGGGCGACTTCGTGGTTGTTGCGACGAATGATGATCGTTTCGCCTCCCGACACCTTGTCCAAATAGTCGAATAAATTATTTCGCAGTTTTGTGGCTGAGACTTCAATCATTTTTATCTTGCCCTCGATCATGTACATGCACTTCGCACCATGTACATGATCATACCATGTCACACCGGATGCGTCAACCTATGCTCATCGCGCCTAGCCAGGCCAAATGCTCAACATAAATATGACGACGCAATCCCTCGTCACCCTCTCATCCAACCAACACCCGCTCCTCTCCCAGCACCTCGTCCAGCACGGAGACCAGACGGTCCGCGTCCGCTTCGGTGAAGATGATGGGCGGCTTGATCTTGAGCACGTTGTGTAGCGGGCCGTCGGTGCTGATCAGCACGCCGTGGTCGCGCATGCGGTTGGCGATGTAGGCGGCGTGAGCGGGCGCAGGCTCCAGGTCCTCCCGGTCCAGCACCAACTCCACGCCCACGAACAACCCCAACCCGCGCACGTCGCCGATCAGGGGATGGCGCTCCATGAGGTCCCCCAGGCCGGCCAGCAGACGATCGCCTACCTGCCGCGCGTTCTCCTGTAAGCCCTGGTCCCGAATCTCGTCCAGCACGGCCTGGCCCATGGCGCAGGAGACCGGGTTGCCGCCAAAGGTGTTGAAGTACTCCATGCCGTTGGCGAAGGCGTCGGCGATGGCCGGCGTAGTCACCACCGCGGCCAGGGGATGGCCGTTGCCCATGGGCTTGCCCAGGGTGACAATGTCCGGGATCACGCCCTGGGTCTCGAAGCCCCAGAAGTGGCTCCCCACCCGGCCAAAGCCCACCTGCACCTCGTCGGCGATACAGACGCCCCCCACCGCGCGCACCTGCTCATAGGCCGCGGAGAGATAGCCGGCCGGCAACACGATCTGGCCGCCACAGCCCAACAGCGGCTCGGCAATGAACGCAGCCGGCTGCCGTCCCTCCGCGCCCAGTTCCGCGATGACCCGCCCCACGTGGGTGGCGTAGAGGGAGCCGGTGGTCGCGCCGTAGCCCTTGTAGGGACCCCGGTAGGGATCGGGCATGGGGACCGCGCGGGCCCAGTCCGGCGCGCCCTGGCCGCCAGGTCCGTTGTGTTTGTATGGGCTTATGTCAACCAACGCCTGGGTGTTGCCGTGATAGGCCCCGTCCACCATGATAATGTCCTGGCGACCGGTGTAGGTGCGGGCCAAACGCAGGGCCAGCTCGTTGGCCTCGCTGCCGCTGCACACGAAGAAGACCACGCTCAACGGATCGGGGAAGGTCGCCAGCAGCGCCTCGGCATAGTCGATGATGTTGTCATGGAGGTAGCGGGTGTTGGTATTGAGCACCGCCATCTGCGCCTGGCCGGCCGCGGTCACCCGGGGGTTGGCATGGCCCACATGAGCCACGTTGTTGACCGCGTCCAGGTAGGCCCGTCCCTCCTCATCGTAGAGGAACTGCTGCCAGCCGCGCACGATCTTCAAGGGCCGCCGGTAGGCCACGCTCAGGGACTTGCCCAGATGGGCCCGGCGCTCCGCCAGGATCTGCTCCCGGCTTCGGCTCTTGTAGGCGATCTCCGCGGGGTCCAGTCCCAGCAGCGGGGCCGGCGAAGGGCTGATCCCGCGCCAAAGATCACGCCAACTGGGCGCGGCCACGCCGGGGAAGGTCCCCGTCTCGCCCAGCAGGTCCAGAATCAGTTGGAAGTGGAGATGGGGCGGCCAGCCGCCGTTAACGAACATATCGCCCACTGTCCCGATCTGCTGGCCGGCGACAATGGCCATGCCTGGCGTCAGCGTAGCCAGCGACTCCCGGCTCAGATGGCCGTAGAGGGTGTAGAAGGAAAGGCCATCATCGGTCTCGTGGGCCAGAATGACGGTAGGACCGTAGTCTTTGGGAGCGTCGTTATCGACCAGCGAGTGGACCACGCCGTCCAGGGGCGCGTAGACGGACGAATTGGGCGGCAGGAAGAGGTCCACGCCCAGGTGCACCGTTCGCCGCTCCGGCTGTTCGTCCGTCTCCACCTGGAATTCAGGAGCCGTGTAGACCAGGCGCTGCTCACCATAGCGACCGATGCTCGCCCCCTCCCGGCCGGCTTCCACCAGTCCAAAAAGCGCCCCGGGCAGCCCGCCCAATGACGAGAAGGCCATCTCCCCGGGGAGTTGGAGGCTGCCCACGCTCAGGTCCAGGGGATGGAGATCGCCCTTGGCCAGGTCACGATCCACAACCGGGTGGAGTTTGTCCTGGTTGCCCGCCAGCCAGCCCAGAACCTGGGCCTCATGGGGGACGGGCGTCAGTCCGCACGCCTGACGGAAGGCGTAGTGGGCCAGGTTGGGATGAACGCCCTCCAGCCGGGCCAGCAGCGCCCAGATGGCCGGCTGGGAGATGGAGAGGTAGTCGTTGTCCGGAACCTGCTCGGTCTGCCAGGCTGCGATGCAGACGCTCATGGCCAGGCGCATGCGCATCAGGTCGTAGAGAACGCGCAGTTCGATCTCGGTCAGCGGGTTGGCGCTGTGATAGCCCGCCACCACCCGGGCCGCAGCCGCCAGCGGGTCGCGCTTGCCCAGCATGGCGTAGGCCCCGGCGATGGCCGCCTCGCCCACCAGATAGCTGTGAACCATATCACCGAAATCGATCACGCCTGTGGCCATCAGCTCCCAGGGACCGTCCGGGCCAACGAGCACGTTGTAGTCGTTGGCGTCGCCGTGGATCACGCCGGTGCGCACCTGGGCCAGGAGGGGCTCGGTCTGCGCGCGGAAATGGGCCAGAATGGGCTCGATGACGGCCTGCTGGTCGGGGTCCAGCCGGTGGAGATGTTCTTCCACCACCCGGCCGGCTTGATGCAGGTCCCAGTGCAGATCATGGCGGACCGCGGGGTGGTCGAAGTCGGCCAGAGCTGTATCCAGCCGGCCCAGCAATTCGCCCAGGCTGGTCAACAGATGGGCGCTGTGGGGCTTGACCTCGGCCAGGGGCGCGCCCGGGACATAGGTCAGCAGGCGCACGATATAGGATTCGCCGTCCTCGCCCCGGACCAGGGGCATGTACTCGCCATCGGGCGTGGGCGCGACCAGGGGGCAGACGGGCGCGTTCACAGGGGGGCGCAGACGGGCGTGAATGTGCATCATGGCCCGGTTCTGGCAGTCCAGGAACGCGGGGTTCTCGGCCCGGTTGGCGATCTTGAGCACAAACGGCTCACCTTCCTCGGTGGTGACCGCGAAGTTCTGGTCCCGCTCGGAGGGCAGGGGCGCGACGGCCTCGGCCTGGATGCTGTAGAGCCGCACCAGCAGGCCCCGGGCGTCGTCGGCAGAGAAGGCGGGGACAGAAGAAAGGATGGTGGATGACATGGCTCGCGTCCTCGTGGAGACGCCGCCAATAGAACGCGGATTGAGCGGATTGGACGGATTTTCACGGATTTTTTTAAATCCGCGTCGATCCGCCCAATCCGCGTTCTATTGGCGGGTAAAAATCGTTTAGCCCAACGTATTGACGTTGTTCAACTCTTCGAAGGCCTTGGTCAGACGGGCTTTGAAGGCCAGCTCGCCCTGGCGCAGCCATTGGCGGGGATCATACTTCTTCTTGTTCGGGCCTTCCGGATCGTCCGGGTTGCCGATCTGGGTCTGGAGATAGCCCTCGTTGGCCACGTAGTAATTGCGAACGCCATCCCAGAACGCCCACTGCATATCGGTGTCCAGGTTCATCTTGACCACACCATAGGAGACCGCCTCCTTGATCTCTTCGGGCAGGGAGCCGGAGCCGCCGTGGAAGACGAAGCTGAGGGGCTTCTCTTCCAGGCCAAACTTCTCCTGGACGTATTCCTGGCAATTGTGGAGGATGATGGGGCTCAGCTTGACGTTGCCGGGCTTGTAGACGCCGTGAACGTTGCCGAAGGCCGCGGCGATGGTGAAGCGAGGGCTGACCTTCATCAGCTCTTCGTAGGCGTAGGCCACGTCCTCAGGCTGGGTGTAGAGGCGGGAGGAGTCCACGCCGGAGTGGTCCACGCCGTCCTCTTCGCCGCCGGTGACGCCCAACTCGATCTCCAGGGTCATGTCGATCTTGCTCATGCGGTCCAGGTAGCGCTTACAGGTCTCCACGTTCTCTTCCAGCGATTCCACCGACAGGTCGATCATGTGAGAGCTGTAGAGGGGCTTGCCGTGGACTTTGTAGTACTCCTCGCCCGCATCCAGCAGACCGTCCACCCAGGGCAACAGCTTGCGCGCGCAATGGTCAGTGTGGAGCATGACGCGGATGCCGTAGAGCTCGGCCAGGTCATGGACGTGGTGTGCGGCCGCGATCGCGCCGGCGATGGCGGCCTGCTGGCCGTCGTTGCTCAGGCCCTTGCCGGCCATGAAGTGGGCCCCGCCGTTGGAGAACTGGATGATGATGGGCGAGTTGACGTCCCGGGCCGTCTCCATGGCCGCGTTGATGCTGTCGCTGCCGATGGTGTTGACCGCCGGCAGGGCGAAGCCATGCTGCTTAGCGTAGGCGAACACTTCCTGCACCTGGTCGCCGGTGATAACGCCGGCCGGGATCATCTCTTTTAGTGTGGACATGCTGATTGGGTCTCCTTTTATTTTGCGAGAAATCGATAGAATCACGACGCGCAAAGCGCGTCGACAATGACAAACGCACCCGTTAAATATATCACATTCGCCCCAATTCCGGCAGAGTGGGAGTGACGCATTTCATCGGAATTACGTCATCCTCCAGAAAGACGTTCATACCGCCATCCAGCGCCACGGGGGCTGCGAGCCATCCCGGAAGGTCCTCAACCACCCCGTATATTTTCATGTCTTCCCATTTTACGCCTTCACGTCTCACGCCTTCCCATACTCTACCCGCCGCCTGACCGTCTCAAACCCCATGCGCCGGTAGAGCTTGGCCGCTTCCGGGTTATCCGCGCCCACGCCCAGCCAGACCGCGGAGACGTCGGCGAGCAGGTAGCGCTGCATGAGCGAGGCCAGCAGCGCGCCGGCGATCCCCTTGCGCCGCCATTCAGGACGCACACCCATCTGCACGACCCAGGCCGCATTCTCCCCCGCCACTTCTTCTGTGTGGGTCAGCGCGTAGCCCACATCCACGCCGTCCACGCTGGCCAGCAGGGAAAGATCGGGGCGAAAGGCGTCCCCGCCGGTGAAGGCGGCCACCCAGGCTTCTTTGCTCCAGTTGGGGAAGCCGGGCCGGGTGCGAAAGGCGTCGTCATAGAGGGCGAAAAAGCGCTCGGCCGTGGCCGACGCCCAGGTGGTGAAGCTCAGGGCCACCCGGGTGGAGGTGGGCGGGATGGGATCGTCCAGCCTGCGGCGCATCTCATCCTCGGCCAGCGCGAAGCGGAAGCCGCAACGTTCGAAGAGGCGCAACGCGTCCGGGCTGCGGTCGTAGAAGTCAATGCGCAGGACCAATGGTCGATCGCCACCCTCATGGACGGCCAGTTCTCGCCCCCGGGCTTCGGCCCAGGCCAGGAGATAGCGCCCCAGGCCACGCCCCCGGTGGTCGGGATAGACGCGGCCGTCGACGTAGAGCCGGTACTCGACCAACAGACGCGGGCGGGGCCAGAGCCAGCAGGCCGCGGCCATGCGCCCGTCGGTATCGAACGCGACCAGGGAGTTACGGGCCAGGTCTCCACAGCGGGCCAGGGCTACGGCCACATCAGCGGTCTTCATCACAGGACCGGTCTCGCCGTCCACAGGCGCGCACGCGGCCAGCAGATCGGCCAGCGCGCCGGCGTCATCCAGGGTCAACGGACGCCAGCCATAGCCCGACGGGCGCGTGGCCTGTACGTCGACGTCGATAAATGTTTCGCTCATCGAATATCCGTCTCTTTTCCCAATCTCTCTTCCCAACAAGTCCGCCGAATGAATTCGGCGTCTGCCAGACAAAACGTGTTAAAACACGTTGCACCCATCGGCGCCTTCGGTTCCCATCAGGATCAGGCATCCCAAGAGCATCCGGTCGCTCGTCAGGAGAATGCTGCGCAAACGACGCCATGCCCGCAGACCAACACGTTTTAACGTGTTTCGCGTCGCAGGCGCCGAATTCATTCGGCGCGAGCCCAGCCATGCCCGTCCAGTCACCGGACACCCACTATTCGACCAGCGTCACCTTCTGCGCGTGCTCGAAGCGGCCGGGCTCGTGGCCCTGCAACTGGGCCAGGGCAAGGGTGATCATCTGGGCCGGCAGGATTTCAAAGATGGGGAGTGCCACCTCGGATGCGGCGGGCAGGGAGAAGACGTCCGGCGATGCGGATTCGCGCACCAGCCCTGCTCTGCCGCCGGCCGCGCGAATGTCATCAGCCAGACGAGCGTTGAGGGCGGCGGTCAGCTCCGGCCCGGAATAGACCAGCACAAAGTGACGCGGTCCGGTCATCTCCAGCGGACCGTGGCGAAAGGCCGCGCTGCTCAACCCTTCAGCCGGGAAGTGGGCGGACTCCTTGGTGGTCAACGCAGCTGTGCCCATCGCCGCCAGAGAGGGGCCTCGCCCCACGAAGGTGATGATTTGAACGCCATCCAGACGGTCGCGCAGGGTTTCCACATGCGTCGTCCACTGAGAAAGGTATTGCTCGACGGCATCGGGGACGCCCGCCAGCGCGGCCAGCGTGGCCTGTGGGGAAACCCCGGTGAGGGCGTCGGCCAGCCAGGCCAGGGCCGCCAGCGCCGTCACATAGGTTTTACACGAAACCGAGAATTCCTCCCCGGCATGCGTCAGAATCGTGACACCCGATCCCGCGGCCAGCGGGCTGTCCGGGGTGTTGGTTACGCCGATGATCGGCGCTCGGCCCTGCGCCATTTCGAGCAGGCGAATAATCTCCGCGCTGCGCCCCGACTGGGAGACCGCGATGATCAGCGTCTGCGGCTCGATCAGGGCCGGCGCGTAATGGATGAGCTCCGACGTTTCCATCATCTGCGCCGACAGACCGCGCTCGATCAGCGTCAGCATCAGCGGATTGTGGATGTGATAGGACGACCCCATGCCGGTGAGCACGATGCGCCGCAGTTCGCCAGAGGCCAGACGTTCTGCAAAGGGGGTCAAAATATCGGCGGAGGGCAGTGCGGCCAGCGTATCTGCCAGCGCCACGGGCTGCGCCAGGATGTCCTGGAGATATTGGTTGGAAAGAAGATCATTATTTGTCATGATTGTTTTCCCCCAAAATGATGGATCCAGACCTGGGCCGCGCCAATCAAACCGACCTCTGCATCCAGTGACGCCGGAACCAACCTGACCTTTTGATATGGCACGTAGCCACAGGTGGATTGAATGGTTTGTTGTATTGTACCCCAAAAGAGGTGACGGCTATGCATCAGCCCGCCGCCCAGGGCGATCACATCCGGGACGAAGATCGTGACGAGGTTGGCCAGCCCCAGCCCCAGGTAATAGCCCTCGCGGGCGATAGCGGCCTGTGCATGGGAATCACTACGCGAACAAATTTCCGCGGCATCGATAGTTGCCAGATCGTTCAGGTCGTCCGGAGCGTTGTCTTTGAACCACTGGGCCATGGCCCGCCCACTGGCCAAGCTCTCCCAACAGCCATGCGCGCCGCAGAAACAGAGGGGGCCGCTCGGGTCGATCACATGGTGGCCGATCTCGGGATGCGCGCCGTCCACGCCCCGGTACAGCCGCCCGTCCAGCGCGATGCCGCCCCCAATGCCGGTGCTGACCGTGACGTAGATGAACGTTCCGACGCCCCGCCCCGCGCCCCAGGCCGATTCCCCCAGGGTGGCGGCGTCGGCGTCGTTCTCCAGGGCCACGGGCAGATTGAATTCGTTGGAGAGGGCCTCGACTATGTTGGCATCTTCCCAGCCAGGCAGGAACTCCACGTGGCCGATGGTCCCGGTCAGTGGATAAACCGGTCCGGTGCAGCCAATGCCAATGCCGCGCATGGCTCCGCCCGCCTCGCTCTGGGTTTCCCGGAGCAGGGCCGATATCCGGCCCAGCGCGTCGTCGAAGCCTTGCTCGGGATTGGTGGGGCATTCCGCGCTGACCAGGACCTGACCATTTTCATCGACCATGCCCACGGCGATTTTGGTGCCTCCGATATCCACAGCGCCGATCATCGTTTTACGGCCCCTTCGGTCATGCCGGAGATGAATTGACGCTGCATCAACAATGCACACAAAAACCATGAATTCGTTGCTCAGATGTTGGCGGCGGGGATGCAGGGGAGAGCACGTTGGTTGAGGGAAAAAATATAGACATAAAGCGCTACGACGGCCTTGGTTCAATCGACGAAACGGCCGAGTTCGAGCAGGTGTTGGCGCATGATCTCCACCTCGGTCGCGCCGGGGATGACGATGGCCGGATCCGGCGCCAGGTTCAGGGTTGGATCCAGGCGCCCATAGGGGGCGCTGTTAAGGATCACTTTCATGACGTTCAGGCGAGCTAGGTGCTTATCATCGGAGCGCACCACGGTCCAGGGAGCGTTGACCGTGCTGGTGCGGCGTAACATTTCATACTTCATCTCGGTGAATTCGTCCCAGCGCTCCTGGGCCTGGAGATCGACCTCGCTGAGTTTCCACTGACGCAGGGGGTCGGTTTTGCGTCGCTCGAAGCGACGGGCCTGCTCCTCCCGGGTGACGCTGAAGTAGAGTTTGATCAGGATCGTCCCCTGGCGCACCAGATCGCGTTCGAAACCGACGACGCCGCGCATGAAGTTCTTGTATTCTTCCTTGGTGCAGAAGCCGAAGACCGGCTCGACCATGGCCCGGTTGTACCAACTACGGTCGAAGAGGACCATCTCGCCGCCGGTGGGAAACTCGCGTACATAGCGCTGGAAATACCACTGGGAGCGCTGCTCTTCGGTGGGCTTGCCCAGGGCCACCACCCGGTAATGTTTCTCGTTCATGTAGCGGGTCACCCGACGGATGGTGCCGCCTTTGCCGGCCGCGTCCCGCCCCTCGAAGAGGATAATCATACGCCGGCTGGTTTCTTCCAGGTAATCCTGGAGGCGTATCAACTCGGCCTGATAAGGCTTCAGTGCCTGTTCGCGCTGCCGTCGCACCAATGCCTTGCGCGCTTTCTTTTTCAGACGCACGCCTTCCGTGCGTAGACGCCGAAATTCATCCAGCATCTGATCCAAGGGGATGGACTGGCCGTCGATGGTGATGAAGTCCGGGTTTTGGGGTTCGGTCATGGTCAGCGCGCCTGGCGTTGGTGGGTTGAAGTGAATGTGGTGCCACAATAAGTCCGTTCAGTATAAAACGCATGGTAAGTTTGCGTCAAGGTGGGGAAAGGGGTGGCGGGGGCAGGCCTTCACCCTCGGCCCCTCTCCCAGCCAGGATGTGGCGGGTATGCGGGGTCGGCGGCGCTGGGAGAGGGAAGCTCGACGACTGCGGGGTTTGGCGGGCTTTGTAAAACAACATTCATGTTGTTTTGCCGGGCAAGGCCGGGCGGGACCAGGCTTTACAACATGAATGTTGCGGTACAAGCCGCGTGGCGAGTCCATCCCACGCCATGGGGAGCGATTGGGCAGCGGGATTGGCCGATGGCGTGGAGCGCACTCGGCGACGGGGTGATCAGCGACTACGTAGATAATCCTGGAAGAGTGGGATCGTCATGCGCCAGATTTCCTGGCCGCTGTCCGACTCCCCGCGGGCGATGAGGCCAAGCTTGTCGAGGTCATCAAGCGTGCGCTGAACTTGCTCCGCGGACGCGTCATACTGTCGCGCCATGAGTGAAGCCAAGTCGTCATCTGTTCGGCTATTGGGATAGCGAGCGATCTCATCCAACAACGCGTCCGTGAACCCACCCATGCGCTGAACAGTTTGCATGATGGGACGATAGATCATGCGTTCCGCCCTTTTTTGCTGCGCAGAATTCTGGAATGATAGCCTCTGAGATGTAGGATCCTGCGAGACTGCATTGACGTCTCTTATGGAAAAAACGGGATCTCGTGGTTCTAAACGATTATAGCGATCGATCAGACCTTCACCCATCAGACGGACAAGGCAGGGATGACCGCCGGTCCTCGCCTGAATCTCCGCAAGCGTCTCTGCCAGATAGAACAACGTGCGTCCGGGGATTGGATTCTCCAGCAGAGCGCTGCTTTCCTCCTGATCGAACAGGCGCAGCGAAATGAATCGATCCCAGGGAAGACCAACTACCTCGGCTGGCGTGAAATGGCCGGCCATAACCAGCGACAAGCCCTCGATATCCCCTTGGGCAGACGTGGCAATAAATGCGAGCGCCTCTTCGAGAGACGTTCGACCTCGTGGCAAAGCCTCCGCCCGATCCAGATCATCGACGGCGATCGTCAACTGTCCATCCAGAATATCCAGAGCATCGAACATACAGTCCATCAGAGCCTGTCGCCAATCATTGGCAGACCCAATGCAAGCCGGTGCGGATCGATTCGTCAGCCGAGCGATCTCCTCCATCAACAGCCAGACTAGATTCTCACCGGCATCAGCTTGGTCGGCGAGTCTCCCCAGTGAGAGGCGTGCTATCGGTGATCTCGCCTTTAAATCGGCTAGCAGGGTGGTGACGCCAATGCCCGGCAGACCGTTTAGAACGATCAATGTCGAATCCGGGCGACAATCGAGCGCACGCTGGACAAGACGCAATTCATCCCGAACGACATAGGAGGGATCCCCCGGTCTCCCTCGGTCTGTCCGATATGGGTTGGAAACCCGGGGAGGTGAGATCACCTCTTCGTTGCCTACCGAAACAGTCAACTCATAGCGCCAGCACGTAGCTATTGCCTTCAATAGACTTGCATCAGGTTCTAGTAAATTGGCATCATCCACAACACCGAATCGATCCCGCGCGGCGCTGACCAACTCAGATTGGGAAGGCGGGCTCGGGGTGCGACGCCGCAACCATAAATAGAAGAGACCTTCGTTCAGTTGTTCGATCACCCACCAGACATCACCTCTATTTTGTACGGAAGGAAATTGCGGTAGGAGCGGATACATAGGCGATTCGAGCCGTCTCTTCACCTGAACGAATTTCTTCTCCTCAGGATCTGCCAGGGCAAGCTCCTGCAGAGTACGCGCTAATTGCGCCAGTTCCGCGGCTGAATCCGCGTCTCTGATGGTGTCGAAGATCCGGGCGGCTTCGTCGAAGCGCCAACGCTCCATCTGTGCGAATCCCGCGGCGGCCCGGGACGAACGCGAACCGAATCCGCCTGTCTTCACCCTTTGCGGCCCGTCGCCGACGATCGCGAAATCCTGAGCATAACGGATATAGGGATTCGGTGTTTCATCTGCACCGGTGCGCCTGGCCCGCCATCTCAAGAGACGGGTGCGCCATGATCCCTCTGCAGCAACGATATCCGGGAACAAATCCGTCAAGCGCCACTCATACTGTCTTCGTTCCAGGGAAGAAACATTCTGGATCACTGTATCATTGTCACCACTGGCGTCAATGATCGCTGCCATAAGAACGTACATGGCAGAGCGCAGGTTGGTAAAGCGCCAAAATTGATTGATATTGGACACAGCCGCGCGTCTTCCATCCATAAACCATCGCTCTAAATTTGATCGAACTCGCGGTGGCGGTACGGTCGTGACGCGCGGGGCTCGCCAGAACTCCGACGGAGACGGCTTTTGCGGGATGCCTAATCCCCAAAGCCAGTCGTCAACACGCCGACATCCCATCAAGCTGACCAGCAAACTGAGAAGCAGACCGATTGCCAACGGACCGATCGAAATGGTGAATGAGATCCAGTCATGGAGAATCAAATTCTCCAACATGATGACATAGATCGCCAGACCGCAAATATAGAAAAATACGCAAAACCGTTTAACCCGGATCATAGACGCCAGCGAGGCCCCGCGTCGCATCATGCCATGCAGAACGCTATTGATTACGACACCCATCAGCAGGCCAAAGGTGGCGACGAACACCCAGTAGAGCAAGATGCCCAGTTCGGGCGTGCCCTCGCGAAAGGCTATTTCGCTCCAGTAGAGGATGGTCGCGCTAGCGCCGCTGACAAAGGCCCAGATCGAAGCGATGGCGGGATCGCGCACGTCCCGACCCAAAATGAGCAAAAAAGAACCACTGACGAAGAGGCAGAGAAAACCGCTACCAATTACATTGCAGAGAAGGGTGAGAGAGGAGAGCCACCACATACTGAGGATGATAAAGATCAGATTCAGCAACAGCCAGATACGAAGAATCAGCCGGGCCACATCCCCCAAGAAGGCTGCTCGCGCCCGGTCAGAGGTCAACGAATGCCGCTCACTCTCTTCCCGAACGTAACGATCCGCATATGTACGCAGGCTGTATGGATCCCAGAGGATCCACCGTAGTAACCACCAGTCGCTCGCAGGTCCCGTCCAATCTGATAGTGGCGGCCAATTGCCGGTCTCAAGGTTGATGGGAGGAAAATCACCGTTGTCGGTCATACTGAATCCGATTTTCGTCGTCTATGGTTGCGCTGTAGAATGATGAGGAAGCGGAATATACACCCAAGGATAGTGCGGGTAGCCGCGGTTGTCAAGCGCGATTTTTCTGTCAACCGGAACCGCCCGCCCACAAGAAAGGCGTCATCCATGCGACTCGAAGACAAGATTGTGCTGATCACCGGCTCCACCACGGGCATCGGGGAGGCCGCGGCCCGGCTATGCGTGGCCGAAGGGGCGAAGGTCATGGTGCATGGCCGCAATGAGGAGCGGGCCAAAGCCCTGTGCACGGAGCTGAGCCCCAACGCCGACTATGTGCTGGCCGACCTGGCCCAAGCCGAGAGCGCGGCCAAGCTGGTGGACGCGACCATCGACCGCTTCGGCTCCATCGACATCGTGGTCAACAATGCCGCGGTGACCACCCGCAGCAACCTGGAGAGCACGGACGCGGCCACCTTCGACTGGATCACGGCCATCAACCTGCGCGCGCCCCTGCTCATCATCCGCGAGGCGGTGCGGGAGTTCCGGCGCAAGGGTGGAGGCGTAGTGCTGAACATCGGCTCCGTCAACGGCCTCTCCGGCGAACCGAATCTACTGGTCTATTCCACGGCCAAGGGCGGGCTGATGACCCTCTCCCGCAACCTGGCCAACGCCCTGGCCACCGAGCATATCCGGGTCAACCACCTCAACGTGGGCTGGGTGACCACGCCCAATGAGATCGCACTCAAGATCAAAGAGGGCATGAGCCCCGGCTGGGAGAACCGGGTGCCGCCGGAGTACGCGCCCACGGGCCGGCTGCTCACGCCCGAAGAAGTGGCCCGCCACATCCTCTTCTGGATCTCGGATGAGTCCGCGCCGGCCAATGGCGCGGTCTATGAACTGGAGCAATATTCCATGATCGGGCGCAATGTGAGCAGGGCTTTTCAATAGAACACGGATTGAACGGATCGGGCGGATCTTCACAGATTTTCAGAAAATCCGTGAAGATCCGCCCAATTCGCGTTCCATCATTCGAACGGTGACAGGTATTGGCCGTCGATGACGGTTCGACCGCCGCCGGGCGGCTGCCAGGCCACGGAGAGGTTGGTCTTCTGGTCGGCCTGCTTGTGAACAATTTCAATGTAGTATTTCTGGCCGGCGCGCAGGTTGATGATCGCCGAGGCCTGCTCCGGCAGCTTGTCCCACTGGTGGGAGGGCGTCCAGGAGTGGACCGCGGCGATGGGGCGCATGTGGGCCGGGTCGGCGTCGGTGGAGAGCCAGAGCTGGCTGGCGTCGTCGCTGGCGATCCAGAAACGGTACTGGCCGGAAACCGGCGGGTGAATATAGCCGCGAATGCGGTCGCCAAAGTCCTTGCCGTCCCGGGGTCCTTCCAGCGCGGTCAGATAGCCGCGCTCGCTGGGGTTGTCGGGATAGTCGGGGTTATCGAAGAGATCGTCGATGCTGTTTCCGCCCACATCGGTCCACACCTCGCGCAGGATCTTGCCCGTCCCCTGGCCTGCCGGCAATGCTGCCGTGGATGAACCCGCGGTCGAGGCCACCGGTACAGAGACCGCCGCCGGAGCCGCGGATGTAGCCGAACCGGCGTCATCGGCTGAATCTGAACCATCGGCCGGAACGGGCGTGGGGGGCGCGCCGCCCACATAACGCAGCCGGAAGAGCGTTCCCTGGGCGATGGAGAGCAGGTAGAGATCGCCGCCCGGCCCGGATGAGATCTGAACGATGCCGCCCCAACTGCCGGGAACGAAATCATGGACGCTGGCCGCGCCGCTGCGGGCGAAGGTCAGGTACTGGATGGCGCCCTTGTTGAAATCGGCGAAGAAGTAGGCGTTGCGATACTGGGACGGGTAGCCCCGCCCCCGGTAAAAGTCACCGCCAATCACCGCGCCGAAGCCGTTACTGTGGGTGTACTGATAGACAGCCGGGGTCGTCGCCCGCGCGCCGCTGAAGAGAGGATCGCAGACAGGGTTGTCCATGGCCTTGTCCGGCCCCTCATAGCAGGGCCAGCCATAGTTGGCCCCCGCTCCCCCGCGGTTGATCTCCTCCCAATCCCAGTTGCCCACATCGCCGATGTACACCCCCGCGCCAAAGGGGTTCATGGTGAAGCGGAAGGGGTTGCGCAATCCCAACGCATAGACCTTGGAGCGGTTGCTGTCATAGTCGCCATCGAAGAAGGGATTGTTGGCATAGCCCCGGCCGGTGATGGGATTGATGCGCAGGATCTTGCCGCCCAAGCTATCCACATCCTGGGCGCGGATGTTGGCCTTGGCGTTGGTGGTGCCGTCACCGTTGGAGACGTAGAGCGCGCCGTCGCGGCCAAAGCGCACGAAATCGATGGTGTGGGCCAGGCTCTCCGCCGGCAGGCAGTCGCGCACCGGCTCGCCGTTCTCATCCTGACAGGTGAAGGGCGGCTTATCCCCCTGGTTGGGATTGCCCACCTTGTCCCAGGTTCCGTTGGCGCCCAGCATGACGAAGAAACCGTCCGGCCGATAGACGTTGGTGTTGTCCGGACTGGCCTCCACCCGCAGCAACCGGGAGACCCGCGCGCCGGCGTTATCGAACTTCTTGGCCTCCAGCGGCTCGTAGACGTAGGCCAGATAGACGTAGGGAACCCGGGGAAAGTTGGGATGGACGGCGATGCCCATGAGGCCGCGCGTGCCCTCGTCATTGACCTCGTGGTCGATGTTGACGAAGGGTTCCTCCAACAGTTGGCCGTTCTGCGCGACCCGCACCTTGCCCGACCGCTCGGCGATAAAGATGCGGCCATCGGCGGTGAAATCGAAGGAAACCGGCTCGCGCAGACCGGTCACCACCGGATCCAGCACGAAGCCCGGCGGCAGGGCCTGGGCCTGCGCGCCGGCCGGGGCCAACCCCGCCAGCAGCACAGCCGCGATCAGCGCGCCAATGGCCAGACGGCCATGTAACAGACGAACAATTGACATCATGTCACCTCTCAGGGAGTGTGGATGGGGATAATAAAACATGGGCATGATACAGGCTCGCCCTCTGGATGTCAACGCAGGCAGGGGTGAATTTCGCCGCGCTTCGCCTACGTTCGCCCGTTGATTTGGGGATTGGCTGGTTCAGTTACTTTGTTTGGAAGCCCGCCTGAATAATAACGCTCTGAATTTGCCCGCTTTACGAATAGGCGGGATAGTGGCAAAATGGTGCTGACTACAGACCGTACCACCACAAGGAGATGCAAATACATGCGAGTGATCATCAGCGGGGGAACCGGCCTGATCGGGCGCCCTCTCAGCGCAGCGTTGATGGCCGATGGCCACGAAGTGACCGTGCTCAGCCGCGATCCCATCGAAACCTTCAACATGCCCGACGGGGTCCTGCTCTTTCGCTGGGACGCCAAAAGCGCCGAAGGCTGGGGCCATCTGGCCGATGGAGCCGACGCCATCATCAACCTGGCCGGGGCCGGCATTGGCGACAAACGTTGGTCCAAGAAACGCAAAGAGGAGATCCGCAGCAGCCGCCTCCAGGCCGGGCGGGCAATCCTGGAGGCCATCCAGGCGGCTCAGGAAAAACCCCGGGTGCTGATCCAGGCCTCGGCCGTGGGCTACTACGGCCCGCAGGATAACGATGTGGAGATCACCGAGGACGCGCCCCACGGGGATGGCTTCCTGGCCGGCGTTTGCCTGGACTGGGAGCTGTCCACCGCACCGGTTGAGCGCATGGGCGTGCGGCGCCCCATCATCCGCACAGGCGTGGTCCTCAGCCGGGACGGAGGCGTGCTGCCGCGGATGGCGCGCCCCTTCAAGTTCTTCATCGGCGGGCGATTGGGAAGCGGCGAACAGTGGCTGCCCTGGATCCACATCGACGATGAAGTGCGCGCCATCCAGTTCTTACTCAAAGATGAGGGGGCGGACGGCCCCTTCAACCTCTGCGCGCCCAACCCGGTCCGCAACCGGGAGATGGCCTATCTGCTGGGCCACTTCCTGAACCGACCGGCCGCTCTGCCCGCCCCCACCTTTGCCATGAAAGCCGTACTGGGAGAGATGGCGGAGATCGCGCTGAGCGGCCAGCGCGCCGTCCCCGCGCGGCTGCTGGATCAGGGCTTCGCCTTCAAACACCCGGAGTTGGAGGACGCGTTGCGCGATCTGCTGGGGTGATAGACCGCGTGATGGAACGCGGATAAAACGGATTGGGCGGATTGGCGCGGAGAAAAACAGGAAATTGGGATGATTCAGAACAATCCGCGTTCTATCACCTCCACGTTTTACTTCCTGGCCTGGCTGCTCATCATACTGCTCACTGCATTTATCGCCTTAAAATATTATGTAAATAATTTGACGACTCGTCTCATTCCGCACCCCCCCCAACCAACAGGACGCCTGCCATGCTGAATGCCGCCATCGCCATCGCCCTCTACCTGCTGTTCCCCCTGCTGGCCATCCAACTGGCCCGGCGCTACCGGGTGATCGGCTGGATGAGCCCCGTGCTGCTGGCCTACGCCTTCGGCATCCTCTGGGGCAACCTGCCCTTCGTTCAGGTGGATAGCGGGCTGGCCAGTACGTTCACGGAGATCAGCGTGCCCCTGGCCATCCCCCTGCTGCTTTTTGGCACGGATTTTGTGCGCTGGGTGCGCAATGCAGGGCGCGCGGCCGTCTCCTACGGGCTGGCCGTCGTCAGCGTACTGATCATGGCGCTGATCGCGGGCCTGATCTTCGCCCCCGCCAGCGACGAATCCTGGAAAGCCGCGGGCATGTTGGTGGGCGTCTACACCGGCGGCACGCCCAACCTGCTGAGCATCGGCCTGGCCGTGGGCATCAGCGACGAGAGCTACATCCTCCTCAACGCCGCCGACGTGGTGCTGAGCGGCGTCTATCTGCTGGTGTTGCTGACCATCGCCAAACCGGTGTTGAGCCGTTTCATGCCCGCGTATGAGGGCGCGGTGAAGTTCGAGGGAGAGATTGAGGAGATTAAAAAGATTGGGACCTCCTGGAAAGGTATGCTGGCGGCCTTCCTGCTCAGCGTGTTGATCGTGGCCGCCAGCGCGGGGATCGCTCTGCTTCTGACCGGCGAGCTGGCTGTAGCCATCGTCATCCTCTCCATCACCACCCTGGCCATCCTGGCGTCGTTCGTTCCGCGAGTGCGGGCGCTGGAAGGCAGCGAGTCCCTGGGCAACTACTTCATTCTCCTCTTTGCGGTGGCCATCGGCACGCTGACCGATTTCAGCGCCCTGATCAGTTCCGGCTCCACCCTCTTCCTCTTCACCGCGCTGACCCTTTACGGAGCCATCCTGCTCCACTACATCCTCTGCACCCTCTTTCGCATCGACGTGGACACAGCCATCATCACCTCCACGGCCGCGGTCTTCGGTCCCGCCTTCATTCCCCCCATCGCCGAAGCCCTGGATAACAAAGACATGCTCCTCACCGGGCTGACCACCGGGCTGGTGGGCTATGCAGTGGGGAACTATCTGGGGTTGGGGTTGGCGTACCTGGTGCGTGGGTTGATCGGATGAGGAGTTCAAACTCCCCGGCAGGTGACAAGTGGCGTTTATCGCCTCCAGAACTCGTGATTCCGCTGTAGGCTCAGTCTAAACAGTGAACAGTCGCAACCTTGAGATGAGTTCGAAACAATTTTCATAGTCAGAGCAAAGGAGAAGAAAAGATGAACCGACGAATCGCGTTATTCCTGAAAATGGCGCTGCTACTGACGGCGTCACTGTTGGCGCTGAGCGCATGCACCATCCAGCCGCTGAGTGTGCAGGAGGAGCCTTCGTCTCAGCCCGCGGCCGAGGAGGCGACCGGAGAGGAGGGCGTCACCGAAACGGTCGTGGACGTGGGCGATGGCATCGTCGGCACGATCACGCGCCCGGCGGCTACCGACCCGGTCCCGGCGGTGTTGATGCTGCACGGGTTCGCCAGCAGTCGGGATGAGGTGGGCGACATGTATCGACGCGCGGCGGACGCCCTGGCCAAAGAAGGGATCGCATCCCTGCGCATCGACTTCCGCGGCGGCGGAGAGAGCGAGGGCGCGTTCGAAGACACGACCATTCAGGGCCAGGTGAGCGATGCGGAAACCGCGCTGGCCTATCTGCGGCAACAGGATTTCATCGACCCGAACCGGGTGGGCGTGCTGGGCTTCAGCCTGGGCGGCGGCATCGCCACCATCCTGGCCGGCGAACACCCCGATGAGGTGGCGTCCCTGGTGGTGTGGTCCACCGTCGGCGATCTCGTCAAGGACTTCACCGAAGACCTGGGGCAGGAGATGTTCGACGAGGCCGCGGCCAAGGGCAGCGCCTTCCAGGATCTGGGCTGGCGCACCATCACCCTCAAGAAAGCGTTTTTCGACAGCCTGGCCGGCCCTGATCTGTTCGCGGAAATGGGGAAATATCCGGGGCCGTTCATGGCGATTGCTGGCGGCGACGATTCGTTATCCGGCTATGCCGACGCCTTCGCCGAGGCGGCCTCAGGCCCCAGCCAGGTGCTCATCGTGCCGGGCGCCGATCACATCTATCATGTGCTCAGCGACGATCAGTCCGCCGCCGAAACGGTGATTGAAGCCACAGCCGCCCGATTTGCAGAGACGCTGGAGGAGTAAGGAAGCGCAAAACAGAACTCGCTGTACACGGATAAAGTCGACGCAGAGCCCCCAGTTGAACCTGATCGGTTCAATTCCTCCTAAAAGAAACTGGGGGAGTGAGTTTCTTAGTAGGCGCAAGGGCGCAGAGGTCACGCAGAGAGAAGCGAGAAAATCGTTGATTTTTTCTGCACTTCTGCGCCCTTGCATTTTTGCATCAAAAAGTTCAGGCATTGCCAGCCCGCGGCATTCACCAGAATAGCGGCTGCCCCTCTCTCCGCGCCAAACCCATTCCCCGCGCCATTGTCAAAAGGTCTCAAATCAAGTATCCTTAGCGTTCCTACCCTTTGTTCATTAACGCGCCAGATTTCACACAGGAGGTGACCGATGACCCAATGGCGACGCATAGCAGGATCTCTCGCGACGATGGCGATCGTTTTTACGCTTTTGCTGCTACTCTTCAATATTCAAGCGACCCGCGCCCAGGATGACAACACCCTGACGCCAGGCGTAAGCGCTGAAAGCGAACTCGCCTCGCGCCTGGGCGAGGAATGGACCTTCCAGGCCTGCGCCGGCGATGTGGTGACCATCACCATGGAGAGCGATGAGTTCGACCCCTATCTGGAAGTGTACGACGCAGTCGATGACGGCGATCCGGTGGCCGAGGCAGGATCCGACGATGGCGTGGCCCTCATCGAAGATCTGGAGATCGAGCAATCGGGGCCGCATCTCATCATCGCCGCGGGAGAGCGCCGCCGCGACCGGGGCGCGTATACGCTCACCCTGGAGATGGCGGACGAAGACGCGGCTGAAGCGGTGGACGGCGTCATCGCGGCCGGCGGCTCCGTCACCGGCACGCTGCGGGCGCGACGCGCGGTGGCCTGGGGCTTCCGCGGCTGCGAGGGCCAGGTCATCACCGCCGAAGCCGTCAGCGATGATTTCGACGCTTACCTGGAACTCTACCCCAACGGAGCCGACGACATGCTGGCCGAGGACGACAACAGCGGTCGCCTGACCGACGCCAGGATCGAGGAATTCACGCTGCCGGAGACGGGGTCCTACGTTCTGCTGGTTTCCGGAGCCACCCGCCGTGACGCCGGCGACTTCACCCTCAGCCTGTCCATGGGCGATGAGGATGGGAGCCAGGCCAAGGCTGCCACGTCGACGCCCATACCGACCCGAAAGGTAGCGGTGCGCGTCACGCCGAGACCGACTGCAACGCGGGTCGCATCATCATCGACGGCATCCTCGTCGGCTTCGCCATCTTCTGCTTCGGCGTCAGCCCCCGCAGCGTCGACCGGTGCGATCGCCGCGCCACAGCTTATCGCGCCGCCAGACATGGCCAGCTTCGATTCCGGACGGCTTACGTTCCAGTGGAAATGGAAGGGGACGCTGGCGGAGAACCAGGGGTTCGAAGTGCGCGGCTGGCGGCTGAACGGTCCCCACAACGGCATCCATGACGCTCGCATCACCCAGGGCATCACCCCGGATGCGAGGGGCGTCTACAGCCTGTCACGTAAGATCCCCAAAGAATTCCGCGGGCAAGAGTGGTATTGGACCGTAGCCGTGGTTCAGCTTGACCCTTACAAACGCAGCGGCCCAGAGGCGACGCCGCGCAAGATCGTGCCAGCCAGGGCCTCTGGCGGTGGTGGGGGGAGCGGCCAGCCAGGCAGCCCGCTCGATCCGCCGGACAGCCCGTTATCGCGACCATAGAACGATGCATGATCCGCCCCACCGTAAACGAACGGGGCGGATCATGCATACACCCGCCGTTACGCCCACCCCGTTCATGGGGCTTTGGCTCCATCGCCCCATGGCTTCAGCCTGGGGCGATCGTCGCATACGAGGCATCTGTATCCTTGGAATCGTACAGCTGCAAGCCGCGCCTACAGGTTTGGCGAGGGTGGTGTGGTTGGCGGGATCCGCCCCACCATAAACGGACGGGTCAGACAATTGATCATTCCCTATTGACAATTGACCGTTCCCCCACCCAGATCTCCCGCACCCTCGGCAACCCCGCGCGATGGACCTCGATGCCCGCCTCCGCCAACCGCCGCACCCGCTCCCCCCGCCCGGCCAGCCAGCCGTCCACGCCTCCCAACCCGGCCTGGGGCGACGTCAGCCCGGGGATGTGATAGTGCACCGGCCACACCACCCGGGGCCTCACCCGCGCGATCACCTCGTCGACCTCCGCCAGGTCCAGGATGTGCTCCGACTCATCCACGGGCAGGATAAGCAGGTCGGTAGGCCCCAGGCGAGCGACGTCGAAGTCGGCCCGGTTGTCGCCCCAGTGACAGAGACGCACGAGACCGCCCTCGTCGTCGATCTCGAGCACGAAAATGACGTTCTTCTGTCCGAACTCCTGGCCATAGTCACGGGCGTGGCGGCCCCGGAATCCCTGGATGCGGAAGCCGTGGCCGCGCACAGCCAGCGCATCGCGGAGGATGGTGGGCTGATTGGTGACGGTGGCCAGGCTGTCGTGGTCGAAGTGGGGATGGGTGATCAGGACTAGGTCAGGCGCGAGGGGCGGCGGTTCGCGGTCGAACCAGTGGCGGCCATCTGTGGGATTGCCGAATGGGTCCATCAGGATCTGCACGCCGTTGTCCAGAGTGAGCAGAAACGCGGCGTGGCCCAGATAGCGAAGGTGCATCACGCGCTCCAGTCCAGAATTTTCTCCCCCGTGGGCGCAGCGAAGGGCAGCCGGTTCTCCGGAGGCGGGAGCGGGCAGACCCAGCGCGGGTTGTAGGCGCAGGAGGGGTTGTAGGCATAGTTGAAATCGAGCGTAATCCAGCCGTCACCCGTTCCCAGGTCCGCGCCTTTAATGGCGTCGTAGAGATAGCGCCCGCCGCCGTAGGTAAACGTTCCGTTGGTAACGTCGCCAAAGGGCAGAAAGAGGCCGCCCCCATAGCCCTCGATCCAGAAGAGAGTGAGCGCGCCCGTCTGCCCGCCGGCCTGAAAGCGCACCCGCGCCACCCGCGTGTAGCGGATCACACCGTCCGCGCCCAGGCCCACAGTGACCGTCTTCTCGTCATCCGCCGGCTCGACCACGCCCCGCACCCGCCAGGCCGAATCGTATGGGAAGTAGGGCAGGCCGGCGAAGCGCTCACGTTGTCCCGGGTCCAGGGGCGACTGGGCATGGTCGCGGAAAAGATCGTCGCGCCGGGCGCGCCACGCCCGCCAGGCCGCGGGCTGCCCGGCGTCATCCGCGCGACGCACGGCCGCGTACATCTCCGCAACCGTACGCCGCCAATCGGCCAGCGCCAGCGGATCGGTGGGTGTGGACATGGGATCCTTTCTGAATCGAGCACGATTGGATAGAACGCGGAAACTCCGGATTGGGCGGATCTTCACGGATTTTTTTGTTTTTATCCGCGCCAATCCGCCCAATCCGGAGTTTCCGCGTTCTATCTATCCCTCCGCGTACGCGCGACGCACCTCTTCGGCGATGATGGACACGCCCCGCTCCACCATCTGCGGATCGCCGGCGTAGTTCATGCGAATGCACTCGTGGCGGTGGGGCCACTCGTCCGCCAGCCCGGGGAAAAAGTAGTGTCCGGAGAGGATGAGCACGTTGCGGGCCTTAAGCCGCTCGTAGAATTCCTGGCTGCTGATGGGCAGGTCCCGGAACCAGAGCCAGAGGAAGAAGGCCCCCTCCGGCTTGTGGATGAAGTAGTCGGTCCCGTCCAGGGCCGCGTGGAGCCAGGCCACCGTTCGCTCGGCCTTGCGCTGGTAGTGGGGCTTGATGATCTCGTTGCTGACGCGGATGATCTCGCCGCTGCGCACCAGGTCCAAGGCCAGGGCCGCGCCGAAGCTGCCGGGCGCCAGGCTGATGACCGCGTTCATGCCGGTAATGGCGCGGATGATGCGCTCGTGGGCGACGATGATGCCAGTGCGCGCGCCCGGCAACCCCAGCTTGGAGAGGCTCATGGCCATGACTACGTGGGGCTCCCAGGAGGGCGCGGCTTCAGTGTAGATGACGCCGGGGAAGGGCGCGCCATAGGCGTTGTCGATGATCAGGGGGATGTCGTTGGTGCGGGCCAGCTCGCTCAAGTGCGCGAGCTCCGCCTCGGTGAGCACGTTGCCAGTGGGGTTGGTGGGCCGGGAGACGCAGATAGCGCCGATCGCATCGTCCATGGGCAGGGCGTCGAAATCGATGTGGTATTTGAAGAGGCGGTCGTCCAGAAACTTGATCTGGGAACGGGCCGAGATGAAAAGGTCATCCTCCAGGCCGGCGTCCGCGTAGCCGATGTACTCTGGCGCCATGGGCAGGAGGATGCGTTTGCGCCGTCCGCCTCCGAAGCGCCCGCCGAACATGTTGAAGAGGAAGAAAAACGCGGTCTGGCTGCCGTTGGTCAGGGCCACGTTCTCCGGGCCGATGTCCCAGCCATATTCGCGGCGCAGGAGGTCGACCAGCGCGGCTACGAAGGGCTTGTCCCCGGCCGGCGCGCTGTAGTTGCCGATCAGGGTTTCGAAATCATGTTCGCTGTCCAGGATGCGGCCCATGCGATCGCGAAAAATGGCCTCCACTTCGGGGATGTGGCTGGGGTTGCCGCCGCCCAGCATAATCACGCCCGGCTGCTGCGCGGCCTCGCCCAGGTCGGCCATCAGGCGCAGAATGCCGCGGTCGTCCAGGTACCTGCGGCTGAAGGTGGAAAAGTGCTCAAGCCGGATCGGCTCGCCGGCGTTGACAGGGCTGCTCATGAAATTGACGTCCTCGCCCTCACTGGAATGGTTGATGTTTCCCTGGCGAACATTTTACCAGCGATTGGGCGGCATTTCCATTTTTGGGGGAGATGTAGAACAACATTCATGTTGTCACGCCGGGCTGGGCCGGGTCAAGCTCGCAACATGAATGTTGCGTTACAGGGGATCCCACACCAGTCGTGTTTCACGGGGCGTCGTCATCATAGCCCCATGATTTCAGCCTGAGGCGATAGATTGCGATTGAGCGATGGCTTCCCGTCATCGAAGAGAAAGACGCCCCCATCCTGGAAGCCGCGGTCAGCGCGTCTGTGAGTTACTTTCTGACGCTCAACACAAAGCACTTTACGTCCGACGTCGCTGCGGCCAGCGGCCTCACCCTCCAGACGCCGGGCGAATTCGTCCAACAAATTCGCCACATCCTCAGCCAGAACCTCTAACATAGTGGGATTGGCCAGTAGCGCGGCTTGTAGAACAACATTCACGTTGTTTGCCAGGCAAGGCCGGGCCAGGCTTACAACATAAATGTTACGGTACAAACCGCGGGCAGCACTCATCTTGTCATCCTGTCATCTTGTCACCCCATCATCCTCTCACCACCCGCCCCGGCGTAGCCCCCGTATGCCGCCCACCTTCCACCACGCGCACGCCGTTGACCCACACGTCGCGCACGCCCACGGAGAGCTGGTGGGGGCGCTCGAAAGTGGCCCGGTCGCCGATGATCTCGGGGTCGAAGAGAACAATATCCGCGTAGTTCCCCGCCTGCAACAGCCCCCGGTCGCGCAGGCCCAGCCGGGAGGCCACGGCCCAACTCATCTTGCGCACGGCCTCCTCCAGGGAGAGCACGCCCTCCTCGCGCACATACTTGCCCAGCACCCGGGGATAGGTCCCGTAGGCCCGGGGGTGGTACGGTCCCAGGGGTTCGGCCCAGGCCGGATCGAAACCGCCGGCGTCGGTCGCCACCTTGATCCACGGCTGCTGCAATTGGAGGCGCACGTTCTCCTCGCTCATGGAAAAGTAGATGGTGCTGATGCGCTGGCCTTCGGAAAGCAGCAGATCGAAGACCGTATCCACCCAGTCCTGGCCGCGCAGAGCGCCGATCTCAGTCAGCCGCTTGCCCACATAGACCTGGTTTTCGGGCTGCTCGAAGCCGATGGGCATGACCGCGGACGGGTCCCGGGTGCCCAGGGGCTCCCAGCCGCCCCGGGGGTGGAGCATCTCTTCCCTGATCCGGGACCGGGTCTCCGGGTCGCGCAGGTTGTCGAAGAGCTTGCCATCGGCCATGGCCCAGGGGGGCAACACCGCGGTCAGCCCGGTCCCCGCCGCGGCATAGGGATACATGTCCACGGTGATGTCCACGCCTTCGGCTCGCGCCCGGTCGATCTGCTCGATGACGGCCGGGATCTTACGCCAGTTGTGCGCGCCCGCGGCCTTGAGGTGGTAGATCTCCACGGGGACGCCGGATCGGCGACCGATCTCGATGGCCTCGTCCATGGCCTCCTCCAGGCGGTCACCCTCGTCGCGGATGTGGGTGATGTAGACGCCGCCCCGCTCAGCCACCACTTCACAGATGGCCACCAGTTCATCGGTGTCGGTGTAGGCGTCGGGCGGGTAGATGAGCGCGTAGGAGACGCCGAACGCGCCGTCGTCCATGGCCTCGTGCATAACCCGGCGCATGGCGTCCAGCTCGTCGGGGCTGGCCTGCCCCATCTCCAGCCCCTTGACCACCATGCGCAGGGTGCCGCCGCCCAGGAAGGAGCCGATGTTGGGCGAGACGCCATGCGCCATCATCGCGTCCAGCCAGTCGCCAAAGCGCCGCCAGGAGAGGATGCGCTCCTCCCAGTCGGGCACGCGCAGGACGAAGAGGCTGTTGGGCAGGGGATCCAGGTTCTTGCCGCGGACGGGCGCGGGCGTCCACCCTTCGCCCATGATCTCGGTGGTCACCCCCTGCATGATCTTGGAGAGGGAGCGACCATCGCGCATGAGGGGCAGAATGGAGTGGCTCTGGATGTCGATGAAGCCGGGCGCGACCGCCAGGCCGCTTGCGTCGATGACCTGGGCCGCCTGCGCCGGCCCGATCGCGCCCGGCGGGGCCATGGCCGCGATGCGGTCGCCCTGGATAGCCACGTCGCCGTAGAAGCAGGGGTTGCCGCTGCCGTCGATGATTTTTGCGTGCTGGATTAAGATATCAAACATACGTGAACCTCGTGGATGATGGATTTAATAGACCGCTGACGGCGCAAATTGGATTAGGAGACAGCTGGATTTTTTCTTGACAGAATGCAGGCCCTGCAATACAATATACATATGAAAGATTTACACTTCATCTGGGATGACCAAAAGGCCGCAGCGAACTACAGAAAGCACGGCATCTCCTTTGAGGAAGCTCAAAGCGTCTTTGCTGACGAGTACGCCAGATTGCGTTACGACCCAGATCATTCCCAAGACGAAGACCGCTTTATTCTACTTAGCATGAGCAGAGCGTTACGCATTCTGGTGGTTTGCCATTGCCACAGAAAAGATGAAGCAGCAATACGCATTATTTCTGCTCGCAAAGCAACCCGTAACGAGCGCAGACAGTACGAGGCATTTCTATCATGAGAGAAGAATACGATTTTTCCGAGTCCGTAAAAAACCCATACGCCAAACGCCTGCGCAAACCGGTCACCATCCGGCTGGGCGTAGACGTGATCGACTATTTCAAACAGATGGCGGAAGAGACCGGCATCCCCTACCAGACGCTCATCGATCTCTACCTGAAAGATTGCGTATCCTCTAAGCGCAAGCTCACCATGGAGTGGGCCGCCTGATCAGCCGCCACCACCCCGCACGATCCGCCCAGGCGTGGCCCCCGTATGCACTCCACCCGCCAGAACGCGCTGGCCGTTGATCCAGACATCGCGCACGCCCACGGAAAGTTGGTGCGGCTCGGTGAAGGTGGCCCGGTCGCCGATGGTTTCAGGGTCAAAGAGGACAATATCGGCGTAGTTCCCCGCCTGTAACAGCCCCCGGTCGCGGATGCCCAGCCGGGAGGCGATGGCCCAGCTCATCTTGCGCACGGCTTCTTCCAGCGAAATTACGCCCTCCTCGCGCACGTACTTGCCCAGCACCCGGGGATAGGTCCCGTAGGCCCGGGGGTGGATGGGTCCCATGGCTTTGGCCCAGGCCGGGTCATGGCCGCCGGCGTCGGTGCTGATGGTCACCCAGGGCTGGCGCAGTTCCAGACGCAGATTTTCCTCGCTCATCAGGTGGTAGATGGTGGAAATGTACTGCTCCTCGGAAAGGATGAGATCCATGGCCGCGTCCACCCACGTCTGCCCGCGCATGGCGCTGATCTCGGCCAGGCTCTTGCCCACGTAGCCCTGATTCTCCACCCGATCCAGCCCTACGGGCGTGATGCCCTCCGGCCCGCAGAGATCCGCCATGGCCTCCCAGCCGCCGGACGGGGCAATGGCTTCGGCGCGGATGCGGGCCCGCATCTCCGGATCGCGCAGGTTCTCGAAGAGCCCGTCCCCGGACGAGGCCCACGGCGGCAACACGGAGGCCAGGCCGGTGCCCGCGCCCGTATACGGGTAGAGATCGGCGGTGATGTCCACTCCGTCCCGCCGGGCCTGCTCGATACGCTCGATCATGCGGGGCATCTTGGGCCAGTTGCGCTCGCCCGCGGCCTTGATGTGGTAGATCTCCACCGGCGCGCCGCCCTCGCGACCGATGGCGATGGCCTCGTCCAGGGCCTCCAGCAGGTCGTCGGCCTCCGAGCGCAGGTGGGTGATGTAGAGACCGCCCCACTCGCCCACCACCTTGACCATCTCGACGATTTCGTCGGTCTCCACATAGGCGCTGGGAGGATAGATGAGGGCTTCGGAAAGGCCGAAGGCCCCGTCCTCCATGGCCTCGCGCATGACCTGCTGCATGGCCTCGATCTCATCGACCGAAGAGGGGCCCATCTCCATGCCGCGGACAATGCGGCGCAGGCTCCCGCCGCCCAGGAACGAACCGATATTGGGGGAGACGCCGTGCTCGACCATGGCCTCCAGCCAGTCCCGGAAGCGGGTCCAGCCCTGCATAGCCTCCAGCCAGTCGGGCAGTTGTCTGGCCAAGGAATGCTTGCTGACGTAGTCCAGGGTCGCGCCCCGGCCAATGAAAGGGGCCGGCGTCCAGCCCTCGCCCATGATCTCGGTGGTCACCCCCTGCATGATCTTGGAGAGCGAGCGCCCGTCCACCATGAGGGAGAGGATGGAATGGCTGAGGATGTCGAAGAAGCCGGGCGCGACCGCCAGTCCCGTGGCGTCGATGACCTGGTCCGCCTGGTCATGGGAAATAGAGCCAGGGGGTGCGATGGCGGCGATGCGCTCGTCCCGGATGGCCACGTCGCCGTAGAACCAGGGGTTGCCGCTGCCGTCCACGATCTTGCCGTTATAGATGAGTGTGTCGTATCCGCTCATTACTCACCCTCTCTCATCGGCCAGATATCCTGGCGGGCGCGGCGGTAGGGAATCGCGGTGAAGTCGGGAACGAGCGCGCCCGGCGCAGCCACATAGACGATCTGGGCGGCGATGGGCGCAAAGCTGGCGTAAAAATGTTGCATGGATTTGACGATCAGCACCCGCTTGGCCGTGGGATCGATGCCCAGGTTGGTGAAGGCGTCCTGGTTGAAAGTCTGAGTACGGGTGGAGTTGACCACGATCTCCAGTTCACCGGCGCGCAAGGCCGCGGCGTCCCCCATCCCCATGCGGGTGAGGTTGGGTGGCTGGCCAAAGGATTGCCACGCGTCCGGGACCGTTTTGGTGACGGTCACCCGCAGATCCAGCGGATCGCCGGACGTGGGTCCCATCTTGCCGCCGATGCGCATCTCCAGGGAAGCGCCTTCGCCCGCCTCCAGGGCCAGGGCCGCGGCCACCGGATCCCAGAGGCAGGCCAGGCCCACGTCATCCATGCCCGCGTCCAGCAGCGCGCGCAGGAGAAAGGTGGAATCGTTGGGCGCGCCGCCGCCGGCGTTGTCCGCCACGTCCGCCAGCACAACGGGACCTTCATCGGCGGCGCGCACGATCTCCAGGGCCTGTTCGATGCTCTTGTAGGCGGGCTGGGTTTCATGGCGCATGGCGTAGAAGCGTCGTCCCAGTTCAGCGGCCAGGGTCTCCCCCTCTGCCGGCCGGTCGTCGGTCACGACCAGGACGCGGCTGCCCATATCCGGCACGTCGCCCCAGGGAAAGCCGTGGGCGATGGAGATGGAAAGCACGCCGTTTTCACCCTCCATGGCGGCGATCTCATCCACAAAATCGCGCATGGGTTGCTGGCTGGTGTGATAGACGCCGATCATGCCGCAGTCATAGAGCGCCATACGCGGTCGAACTTGATCATCCATCATGGCGGCGATGATAGCGAAGAGATCCTCCGCCCGTTCCACAGCATCCACGTGGGGATATTCTTTGTAGGTGACCAGGACGTCCGCTTGCTCGACCATGGTAGCCGTCAGGTGACAGTGGAGATCCAGTTCGGCGCCGACCGGCGTATCCGGTCCCACGAGCGCGCGCACGTGGGTTAGCAGATCGCCCTCGCAGTCGTCGTAGCCATCGGCGATCATAGCGCCGTGAAGATTGAGCAGGACCGCGTCCACGGGCATGGCAGCGCGCAGGTCGGCCAGGATTTCGTCCCGGTAGGCTTCATAGACCCGGCGCAGGGTCACGCCGGCGGGCTGGGCGAAAGCGCAAAGACTTTCGGCCACGGTCCAGCCTCGTTCAGCAGCCAGCGCCCGCCAGCGGACCAGGGGCGCGGCGAACAAACTCGGCGGGTCGTCATGCGCCCCGCCTCGGCGCACATACGTCGTCTCAAAGGTGCGGAATCCAGTGACAAAGGGAGAGAACGTATTGGTTTCAGTGGCGAGACCAGCGGTGAAGAATTTCATGGATGTATATCCTGTGGTGGGAAGAGATGAAAAGGAATTGGCGCAACAATGGGCCTCCAACCACCTTGCTATCCAGCACCTTCTTATCCACTATTCCCGGTCATGAGGATCCAACGCATCGCGCAGGCCGTCGCCCACGAAGTTGAAGGCGAGGACGGTGATGACGATCATGATGCCGGGAAAGAAAGCGATGTGGGGATAGCGGATGATGTAGGCGCGACCGTCGGCCAGGATGCCGCCCCAGGAGGGCGTCGGCGGACGTACGCCCACACCCAGGAAGGAGAGGGCCGCCTCCAGAATGATGATGCTACCGATGCCCAGGGAGGCTAACACGATCACAGGGCCCATGATGTTGGGGATAATATGCCGCCAGATGATGCGCGAGTTCTTGACGCCCGAAGCTGTGGCCGCGGTGATGAAGTCACGCGAGCGCAGACTCATCACATCGGCGCGCACCACCCGCGCGTAGCGAGCCCAGACGGTGATGCCAATGACGAAGATAGTGGTGGGCAGGCTCGGTCCCAGGACAGCTGCGAGCACGATCAGCAGCGCGATGAGGGGGAAAGCCATGAGGGTGTCCACGATGCGTGAGAGGATCGAATCCGGCCAGCCGCCGAAGAAGCCGGAGATCGCGCCCACGGTGACGCCGATCAATAAAGAAATGATAGTGGCGATGATGCCTACCAGCAAAGCCACCCGGGAGCCGTAGATAACCCGGCTGAGGAGATCCCGCCCCAGATGATCGAAACCGAATGGATGCTCCGGCGACGGTCCCACGCCCCGCATGCCCCGGAAGATGTCGGTGATGGGGTCATAGGGAGCGATATAGGGGGCGAAAATGGCCATCAGAACCAGCAACGCGACAACGATCAAACCGACGACGGCCATGCGATTGGCGCGAAACCGACGCCAGGATTGGGAGAGTTCGGACCGGTGTTTAGTCTCTTCAGCCAGAATGGTTGCTTGCGGCTGTTCAAACGAAGTTGCAGACATAAGTTACCCAGTTACTCAATGCGAATACGCGGATCGACCATGGCGTAGACGAGATCGGTCACAATGTTAGAAGCGACGACCAACACGGCCAGGAGCACCACCAGCGACTGCACCACCTGATAGTCCAGCCGGAAGACGGAATCGGTGAAAAGCCGTCCGATGCCGGGGATGGCGAAGACGGTCTCAACGACGATGGTGCCGCTGAGCAGGAAGGCGATGCGAAAGCCAATGACGGTGATAATGGGCAGCAAGGAGTTGCGCACGGCATGGCGGAGGATAACCGTCCGCCGGGGCAGCCCCTTGGCATTGGCCGTGCGCACATAGTCTTCGGTCATGACCTCCACAGTGGAGGCGCGCATCACCCTGGCCAGCACCGCCATCTGCTCCGTGGCCAGGACAATGACCGGCAGGATATACCCCTTCCACGAGCGCAGGCCAAAGGGCGGCACCAACCCCAGATAGAGGGAAAAGATGACGATCAGCATCAACCCCAGCCAGAAATTGGGCGTGGCGATACCCAGTGCGGACCCCACCGAAGTAGCGTAATCCAATGGCGAGTTGCGACGTATGCCGGCCGCGATACCCAGTGGGATCGCGATCAGCAACGCCAACCCCAGCGCGAACACATTCAACGTAGCCGTTACGGGGATAGCTTCGAAGATCATGGTGCGCACAGGCACACCGCGCCGGACCAGCGAGTCGCCAAAATCGCCTCGTAGCATATTTTTGGCCCAAACCAGATACTGGATGTAGAGGGGTTCATTCAGCCCCCACTGTTCGCGGATCGCATCCATCTGCTCCTCGGAAATCCGCACCTGCCCTTCGCCAAAGAGCAGGTAGACAGGATCACCGGGCATCATACGCATGATCGCGAAGGTGAGGATGCTGATGAGAAAAATAACGATCGCGCCGTGGAAGAGACGCACAGTTAGGTATCGCGCCATGAGAATCGCCTGATAAAGTCAGTGAAGATATACAACCCTTGAAAGTATCACGGGCCAAATAGAACGCGGATTTGGCGGATTAAACGGATCCCCACGAATTTTTTGAAAAATCCGTGAAAATCCGCTAAGGCTACTTCAAGAAAATAAATACACGTCATGTCCCCGGCACTTTCCAGTCGCACTCTGGTCAGCGCTAAACTCGTGACAAGTGCCGGGGACGTTACTTCCCAGGAAGGGCCTAAATCAGTTCAATCCGCGTTCTATTCGTTCAATCCGTGTTCTATCCTATTCGGCCAGAGTCCACTCGTTCGCACGCAGGTAGTATTCGTCGGCCGTCTTCGGGTCCACAGGCAGGCCCTGGATGCGGTTGCTGAACGGATTCAGCCATTCGTCGAACTGGAGATAGAGTACAGGCACATCTTCGACGAAGATCTCCTGGACCTCATCGTAGATCTTTTTGCGCTCTTCAGGATCGACGATCTGGGTGCCCATCTCGATCAACTCATCCATTCGCGGGTTGGAATACTGGGCGAAGTTGTTGCCGCCCTTGGAGTGGAGGGTGCTGAACGGATCCGGCTCCACCGCGTTGGTGGTGTAGGTCCAGTTGAACAGGGACGCGTCCATGGTCCCGTTGCGCATCCCTTCCAGAATGGAGGCCACGGGCGCTTCGGCCAGTTGCACGTCGATGCCCACCTCGGCGAACATCTGCTGAGCCAATTCAGCGATGGGCCGGCGGGCCTGGTCGCCTGTGATGGTGGTGATGGTGAACGTGAGTTTCTCGCCATCCTTTTCGCGGACGCCATCACCGCCTTCGATCCATCCCGCCTCGTCCAGGAGCGCCTTGGCCTTCTCCGGATCGAATTCATATTTCTTCAGGTCGTCCCTGGCGTAGAAGCTGGTGGGCGGGAAGTTAGAATTGGCCACCTGCGCAGCTCCGGACCAGAGATCGTCGATGATACGCTGGCGATCCAAGGCATACATCATGGCCTGACGCACCCGCTTGTCCGAAAGCTGGGGCAGGGTGTTGTTGAGAGGGAAGTGCTTGATGGAGTTGCCGGGCGTGGAGAAGACGGTGAAGTTGGGATCTTCCTTCAGCGCCAGGCTGTCCTCCACCAGCAGCGGCCAGACCGAAGAGTCGGCGTCGCCGGTCTGCAACGCGATCATGCGCACAGACGGCTCCGGCACCACATCCTGGCGGATGATGTCAATGGCCGGGCGACCCCGGAAGTGATCGTCGAAGGCTTCCAGTTCGGTGAACTCGGCGGCGCGCCACTCCTTGAGTTTGAACGCGCCCGTACCGATGGGAGCCGTCTTGTAGGTGTCCTCGCCCACCTCGGCATGGTAGTCAGACTGGACGATACCGAAGCCGGCCCAGTTGACCAAGGACGCGGCGTTGACCTCGTCCATGTTGACCACGACTGTGTAGTCATCGGGCGTTTCCACACTGCCAATCCCCCCGAAATCGCCGATGCGAACGGCCGCGTTGTCCGGGTTGCGGTAGTAGTCATAGGTGTATTTGACATCCTTGGCCGTCAGTTCAGTTCCGTCGTGGAACTTGACGCCCTGACGCAGCTTGAAGGTGTAGGTCAGGCCGTCATCAGAGACTTCGTAAGATTCGGCCAGCATAGGCTCCAGTTCATTGAACTCATTGGACCAGACCAGGGGGTTATGGATGTTGGCGATCAGGACGTACTGGACAGAAGGCCCCGTATCATCGGGACTGAGGGCAGCCACTTCCTGATGGCCCATCCAGACCATGGTTCCGCCGCCACCCTCCGCAGCCGGGGCGGCGGCTTCGCCGGCGCCGGCCTCAGCGCCGGTGGACGGGGTCACGCCTGGCGCAGCGCAGGCGGCAAGGAAGGCGGCGGCGGAGCCGCCGACGGCTGTGTAGCGCAAAAACTGGCGACGGCTCATTGCAAACGGTTTGCGAGCATTACTGTTGGGTTCGGTTGCCATGTGATTCTCCTTTGTTGAGGTGGCGTGAGTTGACGCATCGTACATGAGACGGTGTATACGAAATCCATTCCAGGCGGACAAACGAACGATGCAAGATGTTCCGGTGGGGAGGTTGCGTTACCGGGCGTCTGGCAGAGTCTATCACAGGCGAAAGACCGCTGTCAATCGCCAAAAATCTGCTCCGATCGATCGCGTGCGCTCAAAATGAGCTGGCGCACTCCAGGAATAGGACAGCGAGATCCGCAGGCTCAAATTCGCCTGTCCCATCCCTGGAATGCTGGCCCAGAGACAAAGCGCCGGTTGCCCTTTCGGACGGATGGCGGTATCATCCAACGGCGGGAAAAGATCCGTAAAAATCCGACTTCATCTGCAAAAATTCGCGTTCCAATCACAGACCGTTCCAATCACAGACAAGGAAAGGAAGCGACCCATGGTAACCGCGATTGTGCTCATCGACGTCGAGCGGGGCAAGGTCAACAGCGTAGCTGAAAGTCTGGTCGATCTGCCTGGCGTGGCTGAAGTCTACTCGGTCAGTGGCCGCTATGACCTGGTGGCTATCATCCGCGTCAAGACTAACGAGGAGATGGCGAACCTGATCACCGCCAGGATGCAGGCCCAGGAAAGCATCACCAACACAGAGACTATGCTCGCCTTCCGCACTTATTCGCAACACGATCTGGAAGTCATGTTCTCCCTGGGAACGGAGGATTGATGCCATGCACAACACCCAGCGACCCATCGCCACCTTTTCCATCGTCGCCTATGATCCTGGCCGGGAGGAGTGGGGCGTAGCCGTCCAGTCCAAATTCCTGGCCGTGGGCGCGGTGGTTCCGTGGGCCAGGGCCGGGGCCGGCGCGGTCGCCACCCAGTCCTACGTCAACCTGACCTACGGTCCTCGGGGCCTGGATCTGATGGAAGCCGGCCTCTCCGCGGAGGAGGCCATCGCCCGGCTCACGGAGGCGGACGATGGCCGAGCTACGCGCCAGGTGGGCGTGGTGGACCGGGAAGGGCGCGCGGCCGCGTTCACGGGCGAGGCCTGCCACGACTGGGCCGGGCACCTGGTGGGCGACGGTTTCGCCTGCCAGGGCAACATCCTGATCCCGGGCACGGTGGAGGCCATGGCCGCGGCCTTCGAGGGCGCGCGCGGCGGGCCGGGCGAGCTGGCCGACTGGCTGGTGGCCGCGCTGGCCGCGGGCCAGGACGCGGGCGGCGACAGTCGCGGACGCCAGGCCGCGGCCGTGCTGGTGGTCCGCGCAGGGGGCGGCTACGGCGGCGACAACGACCGCTACCTGGACCTGCGCGTGGACGACGATCCCCGCCCCATTCAGCGGCTGCAACAGTTGGCCGCCATGCATCACCTCCTCTTCGGCGCGGTCGATCCGGACAACCTGATCCCCCTGGCCGACGTGGCCGCGGAGTTGCAGACGATCATGCGCAAGAGCGGCCACTACGACGGACCCGTCACTGACGTCTTCGATGAGCAGAGCAGGAAAGCGCTGCGCGCGCTGGTCGGCTCGGAAAACCTGGAAGAGCGCTGGGATGGTTCCGGGGATCAGATCGATGGCGTGGTGGTGGAATATCTGCGTGAGAAATTCGGGTGACTGCCGATAGAACGCGGATTTGGCGGATTGAGCGGATTCCCACGGATTTTTCCAAAAGGAATCCGTGAAAATTCGCTCAATCCGCCAAATCCGCGTTCTATTTGTGATGAAATTCGGATGACAAGGGAGCCTTCATGTATATCAAAATTTTCACCACCGGCGGCACCATCGACAAGGTCTATTTCGATGCCAAGAGCCAGTTTCAGGTGGGTGATCCCCAGATCGGCGAGGTATTGCAAGGGGCCAACGTCACCATCGACTACGACATCACCCCGCTCATGCGCAAGGACAGCCTGGACCTAACCGACGAGGACCGCCAAATTATTCATGACGCGGTCGCGGCCGCGGACTGCAAGCGCATTGTCATCACCCACGGCACGGACACCATGACCGTCACCGCGCGGGCGCTTCAGGGCATTCCGGACAAGACCATCGTTTTCACTGGCTCCATGCAGCCGGCCCGCTTCCGCACCACCGACGCCATCTACAACATCGCCAGCGCCATGACCGCGGCCCAGTTGCTCCCGCCGGGCGTCTACATCGCCATGAACGGCCAGGTTTTCGAGGCGGATAACGCGCGTAAGAATGTGGAAAAGAATCGGTTCGAGGTGGCGTAATTAAGGATGGAACGCGGATGGAACGGAAGTGGCGGATTTTCACGGATTTTTTTGAAAAATCCGTGAAAATCCGCCACTTCCGTTCCATCCGCGTTCCATTAAATCTTAATCATCTGACGACATCAACTCGCGCAAAGCAGGCAACACTTTGATGAAAGCCTGGTACAGAATCGGCGAGACCGGGTAATCCCACGCGCCCACGTGGGGCTGGAATTCCGCGCCAAAACCCTGCTTGAAACGCCAGACCCCCTGCATGCCATCGTCCTCGTCCGCCAGGTCCGTGGGCGCGCCCCACCAGTCATAGACGGTGCAGCCTCGCCCTTTGGACCAGCGCATGGCCTCCCACTGGAGCAGGTAGTTGGGCATATCCCGCCGTCGCCGCTCGCTGCTGGCCCCGTAGAAGTACCAGCTACGCTCGCCGTAGCGCATGAGAAAGAGACCGGCCACGGGCGCGGCTTCGTCTGCATGCTCGGCCAGGAGCAGCGCGCCGCCGGCCGGGTTCTTCTCGTCCGCCTCCGCGGCCAGGAAGGTCTCCCAGGTGGCGCGGTAGTAGGAGAAGGGGCGGATGAGGAAGCCGTCCCGCGCGCCGGTCGCGGCATAGAGTTCGTAGAACGCAGCCAGGTCGTCCACCCCACCCGCGCGCACCGTGATCCCCCGCCGACCAGCCAGGCGGATGTTGTAACGCCACTTGCTCTTCATGCCCTGGAGCAGCGCGTCCTCGTCCGGGGTCAGGTCGCTGTAGGCCGTGTTCTTGAACTGGATCTGCTCCGGGCTGAAACGCCAGCCCCGGCGGAAAAGAGCATGAATCAAGGCGCGGCCGGCTGGTTCATCCTCGCGCACGTCCGGGTCGATTTTGACGAAGATACAGTTGCGGGCCTGCGCGTAGGCCTCCACCCGGGCCAGGACCCGCTCCACCCGATCCGGGTCCGTCCACTCCACCACCGGCCCCTTGGGCACATAACCGATGCGCAGGGGCAGCCGGGCCGTGGGCTGCCGCCAGAGGAACTGGAACGCGGCCTCCGGCTCGCCCCCCGCGCCCGGCAGCGCGACCCGTTCCGCGGTCCAGCCGGCCTGGGCCTTGACCTCGCCCCACTCCCAGCTTTGCAGTACATGGGGATCGGGCAGTTTGGCCAGCGTCGCCCGCCATCGACGAGGGTTGGTCACCGCGCGCAGGGTGTGAAGCTGGCCGCTTTCCCCAGTCCCGGTGCGGGTGACGGAAAGGACGGCCGAGACCGCGGCCGTGGCCGGCGCCAACTGGCGCAGACGGGCAGGCTGCGCCCGCAGTTGCAACGCGGCTTCATAGGCCCGGTAGCGGTTGGCGTCCAGGGGCAGGTCCCACGCGGCCACCGTGCGCACCACCTGGCCGCCAAAGCCCTGCTTGAAGCGGTAGACGCCCCAGAGATCGTGGGCGGGCAGGTTAGTCAGGTCGATGGGCAACTCATCCGCGGGGACGCCGTCGGCGCGGCCGTTGCGGAGACCAGCCGCCAGGATCCCCACCTCATCAGGCACGCCCCACAGGTCATAGCAGGTCGCACCCCGGGCCCTGGCCCAACGGATCGCGGCCCACTGAAGCGCGTGGTTGGGCATGCGGTTGCGCTCCCGGTCGCTGCTCGCGCCCCAGAGGTACCAGGCCATGTGGCCCACGCTGAAGACGACGATGGAGGCCAGGGGTTCACCCTCATATTCGGCCAGCAAAAAGACGCCATGCGCCGGGACCAGCAGCTCATAGGCCGCGGCGTAGTAGTCTGCGCTGTGGACCGCGAAGCCGTCCCGCTGGCCGGTCGCGCCCATGAGGCGGTTGAACGCGGGCAGATCGTCCGGCCCGGCTGCGCGTATGGTGACGCCCTTGCGTGCGGCCAGGCGGATGTTGTAGCGCCACTTGCTCTTCATGCGCTTGAGGATGGCGTCTTCGTCGTCGCTGATGTCCACCAGGATGGTGCTGGGCGGCTGTACCGTCTGCCGGCCCGGTTGCAGGCCATACGCATGGAGCATGCGCCGGTTCTCCGGCGTGTCGAAAAGCTCCGGCTCCAGCTTGAGCAGGGCCGCGCCCCGCTCCCGGCTGCGGGCTTCCAGCGCGGAGAGGAGGGCGCGGGTCAGGGTCGGGTCCGCCCAGTCGGTCAGGGGGCCGCGGGGAACATAGGCCACGGTCAGGCCCGCGGCCCGGCGGAAGAGGAGGGTTGCGCCGGCCCGCACCTGGCCGCCCGCGTCCACCAGGGTCACCCGGTCCGCGTCCCAGCCGAAGCGCTGTTTGAGCGCAGCCCAGCCGCTGGTCTGCAAAATATGGGGTGTCCCATGGACGGCGACGAACCGGTCCCAGGCTGCATCATCGACGGTTTTGATCGCATAGGTTGCGCTATTGTGATTCATGCGCGTTATGATACCATAAACGGCGCGGGGAACCGACTATGCAAGGTGGAAAAATTTGACGCGAAGACGCGGAGGCGCAAAGGAGCGCAAAGATCTCTCTGTTTTTCTTTGCGATTCTCTGCGCCATTACGCTTTTGCGTCGAAAAAAAACGAAAGGATACCGTAACCATGAAGAAGACAGCGATCGTCGAGGCCGTGCCCAACTTCTCGGAAGGGCGGCGACCGGAGGTGGTGGACGAGATCGTGGACGCGATCCAGGTTCCGGGCGTGCTGCTGCTGGACCGGAGCAGCGACTGGGATCACAACCGCAGCGTGGTGACCATCGCCGGCCCGCCGGACGCGGTGGTGGAGGGTCTCTTCCGGGCGACCAAGGTGGCGGCCGAGCGCATCAACCTCTTCGAGCACGAGGGCGCGCACCCGCGTCTGGGCGCGACCGACGTGGTCCCCATCGTGCCCATCCGCGACATCAGCCTGGAGGAGTGCGTGGAGTACGCCCGCAAGCTGGGCCAGCGCATCGGCGACGAACTGAGCCTGCCGGTCTACCTCTATGAGGCCGCGGCCACCCGACCGGAGCGTCGCAGCCTGCCCAAGGTGCGCAAGGGCCAGTTCGAGGCGCTGGTGAAGGAGATCGGCAACCCGGAGCGGGAGCCGGACTTCGGTCCCGCCAAAGTAGGCCCGGCCGGCGCGGTGATCGTGGGAGCGCGGCCCTTCCTCATCGCCTACAACTTCTACCTCAAGAGCGACGACGTGAGCATCGCCAAGAAGATCGCGCGCACCATCCGCGAGAGCAGCGGCGGCCTGCCCGCGGTCAAGTCCATGGGTCTGCTGGTGGACGGCCAGGCCCAGGTAAGCATGAACCTGGTGGACTTCAACCAGACGCCCCTGCACGTGGTCACCGACGAGGTCGCGCGGCTGGCCAAAGAGCACGGGACCGAGTTCGACCGGGCCGAGCTCATCGGCCTCATCCCCCTGGCCGCGGTGATCCAGGCCGCGGCCCACTACCTGCGCCTGCCGGAGTTGACGGAAGAGCGGATTGTGGAGATGGCGATCGAACGCGCGGCAGCAAAGTAGTGCTTTATGTCACGTGCCGGGGAGTTCGGAACTCCCCGGCACGTAGGCATGAGGGGGAATACGGTTATCTGGTGATAGAACAATTTTACCCGTTTTTTTGCATTTCCCGACCATTTGTGCTATAGTATTTCTGCACCGTATGGGGATGAAAGGCTTCGACGGGGCAGGAAGTTCAGTGATTGCAAGCCGTAGTGCGTCAGCTACGTTAAAAAGGCGCAAAACATACAAATGCCAACAGTGGCATGACCTTTGCTTTCCCCCGCACCCAGAGCATGGCTCTGGCTGCCTAAGAAAGCAAACGATCCCGTAACAGGGATCGCGGCCCGTTCCGATGCCGCTCTCAGGTCGGACGTACGCTGACATAAACTGTTGGGCTGCGGTGGGAGTACGCCGATAGACCCACCTAAGCTGAATCGGCTCAGCCGGGCTTCGGAATCCTTGTCGCACGGAGTCCGCCCGGTGAAACACCAAAGGCGCGACTAAGCTTGTAGACGTCACTGAACAAATGTTTCGGACGCGGGTTCGATTCCCGCCATCTCCACCTCCTGGATGGCCCGGCAATAAGCCGGGCCATTTTCGTCACCGTCCTACATGACAGTTCTCCGCCGCTACGGAACCATTGCGCTGCGCACCGTCTAACGATAAACTGACTACAACCATGCAAAATTCAGCAAATATTGCAAAATCGTCTTTTCATCCTTGACGCACTGCACCACTCGGTGTATAATATTTACGTCAAGTCGTTACGTCAACTAAGGCGAAAATGAGAGCTTGGCGGCATAAAGGTTGCATTTGCCCGCCAACAGCCGATGGAGAGGATGCATGACGTCAAATACCGAAATGCGCTTCACCAACCAGCAACTGATCGACGCCTTCTACAACGCCGCCCGCGCCCAGGACCTGGACGATCCCTGGGCGCTGCTCATCGAGGCCGGCCTGGACTTGAACGCGCTGGCAGCGGCCCGCCAGGCCCCCTATGACGGAACGTCTATCGACGAGTTGCCCGCTCTCACCGACGCCGAACGCGCGCTGGTGAAGCAAAAGCTGCTGGCCGAGATGGCCAAAGCGCGCCTCTGGCGAGGGCTGGTGGAGGCGCCGGCCGGCCTTTCCCTGCGCGCGGGGCCAGACGTCAACGCAGAACGCCTGACTATCCTGGACGATGGCAGCGCGGTCGACGTGCTGGAGGAGGCGGGCGAATGGCTGCGGGTCCTGGCCGACGGTCAGGTGGGCTTCGTCTTCCGCCGCTTCGTAGCCATGGATGACGGTGATGAACCGTCCGTTCCGTCCCAGATCCGCTACCTCTGGCAGGATCCGGCGCTGGCCGACATCCCCCTGGAGCCGCCGGCGAACCTGACCATTTCCCTGGACCGGGGTGATCTCAGCGGGCGGGCGTTCTTCCTGGCCCGCATCTGGAACCGGTATGGCGGCCTGTTACAGGCCCTGGCCGGGCGGCTGGGCATCGATCCGGGTGTGGCCGTGGCCGTTTTCGCCACAGAGGCCGGGGGCTATGCGCTGGCTGAAGAAGAACGCATGGTCATCCGCTTCGAGAACCACATCTTTTTTAACGAATGGGGCAAGCGCAACCCCGACAAATTCGCGCAACACTTCCGCTTCAACCCCGCGCCCGGCCAGACATGGAAAAATCACCAGTGGCGGCCCGCCCCCGACCAGCCCTGGCAATCCTTTCACGGCGACCAGGACCGGGAGTGGGCGGTTCTCGCCTTCGCCTCCACGCTGGATGACGGCGCGGCCAAGCGTTCCATCAGCATGGGGATCGCCCAGATCATGGGCTTTAACTACCGGGCGCTGGGATACTCCTCGGCCCGCGAGATGTTCGATGCGCTCAACGGCGATCTGCGCCGGCAGGTCTTCAGCTTTTTCGACTTCGTGCGCCAGAAACCGGGAACGGTGGAGGCGTTACGCAGGGGAGATTTCCGAACCTTCGCACGCATATACAATGGACCGGGACAAATGGATACTTACGCAAAACTGATCAGCGACGATAACGAAACTTTCCAGGAAGTCAGCCCGCAGGCTGCGCCGGCAGTTGCACAGGCGGAAGCGCCCGCGCCAGGTCAACTGCCCTTGCCCGCGGTTGGGGGCGAGGTGGACGAGGCCCTGCGGGAGGCGTGGCGCGCGCACGTCAAGCAGGGGTTCGAGAACAACCAGAAGATGTTCGGCCAGATCCTGGACGCGTTCATGAAGCCCTATTACACCACCGTCTGGATGTACCGCATCCTCTTCGCTGTGGGCATTCTGGCCTTTGTGGCCGCGCTCATCTTTGGCTTCACCAAGGAGGAATTCAGCTTCAGCCTGGTTTTCGGCGGCCTGAGCGTGGCCAGCTTCCTTACCTATTTCCTGAGCAAGCCTCTGCGCTCGCTGGAAGAGAACCTCCAGTTCATCACCTGGCTGGGCATCATCTACAACACCTACTGGACCCGCCAGGCCTTCATGCTCGACCAGAAGACGGTTCAAGCCGATCTGGAGCAAGCCACCCAGCAGGCCATCGACCAACTGCAACAGCTGATCGATAAGAACGCCACCTTGGACGCCAAACGGCCAGGTCTGAGTGACGGTGCCAAATAGAACGCGGATTGGGCGGATCTGCACGGATTTTTCTTTGGAAAATCCGGCTGTTTCCGCTCAATCCGCTCAATCCGCGTTCTATTTGATTGGCATTCCCCGCCCATGAGAGTAGAATAGTGGCGAATCCTGTTGATGCATACGCCATTGGTCTATCGCCCATGTCACGCTTGAAACGCCCATTGTCCCGCCGTCGCCTTCTGGTCCGCGGCAGCCAGGCGGCAGCCGCTGGCCTGCTGGTCGGCTGCGCCGCACCAGTTCTCCCTCTAGGCATTCACGCCCAGGAAGCTTCCCCCCCTCTGTGGAGCGATGCCGGCGCACGCCCTCCGCTGCCCGCCGACGCCCGCTCGGCCTATCCAACGCCCATGCCCACACTCGACGTCAAGATCGGCCAGATGCTCATGGTTGGCTTTCGGGGCCTGACCGCGCCTGATGACAGCATGATCATCCGCAACATCCGCGAACAACATGTAGGCGCGGTAGTGCTCTTCGACAACGACACCGCGCTCAACTACGGCCAGCGCAACATCGCATCGCCGGAACAGGTGAAGAGGCTAATCGAACAGTTACAGGCAGCGGCCGGCATCCCCCTGCTGATCGCCATCGACCAGGAGGGGGGCAAGGTCAACCGGCTCAAGGAACGCTACGGCTTTCCCCCCAGCCCGCCCGCGGCCTACTACGGCGTCATGAACGACCTGGAAAAGACCGACGCCCAGGCCGACCTCATCGCCACTACCCTGGCCGACCTGGGGATCAACCTCAACCTGGCCCCGGTGGTGGACCTGAACGTCAACCCCAACAACCCCATCATCGGCAAGTTGGGGCGCAGCATCTCCAGCGACCCGGCGATCGTGACCGCGCACGCGGCCCAGTTCATCCAAGCCCACCACCGCCACAACGTCCTGTGCACGCTCAAGCACTTCCCCGGCCACGGCAGCTCGGTGGGCGACACCCACCGCGGCTTCGTGGACGTGACCGAGACCTGGTCGACCGAGGAACTGGTCCCCTTCCAGGCCCTCATCGGCCAGGGGCTGGCCGACGCCATCATGACCGCCCACATTTTCAATGAACGGCTGGACCCCGCGCTGCCCGCCACCCTCTCCTATCCGGTGATCACCGGGCTGCTGCGGGAGCAGATGGGCTATGACGGCGTGGTCATTTCCGATGACATGCAGATGGGCGCTATCAGCAAGTATTACGACTTCGAGCCTGCGGTCCAGGCCGCGGTGCTGGCCGGCGTGGACATCATCGCCATGGCCAACAATATCCGTTTTTCGCGCAACGTGGCCGAACGCGCGGCCAACGCCATCCGCGATCTGGTGGACACAGGCAAGATCAGCGAAGCCCGCATCGACCAGTCCTACCGTCGCATCATGGCCCTGAAGTTACGCATCCGGCTCGGCAGAACATAACTGTAGATTCTCTCTTTGATGTCAAGTCCCTAATTGACGAAATGTGAGAACAAACGGATAAAGAACAAAGGTTTAGGTTACATAACGCATAGGTCATCAGGCAGGCATCGCCAACGCCGGGTCAAAGGGACGATCAGAGCG
>JAJRVT010000233.1 GCA_024277175.1 Chloroflexota bacterium | reverse complement strand
CTGAATATTGGCTTCCGTCTCCGCGTGGCGGACGATCATGAATGTGGCCATCTATTTTCCTCTTTGACATGACTCCCGGCTCGTGCTACACTCTTTTTATCATGGCTATAGTAACGATTTATCGTCACATCAGCAAGCTCAACATCAGGTCGCGCCTGCATCTTACCGGATGACGCCATCGGGACCTTTGTGCGCGGGCAGGGATTGACCATTGCAGACAGCCAGCGAAGCTCTCCAGATGGAGGGCTTTTTTATTTGTAAGAACAATGGACTACGGATTGAGCGGATTGGGCTGATCGAACCAGATTTTTTTAAAAATCCGGCTGTTTCCGCCCAATCCGCCCAATTCGTGGTCTATGGGAGGAACGCCATGTACAGAGCAGGCATTGCCGGGGCCACCGGCTATACAGGGTATGAGTTGGTCAAGCTGATCCACCGCCACCCTTCGCTGGAACTGGGCTGGATCACCAGCGAGAGCAATGCGGGCAAGACCATGGCCGACGTCCATGCCGCGCCGTGGGAATATCCGCTGATCCCCATCGATGAGGCCATGCAGCGGGCGGACGAGGTGGACGTGGTCTTTCTCTGCCTTCCCCATGCCGCCTCCATGACGCCTGTGCGCGCCTTCGCTGAAACGGGTGTGCGCGTCATCGACCTGAGCGCGGACTTTCGTCTGCAGGACGCGGAGACATACACCCGCTGGTATGGGGTGGAGCACAGCGTCCCGGATCTGCTGCCTGAGTTCGCTTATGGACTATGCGAAGTCAATCGAGAGAAGATCAGGGGGGCGAATAAGATCGCGGTCCCCGGCTGCTACCCGACCAGCATCAACCTGGCCCTGTGGCCCCTGGCCAAAGCCGGCTGGCTTCAGGAGCGGGTGATCGTGGACGCCAAGAGCGGCGTGAGCGGGGCCGGGCGCAAGGCCAAGCTGGTCTACAGTTTTGTGGAGGCGCACGACAATTTTTCTCCCTACAACGTGGGCTATCGTCACCGACACATCGCTGAGATGGAGCAGGTGCTAAACGAAGCCGCGCCCGGGGAGACCCGCTACCGCTTCACCTTCTCGCCCCATCTGCTGCCGGTCAACCGGGGCATGTTGAGCACCATTTATATTTCTGTGACCGACGGCGTACGCGAGGCGGACATCCGGGACCTGTACGCCCGAACCTATGCCGGCGAACCCTTCATCCACCTGCTGCCGCCGGGACAGTTTGCAACTTTGCGCCACACCACCCACACCAACACCTGCGCCATCAGCATCACGCCTGTGGATCCGGGCCGACCCGATGGTCCCGACTATGTGGTCGTGTCCTCCATCGACAACCTGCTCAAGGGCGCCAGCGGTCAGGCCATGCAGAACTTCAACATCGCCGCGGGGATTGAGGAGACGGCAGGGTTGCTGTAGAAAGATCGATCAATGACCGGGTAGCGGATTTTGTTGGAACGCGGATGGTGCGGATGCAGACAGATTTTCACGGAAAAAATCCGTGAAAATCCGGTTTGATCGGTAAAATCCGCGTTCCAACAAAGCCTCGCTACACAGTCACTTACGATAGACATGGAGGGGGCGCTATGACATCAGAGAGCGAAGAACGCTATATTGCCGTGCTCAAAGTGGGCGGGAACGATCTGGACGATGAGGCCTTTCTGCTGGGGTTGACCAAGGCGGTGGCGGCGGTCATGGAACAGGGAGCCTTCCCGGTGATCGTCCACGGGGGCGGGAAGACCATCGCCGACTACCAGGCGCGTCTGGGGCTGGAGACCCAATTTCTGGACGGCCTGCGCGTCACTGACGAGGCCAGCCTGGACGTGGCCGAGATGGTGCTCAGCGGCCTGGTCAACAAACGCGTCGTGCGCGCACTGGTGGACGCCGGCATCCGGGCCGCGGGCGTCAGCGGCGTGGACGACGGCACGATCTACGTGGAACCCATGTGGCATCCCCTGGGCGACATGGGCCGGGTGGGCGAGATCCAGGACGTGGACCCCCATCTGCTGCGGGTGCTCATCGACGCCGACATCGTGCCGGTGGTCAGCCCCATCAGCTTCGGTGCGCTGGATGCGCTCAGCTACAATGTCAACGCCGACCACGCCGCTGCCGCCATCGCTGTGGCCCTGGGCGCGATCAAGCTCATCTTCATCACCAACGTGCCCGGCGTGATGGTGGCCAGCCGGGTGGTGCGCGCCGTCACCGTGGGCCAAGCCGAGGCGTGGATCGAGGAGGGCGTCATCTTCGGTGGCATGATCCCCAAGGTGCGCAGCGCCATCGGGGCCGTCCACCGGGGCGTGGTCCAGTGCGTCATCACCAACCTGGCCGGCGTCCAGGAAGGCAGCGGGACGGGGATCATCGGGACGGGGTGACTCAACACAAATAGATAGATCGCGGATTGGGCGGATCAAGCGGGTTTCACGGATTTTTCAAAAAATCCGTGAAACCCGCCCAATCTGCTCAATCCGCTGTCTATAAGGCGTATCCAAAAACTAAACTATTCATAAGGAGGTGATATACTCTTCATCCAAAAGGGAGGAAGAGATGGGAATCACATCTGCAATACGAGAAATGCTGAACGAGACAAAAGAGAATCTGAGCGGTTACAAGCGTCGT
>JAJRVT010000232.1 GCA_024277175.1 Chloroflexota bacterium | reverse complement strand
CGGCCATGGAGATGATCGACAAGCAGCCCTGGCTGTTGGAGTTCAACGGCCTGGTGCTGGCCCATCCGGCCTGGCACGCGGGCATCGTGGGCATCGTCGCCTCCCGGCTGGTAGAGGAGTTCGGCAAGCCCACCGTGCTCCTGCTGACGCCCCCCGATCAGCCGGCCCGGGGCAGCGCGCGCAGCGTCCCCGGCGTGGACATCGGCGCGTCCATCGCCGCGTGCAGCCACCTGCTTATTGGCCACGGCGGCCACCCGGGCGCGGCCGGGCTGAGCCTGCCGGCCGAAAACATCGACGCCTTCCGCCGGGAGCTGAGCCGCCAGATCGACGCCCACCGCATCCCCGACGCGCCCACCGGCTTGCAGGTGGACGCGGTCGTCTCCCTGCGGGAGCTGAGCATGGAACTGGCCGAGGAGTTGCAACGGCTGGCCCCCTTTGGCGCCGGCAACCCCACGCCCCGCCTCATGAGCCGCAACCTGGCCATCGTCCAGGACAGGCGCATGGGCAAGGACGGCTCCCATAGGCGGCTGACGGTAGGGAGTGTGGAAGAGGGGAGCGCAGAGGGGCGCAGAGGTGACGCAGAGGGGCGCAGAGAGAATGGAGAAACAGGCGGGGGAGAGCAGCGGAGTTTCTGGGGAGAAACGCAGGACGAGCCCAAGGACGTCCAGGAAAGGCCGGCTGAACGGGTGACCCAGCAGGTGGTCTGGTTCAACGGCGGCGACGCGGAGGTTCCCGCCGGGCCGATCGACCTGCTCTACCACCTAAATATCAACGAGTACCGGGGACGGCGCAGCCTGCAACTGATGTATGTGGATATCCACCCCGCGGGCTGGGAGATCGAGGGAGCGCCCGAGGCCGAGGTCCAGATCCCGCCCCTCATCCCCGGCGAGCTGCGCATCCACGACCTGCGCCGCCAGCCCATCCCCCAGGCAGATCTGCCCGACCGCACAGCCGCCCAGTGGTACGCGGAGGGCGTGCGTCTGCCCGTGGCCGAGAAGGCCGAAGACAATGTGGTAGCGTTCGCGCCGCGCACAGCCATCGTCCACGATCCGAATCGCCCCCTGGTGGTGTGGAGCGTCCCGCCGTCGCCGAGCCTGCTGCGCTGGCTGGTGGAGACCGCGGGCGCGCAGGAGGTCTATCTCTGCGCGCAGGAGACCACAGACGACAACCTGGCTGCGCTGCTGAAGCAGGTGGCGGGCCTATGCAAGTACGCGCTGGGCCGGGACCGGCTGATCAATGTGGAAGCCATGGCCGCGCGCCTGGGGACCAGCGAAGCCGCCCTCCACAAGGCCCTGCGCTGGCTGGAACAGCGGGGCCTGATCGCGCTGGTGGAGTGGAGCCCCGACGACGCGCCGGCCGACACGGTCCGCATCGCACCGGGCGCGGGCGAACGCCACGACGACGAGAGCGAGCTGCTCCAGGCTGAGCTTATGGAAGAGCTGGCCGAAGTGCGCGCCCGCCGCCGCTTCTACCGCCGGGCCACCATCGCCGAGCTTGGGCTGACGGCCGGCGCGATCCAGCAGGTGGCGTCATGACGGGGCAAGGATCAATAGAACGCGGATTGGGCGGATCAGGCGGATCGACGCGGATTTCTTTTGAAAAAATCCGTGAAGATCCGCCTAATCCGCCCAATCCGCGTTCTATCGCTTTTTTGCCTGAGATCGCCATCCTGCTGCTCGCGGCGCTGACCCGGTTCTGGCGGCTGGGCTATCACAGCATCTGGTTCGATGAGGCGGTGAGTTTGAAGTGGGCGGGGTCGGATCCCGGCTACATCTGGCGGGTGACGTTTCAGTTGGTGGAGGAGAAACACCCGCCCGTCTACTACCTGGCGCTCCACTACTGGCAGGCGCTGCTGAATCTGGCCGGCCTGGGCCACAATGACGCCGCCCTGCGCGTGCTGGGCAGTCTGCTGGGCGTGCTGACCGTGGCCGGGCTGATGCTGCTGGCCCGGCGGCTTTCGGGGCGGAACACCGCGCGGCTGGCCGGGCTGCTGCTGGCCCTGGCTCCGGTCATGGTCTGGTACAGCCAGGAGTTGCGCATGTTCCAACCCGCGGCCACCGGGCTGGTCTGGGCCGGCTATTTCCTGATCCGCGGCTGGCAGGGGGGATCCACCGGCGCGCGGCTGGGCTGGTGGATCGGCTTCGTCCTGCCCATGAGCGCGGCCCTCTACAGCTACCTCTTCAGCGCCTTCCTGCTCCCGGCCGCGGGGCTGACCGTGCTGGGGCTGGCGGTCTTGGTTTGGCGAACGGATGAAAACGGGTTCCCCTGGCGCCGGTTCGTAGAAGGCGCGCTGGCCGTGGGCGCGGCCGGGATCCTCTTCCTGCCCCTGGCCCGCAACGCCTGGCTGGTCAACGAGGCCGAGGGCGAGCCGGGACGAGCCTTCCAGGATTTCTTCGCCAACAGCCGCCACCTGCTCCAGGTCTTCACCGTCTGGCGGGTGGACTGGCCGCCCCTGGCCCTGGCCGCGACCCTGCTCCTCTTCGCCGGGCTGATGGCGGTGGGCCTACTGCTGCCGTGGTGCGACAAAGAAACCGGCGATCCAGAAACCGGGTTTTTGGCAAAAACCCGGTTTCTCCTCCCACAAAGCGCCGACCGCCTCTTCCTCTGGCTCTGGATCGGCGTCCCTCTGCTGATCGCCAACCTGCTCCTGGCCAAGAGCGACAGCGTCTTTGGCGAGGACCGCTATCTGCTTTTCCTCGCGCCCTTCGTCCTCTGGGCCGCGGCCCGGGGCGCGGTCTGGATCGGCCAACGCTGGCGGCCTGCGGGCGTGGCTCTGGCTGCGGCCGCGGCCATCCTGCTTCTGCTCGCGCTGCCCCGCCTCTGGACGCCGGCCATGCAGCGGGAGAACTGGCGCGCGGCCGCGGACTACGTGATGGCCTACCAGGAGCGCAGCCCCGATCTGCCCGCGGCCTGGGTCCCCCACGTGGATTACACCCACCTGCCCGTGGAGTGGTACGTGCGCCAACGCATGGATGAGGATGAGCTGCCTATCTACTTCCCCTTTGGCGGTGCGCTCACGCCGGAAATGGTGGACAAGATCGTCGCGCCACCCCTGCTGGGCATCGTGGAGACGGGGGCCGACACCCTCTGGCTTACCCAGAGTCATCTAGACGGTGTGGACGACCAGCGGGTGGTGGAGGGCTGGCTCAACGCCAACTTCCCCCTCATCACCGAGCAATACCCCGCGGGGATCAAGCTGTCGGGCTACGCGCTGCGTTCTCATTTCGACGAACTGCCCGCACTGGCCGAGGGTGCGAGCTACCCTGACGTCGAGCTAGCCCCCGGCCTGACCCTGGCCGCGTGCGAGATCACGACGCCGGCCGTCTCTGCAGAGGACGACGCCATGCATCCGCCCTCCGGCTGGGTGCACGTGCGTCTCTGGTGGCGGGCGGACGGCCAGATCGACGACGACTACATCGCCACCGTGCAGATGGTGGGGCCAGAAGGCGTGTGGGGCGACCGGCTCTACCGGGAGAACGAAGCCCTGCACCGCTCACCCACCAGCGCCTGGCGGGCGGGCGAGATCGTCCGCGACGAGATCGACGTCAACCTGAACCCGGTCACGCCGCCCGGAGAGTATCCGATCGTGGTGGGCGTCATGGATGCAGCCGGCGCGCCGATAGAGGGGACCGTGGAGTGCGGGCGGGTGGTTGTGGAGCGTTGATGAACTTTAGCGAATTCGTTTTGGTCGAGTGACCAAAGGCGATTATCTTGCAAACATTTTTTGCTATTAACAGACCGCTGGTCTTTTTTATTTACGGCCTGGTATTTTTCGTGCTGGGTCTGGCGATTACGCTCCAATCCCGCCGGCACAGCCGGCTGAGCCTGGCCCGCCGGCTGCATTGGCTGGCGCTGTTTGGCTACATTCACGGTCTGCACGAGTGGGGTGAGGTGTTCATTCCGATCCAGGCCACCTATTTGCCCTCGCCAGTGATTAATGTCTTGCAAGCTGTTCAACTGGGCTTACTGGCGGTCTCCTTCACCTGCTTATTTCAATTTGGCGTCGACCTGCTGCGCCCTCTACCCGCCCGCTGGGCCTGGCTGCGCTGGCTGCCGATCAGCGTCCTACTCCTATGGTCACTGGCGGCCCTGGTCTGGCTAACCATCATGCCGGTTACGGTAGCCGAATGGCATAACCTGGCCGGCATCTGGTCCAGGTATCTACTTGGTTTTCCTGGGGCGGCGCTGGCAGCCTATGCCCTTTATCGCAATTCGGCGCAACTGATCGCCCCCCTCAGCGAACCTCGCACGCTGCGCACGCTCCAGTGGGCCGGGATAGCCTTGGCCGGTTACGCCGTTATGGGTGGGTTAGTGGTTTCTCCCGGTCCCTATTTCCCGGCCAACTGGCTCAACTCTGACACGCTGGAGGGATGGCTGGCCATTCCCGTCCCGGTTTATCGCAGCATGCTGGGGTTTATTTTAATGTTGGCAATCATTCGTTCGCTGGAGATTTTCGATCTGGAGATCGATCGGAAATTGAGCGCGATGGAAGAGACCCAGATTTTAGCGAACGATCGAGATCGGATTGGACGCGACCTGCACGACCGCACGCTGCAATCGGTCTATGCCACCGGACTGTTGCTCAACGCCGCGCATGATTTGCTGGCTCAGTCCTAAAATGAGGAGGCTTCGGCCACCGTTAGCCAGGCAATGACCACCCTGGACCATGCTGTTGACGCCATTCGCCGCCATATTGCCGAGTTGCGTCTCCAGCCAACCAACCTCAGCCTGGCTGAAGGGCTGACGCAGTTGACGCGTGATAGCGTGCTGCCCTCTATGGTCGAGATTGACCTAACCCTGAACTTGCCAGACACCCAACCGTTCGAGGCGACCCAAATCAACCACATCCTGGCCATTGCCGGTGAGGCGCTCAGCAACGTGGCTCGACACGCCCGGGCTCGGCGGGTGCAATTGGCGGCTCAGATGAAAAACGATTCCTTTACCCTGACCATCACCGACGATGGACAGGGGATTCCCCCCGATTATGTGGCCGGTTACGGATTACAGAACATGCGCGATCGCGCCCGGATGTTGGGTGGCGAATTGACAATTCATAGCCAGCCAGGACAGGGCGCCCGTGTGCAGTTAATCGTTCCCAGCGAGGTGTTGAAATGAGCAAAATCACTATTTTAGTCGTTGACGATCATCAGGTAGTGCGCTTGGGCCTGCAAACCTTGCTCAACATCAAGCCCGATTTTGAGGTGATCGGGCAGGCCGCCACCGCCGAAGAGGCCATCGCCGCCGTGGAACGGTTACGGCCACAAGTGGTGCTCATGGACCTGCGCCTGCCGGGCCGCAGCGGGGTTGACGCCTGCCGTGAGATTAAAACCCGCTGGCCCGATACACGTGTGATCATGTTGACTTCTTACGCCGATGATGAGTTGGTGCTGGAAGCCATCAATGCCGGGGCCGAAGGCTACGTATTGAAACGGGTGCAGGACCGCGAATTGATCGAAGGCATCCGGGCGGTCGCGCGCGGTGAGGCCGTTTTAGACCCGGCGGTCACTTCCAAGCTGATGGACCGGGTGCGTCGCGCCGAACACGAGATGGTAGACCATGCTTTCCAGGGTCTCTCCGAGCGAGAGATAGAGGTGCTGGCCTTGGTGGCCCAGGGCAAAACCAACGCTGAAATTGCCCAAACGCTCAATCTGAGTGCGAAAACAGTGGGCAACCACGTCAGCGCCATCTTAGGTGAGCTATGCGTTGCCAATCGTATCGAGGCGGCTACTTATGCTGTGCGCCACCACATCGAGCGCTATCAACCCGGGATCAATCGCGGAACGTAAAAAAAGCAGCTCGCACAGTCCCCTGTGCGAGCTGTTGTAGACCGGCCTACACGTCAGCGCTGTATCAGCCGCCGGCAAACATTGTAAATATCGGCGGGAAGGTCAGCAAGAAGCCCAGCCCAACGAGAATGAGGCTGAACATGTAAATCTTGCCAAAATTCGTCTCTTGATCTTTCCAAATCGCGTGTAAAATAGCCCAGCTGATCAACCAGGCCAGGATGCCCACCAGGGTTTTACCGACCAGCGGCCCCGCGGGGCTCCACCAATTGAGCATCGATGCAAACCCTGGGATCACCTCGGACAAAGTCGTCATCAACCCAATGACGAACACCCCGATTCCTCCAGAAAGAAAGGCTGCTGAAGCCACCCCCATGGGCACTTTCGCTTTTGCCTGCGTCGATGATTGTGTAACTGCCATTTTTTCACCTCGTTATGATCTGTTTAGTTTGCAGTTGAAGAGTTGACTTACCCTACTGGCGCAGCTTTCGTAATGAGAGCGCCGAGTAACCCGGCAACAGCGGCGGCGGCGAAAGCCAGGACGAAAAAGACTATCAAAGCATTGCGTAGTTTGGGGTTCTCTGCAATTTGCGTGCCATACCGCCAGACGACAAAAGCCACAACCGTTGCCAGAATGGGCGCAAACCAGGCGACATGTTCTTTCCATTCCATCCCAAACCTATGCCATTCAGCCAGATCAGGCATAGACAGCAAGAATGAACGAGGATAAGCTAACAGGTCTGTTTGCCCTTCCGGGGGTTTGGCTCGATACCAGGGGTACACAATATAGGTGCCTGTAAACACCGTCAGCCAGGCGACAATGGCCATTATCCAGGTTCCAATATCCAGCCGACGTATGCGTTCATTGATGCCGGAGACCGTGACCCATTCCGGACGCATGCTGTACAAGCCAGCCAGCCCGCCGGCAAAGGACAGCAGGAAAAGCGCCCCTAGAACCATACCATGAATAACAGCCCAAAAATCTCGCGTTGTCAACAACATTGGACAATGCCTCCTTCGCAAATGGATCTAACTGTTGGTAAAATGGGTGATTGTTTCCACCACGCCTACACGATAGCACGATTTGGTGGAGAGGTGCAGAGGCGTTCTCCCTATCTTTTATAGGGATTGTCGCCTTTCCTTCTCGGTTAGGTCGCGAAGTAACGTTTACTTGAAGCAGCGGAGGCGAATCCTGCGCAAGTAAACGCTGACTTTACTGTACAAGAGGACGTTCAGAAAGGGCGAAAAAAGCGCCTTGCGCCATTACGCAAACTATAGTAAAGTTTTTCGTAACGCCCCTGCTTCGTTTTCGTACGTTGGTCGATCCCCCCAGTCCGTTGCGTTCTATCATGGATGATCGAACGCGTCTTTGTCTACATCCATACTGACAACACCCAATTTACCAATGATCCACAAGGAGAAGGCCCATGAAGCTCAAACGTCAACCATTATTTTTCATGTTGCTGGCCGCAATGGTCTTGCTGATTGCCGCCTGTGCGCCTGCGGTCGCGCCAGCCGAAGAAGCGCCGGCAGATACAGCCGAAACCAGCGCGGCTGAAGCAGCTCCTGCAGACGATAGCATGCTCGTCATCGCCATCGCCGAGGACACGGCCTCCCTGGACCCGGCCCGTTCATTCGAAACGCTCCCCTCCATCATCCACAAGGCCACTTACCAGACCCTGGTCACGTTCCCGCCTGACTCGGTGGAAAGCGTCATTCCGGACCTGGCCGCAAGCTGGGAGATCTCCGACGACGGCACAGTCTACACCTTCACCCTGGTCGATGGCGCGGTCTTCAGCAACGGCGATCCGGTGACGGCCAACGATGTGGTTTTCTCGTTCAACCGGCTCAAGAACATCACCGGCAACCCCTCCTTCCTGGCCGAGACCATCGCCTCGGTGGAAGCGCCCGATGAGCAGACCGTCGTTCTCACCCTGACCCAGCCCGACCCCGCCATCCTGGCCAAGCTGGTGTTTGGCGCTTTCAGTGTGGTCAACCAGGCCGAAGTGGAGGCCAATGGCGGCACGGCTGGCGAGGACGCGGCCACGGCCGACGGGGCCGAAGAATGGTTGAACCAGAACTCAGCCGGCAGCGGCCCCTATGTGCTGGAAAGCTGGGAGCCGGGCGTGGAAACGGTGCTGGTGCGCAACGATAACTACGCCGGCGACGCTCCTGCCATGGAACGGGTGATCTTCCGCAACATCCCCGAAGCCGCCACCCAGAAAATCCAGCTCGAGGCCGGCGATATCGATATCGCCATGGATCTCAGCGCCGATCAGGCGCCGGCGTTGGAAAGCAACCCTGACGTCAACCTCTACCAGGGACTGAGCGACACGCTGATCTTCCTGAAGGGCAACCAGGACCCTGAAATCGGCGGTCCCTTCTACGATCCGCTGGTGCAAAAAGCCGTTCGCTACGCGCTGGACTATGAAGGCATTCGCCTGCTCTCCGGGGGCGACGCCGTGACGCCGGCCTCCATGCTGCCGGTGGGATTCCTGGGCGCGTACGAAGCCAATTCCGGCCCGGCCCGTGACATCGAAATGGCCAAGAGTCTGCTGGCCGAAGCTGGCTATGGCGATGGCCTGGACGCCGAACTGGCCTACCCGGACTTCACCTTCGCCGGCGTCAACTTCGGCACCTTCGCCCAGAAGGTGCAGGCCGACCTCAACGAGTCCGGCTTCAACATCACCTTGGCGCCAAGCGAAATCCAGGTGGCGTTGGAGTCCTATCGCCAGGGGACGGAACCGTTCGGTCTCTGGCTATGGCTGCCCGACTATCGCGATTCGCTGGATTACGTGGAATTCCTACCCGATGGCGTGGTCGGCCAACGGTTGAACTGGACCAGCGAGAACGCCGACGAAGAGATCCTGGCCCTGCGCGATCAACTCAAAGTAGAGACGGATGAGGCCGTCCGCGCGGAACTCTTCGGCCAGATGCAGGACTATCTGATCGAAAAGGGACCGTACGCCCCTCTCCTCCAGCCCGGCATCCAGATCGGTCTCAGCGGCGACCTCCAGGGATTCGTCTACAATCCCCAGTGGCGCGTGGATGTGTCGTTGTTGAGCAGGTAGAAAGCAGGTAGAAAGCAGGTAGAAAGCAGAGAAGGGCGATGGGGAATGGAGCCGGCCGACAGGCTCCTCCCCATCCCCATCGCGCGAATAGCCAACCATGCCTATCTATCAATACATCCTCCGCCGACTCATACTCACCATCCCACTGCTCTTCGGCATCACGCTCGTGGCCTTCATTATCTCCCATGCGGTGCCGGGCGACCCGGTGACCGCCAACCTGGGACAAAAGGCCATGTCCGACCCGAAGATCGTGGCCGCGTTCCGGGCTGAGTGGGGGCTAGACAAGCCGATCCCGGAGCAATATCTGGTCTATATAGGCAACCTGATGCGCGGGGACCTGGGGCGATCCATCAAAAGCCGACGGCCGGTGGTGGAGGATCTGCGGGCCTTCCTGCCCGCCACCATCGAACTGGCCACGGCAGCCATCCTCTTCGGATCGATCCTGGGGCTGATCCTGGGGCTGATGTCGGCGCTGTGGCGGAATAGCTGGCTGGATCACGGCGTG
>JAJRVT010000231.1 GCA_024277175.1 Chloroflexota bacterium | reverse complement strand
TTCGTGGGACGGCTCAGCGCCAAGACCTCGGACCAGGCGGCCGCCATTGTGGACAAGCTGATCGCCTATGACGTCACTTCACCAGGTGCAAACTGGAACAGCCGGGTGACCTTGGTGGCCGACGACGACTCCTCCGCTTTCGCTGCCCTGTCGGAAAGCCTGGTGGCTGAGACGCCGTTCTACTACGATCAACAGCGTATCGACGCCGCCGACTATCCCGCCGATGACCCGACCAAGGACCTGAGCGCAGACATCCAAAGCGCCTTCGACAACGGCTCCGCCCTCCTCAACTACACCGGCCATGGCAGCACCATTCGCTGGGGGATCAACGCCAACGCTGAGATCTTCACCCGGGAGGACGCGGCCGCGCTCCAGCCCAGTGACCGGCTGGCCTTCGTCACTGTGGCCAACTGTCTGAACGGCTTCTTCACCGGTCCCATCGGCTATGACTCGCTGACGGAAACCCTCCAGCGCCAGCCCCGGGGCGGAGCCATCGCCGCGCTCGCTCCTTCGGACCGCAACTTCACCGCCGGACACCGGGTCGTCCTCACCAGCCTGTACAGGGCCTTGTTCCAGAATGACATCTTCAACCTGGGCGCGGCTGTAACCGCCGCCAAACTGGACGCCTACGCCCGGGCCCCCGGTTTTGGCGATCTGGTGCAGACCTATATTTTCCTGGGCGATCCCTACACCCGGCTCGGCGTTCCCCCCAACTATCCCTATGTGGAGCAGGTGAAGCCAGCCGACGATGAAATGGTGGATACGCCCGACCGCCCCATCGTCGTTACATTCAGCAAGCCCGTCCAACCAGGGACGGTTTCAGTTTCGGTCACTATCACCACCGCGGGCGGCGAACAGACCCCAGTCGACCTGCATCTGTCGCCGATATGGAACAATGAGCACACAGCCGTCACCTACGCCCACGACGGTTTCGAAGCGGATGCGACCTACCGGCTCACGGTCCGGGCCAGGGACAAGAATGATATTCCCCTGGGCGAGGGGCCGGTTCCCAGGGAGTGGTCATTCACCAGTCGCATCCGCATCTACGTTTACCTGCCGGCGGTGACAAATGGAGAATAGCGCATTCCCTTTCACGAAACCAGGCCGCCAGCCGCCGCTAACCTCTGTGACGCCGGACATGCTGGACTCGCTGCTAAATCTCTGGGGGGAATCAGGGCAAATGCAGTGGCTCTCCATCAGCGGGCGGAGTATGCTCCCGCTGATGAGGGATGGCGACCGAATCCTGGTCGAATTCAGGCCGCGGGCGCTGAAGCCAGGCGACGTTCTCCTCTTTCGTCAGAATGAACTGCTGGTCGCCCACCGGCTCCTTCGTCTGACAGGCCAAGGCGATCAGCCCCTGGTGATCGCCAAAGGGGATAATGTAGCCGCTTTCGACCCACCCTACCCGCTTGAAGACGTCATCGGTCGCGTCCATGCCATCCGCAGCGAGGATCGAGAACACTCGCTGGACATCCGCGCCTGGCGCATAGCCGGACGGGCGATCGCTGGCGTGGCGTCCTCGCTGGCGTGGGCCTACGGCGGTGGACAGACGTCATTTACCGCCCGGGGCGTCCGCAAGCTGGCGCAGTGGAGCATCCGCGGGCTGGTGGGCGCTTGCCTGTTCATGGAACGCCCCGAGAAAGCCGCGCTCTCGTAACGAAAGCAAACAGACCTCCTGCACCGGCCGCAGGCGTCAAGACCGAAGAAACACAACTGTTGTGGTGCAAGCCGCGTTTTCGATCTGCTCGAACCTGCCCCTCAACCTACTTGGGACGCCTTCTGGCCCGTGGTATACTCCGCCATTATGACAAACATTGATTCTGATCTCTTTCGGCGGCGGGTGCAGGAGCGGACTCAGGGCGCGCGCCAGGCGCTAACCGCCGGACAACCGGCTGCATCCCAACACTCTGATGAAGCGGTCAAACATCTGCTCCTCGTCTGCACCGGCAACGTCTGTCGCTCGCCCATGGCCGCCGGCCTGATCCGGGACCGCCTGCAACGGGAGGGCCTGAGCGGCTGGATTCACGTCAGTTCAGCTGGCGTCTTCGCATTGGAGGGCGAGCCTGCCAGTGCAGATGGCGTTGCCGTGTTGGCTGAACGGGGCGTCGACATCAGCGCCCACCGAGCCAGACAGTTGGACGATCAAATACTCGGCCAGGCCGACCTGGTTCTGGTCATGGAAGAAGGGCACCGCCAGGCCACCTTCGCCCGCGCGCCCCAGCACCTCCACAAAGTCATGCTCTTCAGTGAACTGGCCGGAGAACACGCAGACGTCGCCGACCCCTATCGCCAGGGACGCGCAGCCTACGAACGCACGCTGGCGCTCCTGGATTCGATTTTAGATGCGGGATGGGAGGCGTTATTGAGGAGGTTAGGGAATAAGGGAGTGACAGGATGACAGGGTGGCGGTCACCTTGTCACCCTGTCATCTTGTCATAAATTTAGCGCAAACCAGCCATCTCCTGCAACAGATGCCAGTTGGCCAGGCGATCTTCCTGGGACCGTAACAGGGCCTCGGAGGGATTGCCCTCTTTGTCGAACTGCTTGCGGAAACGTCCCTCCGAACGCGCGAAGGTGACGAAGTCGATGCGCTCGCCCGTCTTGGGGATCACATACCAGTCTTCTTTGACGGCCGGGTTTCCCTTCAGACTCAGCCGCTCACGGATGGTGTCGCCTTCCCGGGGATCATAGATGAACATAGGGAAGGCCCGGCTTTCTACGGCCAGCTTAGCCTGCTGGCGGCTGGCGTCATCGGCCACGCCATGCTCCGGCTGGCAGGTGGTGTAGACATTGACCAGGGCCGGGCCGGGGAACGAAGCCGCGTCTAAAATGGACTTGTAGAAATGGTTGGGCGTGGAGGCCACGGTCTGGGCCACGAAGGTGTTGGGGTGCATCATGGCGATGCGACCCAGTTCCTTGCGCTGCTCCTGCTTGCCGGCCTTGGCCGAGCCAAAGGCGTACATCTTGGACTCCTGGCCCATGAAGGTGGCCGTACTCGTCTGGCCGCCGGTGTTGGAATAGACCTGGGTGTCCAACACCAGCACCTTGATGTTCATGCCACTGGCCATCAGGCGGCTGAGGGACTGGAAGCCGATGTCCACCATCGCGCCGTCACCGCCGATGACCCAAAGCTGCTTGTCCTGCCAGCCCATCTGGTCCCAACGCAGGCGGATGCCCATGGCGAAGGCCGATGCATTCTCGAAGAGCGAGTTGCTCCAGGGCACGATATAGGGATTGTAGGGGTAGGTGCTGCCGTAAACCGTGTTGCAGCCGGTGGCCGCGGCGATGCCGATGTTTTCGGCCCCATATTTGTAGCCCAGCGCGGCCAGCCACATGCGGATCGCGGTGGCCTCGCCGCAGCCGGCGCACGACCCGGCACCGCCCACGTAGAGCATGCTCTGCTCGGCCAGCATCATGTCCACGGCCACCCGGTCGCTGATGTACTCCTCGGGCGTGGGCGGCAGGGAGCGGAAGAAGTTGATGCTCTTCTGGTAGGCGGGGACGGTCTTGTCCTCTTTCTCGATCATCTTCAGGGCGTGATAGCCCAGATCGTCACACACCTCCACGCACTCGGCGCAGCCCTTGCACTTGGTGGGATCGATGAAGATGCCGAATTGGCCCGGCGTTTTGCCCCGCTTCTCCGGCACCTTGTAGAACTTGTTGGTGATCGCGAACTGGTCGGCCATGTAGGCCCGCTCTTTTTCGTCGTCGATGGCGGTGAGTGCATTCTCCAGCACGTCAGGCTGGACGACCTTGGCCAGAATTGCGGTGTCTGGACACTCAGTCACGCAGGTCATGCAGCCCACGCAGGCCTCGTTGATGAACTCCGGCACCTCGGGCGCGATGTAGCTAAAATCGCGTGCGACGCCGGTGCCTGCCGGCATCACCGAGCGGGCCAGGCGGTCATCCGCGGGTAGTGCGCCCGGGGCCGTCCCCTCGTTATAGCCGCCTAACACATTTTCGAAAAAATCAGAAACATCGACAATGGAGGGATCGTAGCCGTCCCCGCCGTTGGCTGTCTTGGAAATACGCGTTATATCGACTCTATCAGTGGTTACACCCATAGTTGTTATACCTTTCTTGGAAACGTCATCTCCATGAAGTCACCCGCTGAAACCATCTGTGGTGACCAGTCAGGGGAGACGAATAAAACAGTCTGACGTCCGCTTACGCAAAGAGCTCGATCTCCACGCCCGGCGTAAAGATGGGCGCGTTGATGTCCTGGGCGATGACCTCCGGCGGGACTTCAAAGGTCGTCTCAAAGCCGCGCTTGACCGCGCGCAGATTGGCCTGGACCACGGCCTCGCCCCGCTTGCCGAAGTACTTGCGCAGCGCCTTTTCGGCCCGGACCATCACATCGTCGTAGGAAAGCCCGGCCTCTTCATCAAAAGGCGTGACCTTGAGGAAGACGCCCAGCAACACGATACCCTGCATACGCACCACCAGATCGGGCAGCGGCGCTTCCTCGCGCGCGATCTTGGCCGCGTCGGCGGCGAACACCCGGATATGCTTGCGGCGAATCTCGTCCTTGGCCTGGGGCGGGATATGGGCCCAGACCTCTTCCGGCTTAGTCTTGGACGCCTGGACGAAAATGGCTCCGCCCTCGCGAATGCCGTCCAGTGGGTTGCTGGTGAAGAAGGCGTTGACATCATTCATGGGCACGAAATCCACCAGGTTGAGCTCGCAGTGGGTCAGGATGGGGTCGTTGGCCACAGTGAGGTAGTAGGTGGTGGGTAAGCCCTTCTTCTCCGAACCGTACTTGGGATAGGCCTGAACTTTCTTGCCAAAGACGTCACCGGCCACCGAGGCGATCACCTTGTTGGTGGTGACGGAACCATAGCCGCCCACCGAATGGCCGCGCATGGAGAACGCGCCTTTCGGGCGCACGTCCGGGTCCACGTCCATGGGCAGGGCCAGTTCATGCTTGATACCGACCACGAAGAAGCGCCGCCCCCCCTCCACCATGTTGCGGGCAATGGAGACGAAATGGCCGGGGCGGATGTCCCGGCTACCCAAGCCGGCCGCGCCGCTATAGATAGCGGGCACGCGATCGAGAATGGGATAGCCCTCGCCGCCGCTAATAGCGTCAGCGAACGCGGCCTTGATCTCGGCGGTCAACGGGTTGCTCTGGGCCAGAGGGTTGTCCATGCGCTCCAACACCGTGAACGCTTTCACCCCTTGTAGCGCTTCGACAATCTGAGGACCAGGGAAGGGTCTGTAGCTGGTCACATGCACCACGCCCATCTTGATCCCCGTCTCGGACCGAATCCAGTCTATGGTGGCGCGGGCGGTCTCCATGGACGACCCCAGGCCTACGATCGCGTACTCAGCATCCTCCATGCCGTAGGTGTCGACCATCTCATAACGACGCCCGGTCAGGCGATAGAATTCATCCATGGCTTCCTGCAAGAGCGCAGGAACTTTATCATAGTAGAGCCGCTGGGCGATCTTGCCCTTCATGTAGCTGTCCTGATTCTGGACGATGCCGGTCATGAGCGGATTATAAGGGTTAAAGAGGTTAACCAACTTCTCCTGGGGAGAACCGATGAACTCCTTCATCAGGTCCGGTTCAGGCAGGAGCACATCTTCCACCGTGTGGGTGGTGAGGAAACCATCCTGGACGCTGAAGAACGGGGTGTGACTCGCTTCAGCCACGCGGCGGGCGATCAGGCCCAGGTCCGCAGCGCCTTGGGCGTTGCGGGTGAAGAGCATCCCCCACCCCGTGTCGGCGACCGCCATCACATCATCATGGCCGGCGTGGACGTTGAGGCTCTGGCTGGTCAGCGCGCGCGCGCCGATGTGAAAGACCACAGGCAGGCGTTTACCGCTGATGGTGTAGAGCACTTCCTTCATCAACACCAACCCCTGGCCGGAGGTGAAGTTGCTCACCCGGCCTCCGGCCAGGGCGAACCCCTCAGCCGCGGTCGCGGAGCTGTGTTCGGACTCCGGCTCCAGGAAGGCCAATGTTTCGCCCCACAGGTTCTCCTTGCCGTTGGCCACCATCGCGCCGTAGCCGGATCCCATGGTGGTGGAGGAGGTGATGGGGTAGGCGCAAGCGGCCTGGGTGATGTGCGAGTCCACCCACACCACCATCCCCGCGCCGTCAGAGGTCGCAGGAATGCCGGGGTAGGGCGGCGTTTCGCCCGCACCGTTCGGACTAATAACTTTTTTTTCTTCTATAGCCATAGCATTCTCCTGAATCGTTCAATGGCCGGTCAACTTTCCAGGGAGTTTGGCGCTTCCTGAAAGATAATACCGGCCAGCTCATTTGGGACGCATCCGGACAAATCGATGAATTCGTCAAATTCACCGGATCCCCCGAGATAGCTAACTTTTGCTGGGGAGAAAAACTGCGCGTCTTTGTGCAGTCGAAAAAAACGCCGGCGAGGATGCTCGCCGACCCAAATTATATCACCGGTTGAACAGAACGACAATGGAACAGCAACATCATCACAACAGTCAGCGCCCCAACGGCAGACGGTTTTCAACGGTCGGAGCCAGTTGACAGCAAGGTTGCGTCTGGTATACAACAGATGTTATAGCACGGTTGGGCGACAAACTGCGGTATTGCGCCTACCATTCTCGGCGAAACGCGCCTATCCAGCGCCTTCTCACCGGACGCCAACATGATGCACCGCTACAGAAATGAGGACATTTCATGAATGCCAATAACCTCTTAAGCGTCAACGACGCCTCGCGCAACAAGCGGGCTCGCGGCCCCTCCACCCGCGCCGTCCATGGCGGGGAGAAGCAACATCGCGCCCACTACAGCCTGACCGTACCCATCGTCCAGACCTCCGTCTACACCTTCGATGGCACCGACGCGCTGCTGACCTATGTCGAAGAGCGCCCGTTCTGGGACGAACCGGAGCGGGAGCAGTATGGACGCCACGGCAACCCCACCGTCTACGCGGTGGAGGCCAAGCTGGCCGAACTGGAAGGCGGCGAGGACGCCATCCTGCTCAGCAGCGGCATGGCCGCCATCACCTCCACCCTCCTGCTCCTGCTCTCCCAGGGCGACCATATGATCCTGAGCGATGAAAGCTATCACACCACCCTGGACTTCTGCGAAAACTTCCTGCCCCGCTTCGGCATCGAACGTACGGTGGTTCCCCACGGCGACTATGCGGCCCTGGAAGCGGCTATCCAACCCAACACCAAGATTATCTTTTCTGAATCGCCCACCAACCCCTTCAACCATTGCCTGGACCTGGAACGCGTGGCGGAGATCGCCAGACATCACGGCGTCATCACCATGATCGACTCCACTTTCGCCACGCCCGCCAACCTGCGCCCCCTGGAATACGGCATCGATCTGGTGGTCCACAGCGTGACCAAGTACCTGGCCGGCCACAACGACGTCATCGCCGGTGCGGTCATCGGCTCCTATGACCTGATCACGCCCTTGCGCCAGGCCAAGAGCATGCTGGGCAACGTGGTCGATCCCCAGGCCGCCTATCTCATCCTGCGCGGCATGAAGAGCCTGGCCCTGCGGGTTCAGCGCCACAACGCCAACGCCCAGGCCATCGCCGAATTTCTCGAAGGCCACCCTCGGGTGCGCAAAGTCTGGTATCCCGGCCTGCCCAGCCACCGGGATCACGAGCTGGCCGGCCGGACCATGAGCGGTTTCGGCGGCGTGGTCAGCTTCGAGATCGACGGCGACGCCGAAGACGCCTACCGCTTCCTGGACGCGCTGGAGATCCCCACGATCGGCCCCAGCCTGGGCGGCGTGGAGAGCCTGATCAGCCCCCTGGCTGTCATGGGCTACGCGCTCCTGGAACCAGAAGAGCGGCTGGCCCTGGGCATCCGCGATGAACTGATCCGCTTCTGTATCGGTATCGAGGACACTGGTGATCTGATCGCGGATCTGGCGCAGGCGCTGGATAAAATAGCCTGATGTAATCTATTGTTCTCCCTGTTTCCATGAAAGGAATCAAACATGAAGAAGTCCATCCCGCCGACCGCGGGCCTCTCCACCATCGTCAACCACTACGGCGAAGGCGACAACGCCCTGGGCGCGCACCTGACGCCCATCTACCAGACCTCCACCTTCAGCTTCCCCGATGTGGCGACCATGCAGCGCATCTTCGGCGGCGAGCAGCCCGGCTACGTCTACACCCGGGCCAGCAACCCCAATGTCACCCAGATCGAGGACAAGTACGCCTTCCTGGAGGGGCTGGACCTGCTACGCGCGCAGCCGGACGCGGGCCCCGGCGAGCTCGTGGCCGGCAAGGCGGTCAGTTCCGGCATGGCGGCCATCTCCGCGGCCGTGCTGGCCCGGGTGCGCACTGGCGAGACAGTCATCACCCAGCGCAGCCTCTATGGCAACGCCTTCAGCTTCTGGCACGATCTGGCCCCCCGGCTGGGCATCCACGTGGTCTGGGTCCACGGTGAGAAGCCGGCGGATTGGGCGGCCGCGTTCGACGCCCACCCGGACGCGGTCCTGGCCTACGCGGAGACGCCCGCCAACCCCACCATGTCCATCGTAGACCTGCCCGCGCTGGTGGATGCGGCCCACGCCCATGACGCCTGGGTGCTGGTGGACAACACCTTCGCCACCCCCTATCACCAGCGCCCGCTGACCCACGGCTGCGATGTGGTCATCCACTCCACCACCAAGTTCCTCAGCGGCCACGGCCAGATCATCGGCGGCGCCATCATCAGCCGCCACATCGACTACTTGCAGACCGAAGTCAGGGCCATGGCCAAGCTCCTGGGCCAGGCCCCCAGCCCCTTCGACGCTTGGCTGGCCAACATCGGTCTCAAGACCTTCGAGGTGCGCATGGAGCGCCACGCGACCAACGGCATGGCCATGGCCGAATTTCTGGACCAGCACCCGGCCGTGGACCAGGTCTACTATCCCGGCCTACCCGACCATCCCGGCCACGACGTGGCCAGCCGCCAGATGATCAACGGCTATGGCGGCATGATCTCCTTCGAACTCAAGGGCGGCTACGAGGCCGGCGTCAAACTGCTGGAGAGCGTGCAGATCCCCACCTTTGCGGTCAGCCTGGGCAACGTGGATTCGCTGATCGAGCACCCCGCGGGCATGACCCATCTCATCGTCCCGCCGGAGGAGCGTATCAAAGCCGGCATCAGCGACGGCCTGGTGCGCCTGTCCGTGGGGATCGAGAATATCGAAGACCTACTGGCGGATATGGAGAGGGCGCTGAACGACGTTTGACGCCTGTCCACTTCGGTGATAGCATACCGCCTATCAAATGATCCAACTATCCCATCCATGGAGTCCCCCGCCATGTCCGCTATTCTCAATCCCCATGATCATTATTTCAAGGAGACCTTCGCGCGGCCGGAGATTGCCCGCGAGTTCTTGGTCAGCTTCTTACCCGAACCCACCCTCACCCGCCTGAACCTCGCCACGTTGAACCTGCAAAAGGACACCTTCGTAGACCCGGATCTCCGCGAGCATTTTTCAGATATGCTCTACCAGGTGAAGACTGTGGAAGAGGAGGCGGGCTACGTCTATCTCCTCTTTGAGCACAAGAGCTATCCGGATCCACTGACTCTCTTCCAGATGTTGCGCTACTGTGTGCGCATCTGGGAACAGGCTCTGCGCGCAGACAGGTCGCTGACCCGGCTTCCCCCCATCCTCCCGCTGCTGGTCTATCATGGCGAGCAAGCATGGGGCGAGCCCAGGGACATGGTCGATCTATTGGCAGGTGACGAGGCCCTCCATATTTATGGTCCCCGCTTCAGTTGCCAATTGGTCGATCTCTCCCGTTGGAATGCCGACGATATCCGCGAAAGCGTTCTTCAGGTAGCCTTGGAGGCCATGAAAAACGTCCGCAATCCGCGGCTGGGACGGGAAATGTTGTCCCGGATGTTAAAGTTGCTGATCGAGTTGACACTGGGAGAGAGTGCGGTAGAATACATCCAGGCGCTGTTGGTCTACCTGAGCGCCGCCAGCCCGTACCTGACCGAAGAGGAAGTGCGACAGGCGATTCAGGAGACGTTGAGTGATGAAGGAGGTCGACTCATGCCCACACTGGCTGAGAAGTGGTATGAACAAGGAATCGAACAAGGAATCGAGCAGGGAATCGAGCAAGGCCTAAAGCAAGGTTTGGAGCAGGCGCGACAGGGCGCGATGCAGACCCTGATCGGCCTCCTGGAACATCGCTTCAGCCCTGTGGACACCGAACTGACAGCGCAACTCAACCGCCTGACTGTGGACCAGATCCAATCGTTGAGTCTCTACGTCCTGGACTCGGATTCCTTGGACCAAGTGGCGGAGCAAGTGCGCCGTTTGAGCAATTGAAAGGAAAACCATGCAATACGGCGTTGTCTTCCCACAGACGGAGATCGGCGACGATCCCATGGCCATCCGTGACTACGCGCAGGCCGCGGAGGACCTGGGCTACGACTACCTGCTGGCCTATGACCACGTGCTGGGCGGAGATCCGAGCCGGCCGGGCGCGGCCCAGGGTCCGTACACCCACCGGCACCCCTTCCACGAGGTCTTCGTCCTCTTCGGCTACCTGGCCGGGCTGACGGAGCGTATCGGCCTGAGCACTGGCATCCTAATCCTGCCCCAGCGCCAGACCGCGTTGGCGGCCAAGCAGGCGGCCCAGGTGGACCTGCTCTCCGGCGGGCGGCTGCGGCTGGGCGTGGGCATCGGCTGGAACAATATCGAGTACGAGGCCCTGGGCATGGACTTCCACAACCGGGGCAAGCGCATCGAGGAGCAGGTGCGCCTGCTGCGCGAGCTCTGGACCCAGCCCCTGGTCACCTTCCAGGGCCGCTATCACACCGTCATCCAGGCCGGGATCAATCCCCTGCCGGTGCAGCGCCCTATCCCCATCTGGTTCGGTGGCCGCGCGGACGTGGTGCTGCGGCGCATGGCCAAGCTGGGCGACGGCTGGATGCTGGCCGGCCGCACGCCCGATGACGAGGCCAAGGCCGCGCTGGAAACCCTGCGCGGCTATCTGCGCGCGGAAGGCCGCAATCCGGGCGACTTCGGCATCGACGCCTGGCTGCCCACGGCCGGCCAGACCCCGGATGCGTGGGCCCGGCGGGTGGAGGCGTGGCGTCAACTAGGCGCGACCCATCTGGGGATCAACACCATGGGCGCGGGGTTGAAGACGCCACAGGATCATATTGACGCGATCCGGCGGTTTCGGAAGACAATAGACTAAAATGGAATTTCGCTACTCGGGAGCCCGTACGGGAGTGGCTCAAAACCCTCCCCCGTCACGAACGCGAAATCATCGGCGACGACCTAAAAACGGTGCAGTATGGTTGGCCTCTCGGAATGCCGCTAATTCGCAAATTGGGGGCGGGTTTATGGGAGGTGAGATCAGGGCTTCCTAACCGTATTGCCCGCGTTATTTTTACTGTGGAGGGCAATCGGATGGTCCTGCTGCACGGGTTCATTAAGAAGTCGCAACGAACGCCGGCATCAGATCTTGAACTGGCGCGGCGACGACTGAAGAGTTTGCGAGGACAATCATGAACGAACAACACTTGGGAAGCACGCTCGACGATTTCCTGGAAGAAGAAGGCCTGCTGGCCGAGGCGGAGGCTGTCGCCGCCAAGCGCGTGATCGCCTGGCAGATCGCCCAGTTGATGGCCGAACAGCAAATGACCAAATCGGAACTGGCGCGGCGGATGAACACGAGCCGCACCGCGGTGGACCGGCTGTTGAACCCCGCCAATGACGTCGCGACGCTCAGCACGCTGGAAAAGGCGGCGCTGGCCCTGGGAAAGCGATTGCACATCGCACTTGTGTAGATGTGCAATCGCTCGCGGTCACACCGTAGAACAGGCCTACACGCCCTCCTCGTTCTCGACATACGCCTTAATCACAGCCTCTTTGATCAAAGCCTGATAGGGTACGCCCCTGGCATTTGCCTGTTCTTTCACTCGGTCCAGAACATATTCAGTAAAGCGAATCGAGATCGCACGCGAAGTGGGTTTGAGATATCGTATAGACCCTTAGCCTCTAACATCTTCCCCAACACCTCCTTTAACACCTTGGCTGCAACCATGGCCGTCATGTCGCGTACATCCCGGACTGGGTTGTACTCTACGATGTCCGCGCCCACCACGGGCGCGTCGATGGTCTGGATAATCCCCAGCAGCGCGCGCGTGGAGAAGCCGCCCGGCTCGTGGTGGGAGACGCCGGGCGCGAAGGCCGGGTCCAGCGCGTCCAGGTCGATGGAGAGGTAGAGCGGCCCGCGCAGGTCCAGGGCCAGGCCGGGCGACCAGTCGCGCATGGACACGATCTCCACGCCGAAGCGCGCCGCCTGCGCGGCCTGGTGGGGGGTCAGCGTGCGGATGCCCACCTGCACCAGCCGCCGGACCCGGCCCTCCTCCATGATGCGGGCAAAGGGGCAGGCGTGGGAATGGCGGTTGCCGTCCAGCTCGTCGTAGAGGTCGGGGTGGGCGTCGAGCTGGAGGAGGGTCAGGTCGGGATAGCGGGCCGCGTAGGCGCGCACGATGGGATAGGCCACCGAGTGATCGCCCCCCAGGCAGAGGGTGCGCGATCCCGCGTCCAGGCGCTGGGTGATGGCCGGCTCGATGCGCGCATAGGCCGCGGCCGGATCGCCCCCCAGGTCCAGATCGCCGTCATCCCGCCAGCCGGGGGACGCGCCCAGGTCCAGGCCTTCTTCGGTGCACAGGTTCGCGGACCCGGAAAAGAGGGCCTGGCGGATACGCGGCGGAGCCAATGCCGGCCCGCGCAGGAAGGAGGAATGGGCGTCGAACGGCAGGCCCAACAACGTGACTTGGTTCATGTGAGTCTCCTTGGCATGCAGACGGTTTAACGCAGAGGGACGCACTCGCGCGGGCTGGCTCTAGCCCGGCTGGCCACAACATGAATGTTGTGTTACAGGGCGCGCCCGCGCTTTTGCGTCAAACCGCTTTCCCCGCCTCAATTCTCCCCCACGGGCAGCCCTTCCTGGGCCATGATCTTCAGCGCGTTGGTGGTGGGACAGGGGCCGGGGCGCAGCTTGTAGTCGAAGGTCATGCGCCCGTCGATCACTTCGTCCCGGAAGTGGTAGTTGTGGATTTCGGGAAATTCCACGGCCAGGTGGACCAACTCCAGGTCGTGGGTGGAGATGAGGCCCACGCCCCGCTTGCCCGTGAGCGCACGCACGTAGGCCCGGCTGCCCTGGAGCCGCTCCCGGTTGTTGGTCCCCCGGAAGATCTCGTCGATGGCGAAGAAGAGGGGCAACTCGTGGTCCGCGTCCAGGGCCTCCAGCAGGGCCTTGAGCCGCTTGACCTCGGCGTAGAAATAGGAGATGCCGCCCGTGACCGAGTCGCTGACCTTGATGCAGGTGAAGAGGCGGAAGAGACGGGTGTGCAGCCGGGCCGCGTCCACGGGCGCGCCGGCGTAGGCCAGGGCCAGGTTGACGCCGGCCGTACGCAGGAAGGTGCTCTTGCCCGCCATGTTGGAGCCGGTGATCAGCCCGATCTCGCCCAGGCGCTGGAACGTGAAGTCGTTGCACACCTTCTCCGGGTCCGGCAGCAGGGGATGGCCCAGGGCTTCGGCCTGGAAGACCGGCTCTTCCCTGGCTTCGGCGAAGGTGGGGAAGGCGTAGTGGGGGTTGAGATAGCCCAGGTTGGCCAGCCCGCTCAACGCCTCAAGCTCGAACCAGACGTCCAGCCAGCCGGGCGCGCGGCCGGCCAACTCGGCCTTGAGCCGGTTCAGTTGCACGGCGAAGAAGTAATCCCAGGGGACGGTCACGTTCAGGGCCACCCAGAAGAAGGGGTTGCCCTGGATGCCCGTGGCCGAGACCACCCGGGCGATGCGCGCCAACAGCCGGGACGGGCGCTGTTCCGGATCGCGGAAGGGCGCGCAGAGCGCCGCCAGGCCGGGCGCGCCGTGATAGGGATAGCGCTCCAGGAGGCGGGAGACCTGGGTCAACTGGCGCAGCGCGCTCTGGAGGTCGCTGGCTTCGTGAAAGACCTCGCCGTTGTTGCGGGCCAGCCAGAAGTAGACGGCCACATAGAGGGGCAGGGTGTAGGGCCAGATGGGCGGGATGATCCCCAGCAGGGTGAGGGCCACGCCCCCCAGGTTGACCGCGGCCAGCAGGGCCAGGATCGCCAGCTTGCCGGCGGTCGCGTGCCCGGTTTCATGCGCGTCCAGCCAGTGGAGGAGGGCGTCCGGCTGCCAGGCCTCCTTGCCCTTGGCCCGGGCCTTAGCCTTGGTCTCCTCGTCATCATCGGCCATGCGCGCGTAGACGGCCAGCTTGGTGCGGAAGAGGGAACGGGGCCGCAGTTCGGCCACCAATTGCTGGCGGGCCCGGACCACGTCCCCATCCGGGACAGGCGCGGACAGCCACGCGCGCAGGCGTTCGCTGCCCGTGGAAGAGACGGCCGTGTCCAGCAGGCGATGGAGGGACTCATCACCCACCAGGTCCAGATCGGCCTCGAAAGGGTGATCATAGCGGGGCTCGCGGAGGGTGGCGGGGGGCATCTGCGCCCAGTCCAGGTTCGCGCGGGCCATCTGCTCGCGCTTGAACTGCCGCCAGGTGGTCAGGGCCAGCATGGCCTGCTCCAATCGCCGGTGGAGGATGACCACGCCCATGAAGAGTGCGAGCGCGCCCACGGCCGCAGCCACAAAGGGCCATGTCCCCCAGAGAAAGTAGACGGCCACCGCGCCGCCGAAGCCGAACAGGAAGGTGAGCAGCCGGGCCCAGGAAAAGCGCGTGTTCACCCCTTGCAGCCGCTCCAGCCGCCGGTCGATGCGTTCGATCTGTCGTTCCAGCGCGTCCATGCGCGCCGCTTTGGTCATGGTCAATTTTTGTGGCTCCGTTTGTGACAAGATGAGGGGGTGACAAGATGACAAGATGAGGGGTAAGGGGGTGACAAGGTGAGCGGATGACCGGGGATCGTGCGGCTGCAAGCCGCTACGTCAGCCCCCCAGCCCCCAATCTTGGGGGAGCTTGTCACCCTGTCATCTTGTCACCCTGTCATCTTGTCACCCTGTCATCTTGTCACCCTGTCATCTTGTCACCCTGTCACCTTGTCACCCTGTCACCTTGTCACCCTGTCATCCCCTCATCTCCGCCAATCGATCCAGCAGCAGACAATAGCCCGTCTGACCGCGGCGGAAGCTGCTGAGGCGGAAGAATTCGTTGGGCGAGTGTTGCAGTTCGTCGCGCAGTGCGAAGGCGAAGTTGACGGTGTAGACGCCCAGGGCCTCCAGGAAGAGGGTGCAGAAGGGGATGCTGCCGCCGCTGCGCCCGTAGTAGGGTTCCTTGCCGTAGAGTTGCAGGTGCACGTCCCGCGCAGCCTGGTTGCCGGGGTGGTCCGCGGGCATGAGATAGGCCCCGGCCACACTCTCGTAGGGCGTCACCATCACCCTGGCCCCGGGGGGCGTGTGGGCCTCCACATGGCGGGTGATGTGTTCGATGATGGACTCCGGATCCTGGTTGGCCACCAGCCGGCAGGAGATCTTGGCGTGGGCCGTGGAGGGGATGACGGTCTTGGATCCCTCGCCCTGGAAGCCGCCCCAGACGCCGTTGATCTCCAGGGTGGGCCTGGCCCAGGTGCGCTCCCGGGTGGTGTAGCCCGGCTCGCCGAAGAGCTCGTCCACGCCGATGGAGGCCTTGAACGCCTCTTCGTCATAGGGGATCGCGGCGATGCGCTCCCGGTCCTCGGGCAGGAGCATGGCCACGTCGTCGTAGAAGCCCTGGACGCGGATGGTCCCATCCGGCCCGTGGAAAGAGGCCAGGATCTGGGCCAACGCGTGGATGGGGTTCTGGATCGCGCCGCCGTACATGCCGGAGTGGACGTCATGATCCGGGCCGGTGACGTCGATCTGCACCGCGGCCAGCCCTCGCAGCCCGATCATGAGCGCGGGCTGATCCTCGCTCCACTGGCCGCCGTCCGCGCTGACCACCAGGTCACAGGCCAGTTCCTCCTTGTGCCCGGCGATGAAGTCGGCCAGGTTGGGGCTGCCGATCTCCTCCTGTCCTTCGAAGAAGAACTTGACGTTCAGGGGCAGTTCGCCCCGGGTCTTCAGCAGCGCCTCCACGGCCAGGATGGGGATGAGCATGTTGCCCTTGTCGTCGTTGGCCCCCCTCGCGTAGACCCGGCCATCCCGGATTTCCGGCTCGAAGGGCGGGCTCTCCCACAGGTCCAGGGGATCCACCGGCTGGACGTCGTAATGGCCGTAGATGGCCACCGTGGGCTTGCCCGGCGCGTGGAGCCAGTCCGCATAGACCAGGGGATGCGCGCCCGTCTCCATGATCCGGACGTTATCCATGCCCGCGGTTTGGGCGCGTGCGGCCACCCATTCCGCCGCGCGGCGGATGTCGGGCATGTGTTCGCTCAGACCGGAGATGCTGGTGATGCGCAGAAAGTCGAGCATCTCCTGGATAAACTGCTCTTGATGTTCGTCGAGATAGTGCTGCCAGTCGGTCATGGGTTCCCCTTCGATTCTGGAATGGCTCTGTAGATAAGATTGGATGGAACGCGGATTTGGCCTGCTAAGATGCTAATTTCAGCGCCCGGGTCGCGATATACGCGTCCATATATTCGGACAGATACTGGTCAGGCCAGCGGTCTTCGTAGAAGCCGGTGATCACGAAGCCGGCGTCGATCTGGCCGCCGATCTGGTCGGTCAGGGTGTGGCCGAACTCCAGGGGCTGGAGGTCTTTGGCGTAGCGCTCGCGCACCGCAGGCGGCAGACTGGCCAGGTCGGAATAGGGAAGCTTGTAGGTGACCACGTAATTGCCCGCTTCGGCCAGTTCGGCGTCGAAGAGATAGAAGGCCGGGTTCATGAAGCCGGCCAGGAGGACGCCCCCAGGCCGCAGCACCCGGTAGGCCTCCCGCCAGACCGGTCGCACGTGGGGGACGAAGAGGTTCGACACCGGGTGGACGATGCAGTCGAAGCTCGCGTCCGCGAAGACGGAGAGATCGGCCATGTCACCCTGGACCGTGTGGATGGCCAGCCCGTCGCGCGCGGCCACCTCCCGGTCCCGGGCCAGTTGGGCCTCCGAGTTGTCGAAAACGGTCACATTGGCCCCGGCCGCGGCCAGGATGGGGCCTTGCTGCCCGCCGCCGCCGGCCAGGCAGAGGATGTCAACGCCCGCCATCTCGGCCGGGAACCAATCCCGGGGCGCGGCCTTCTCCGGCGTGAAGATGATGCGCCAGTCGCCCCGCCGGGCCGCGTCCACCTCTGCGGACGTCACCGGGATCGACCACTGGCTGCCCCGCTCCACGGCCTTGTTCCACGCCCGGCGGTTGTAGTCCTGGATGTTCATGGTGGAGCCTTTCGTGATGCGTGATGCGTGACGAGTGACGGACGACCAACGACGAAGGACGAAGGGCCGGTCATCCTGTCATCTTGTCCCCCCCTCATCCACGGCGCGCAAAAAGGCTGCGCTTTCCTCGGGGATGGTGGGGTTGATGAAGATGTCGGAGCCCAGTTCGAAGCCGGCCGAGCGGGTGACCCGGGGCACGATGGTCACGTACCAGTGCAGATAGTCGTTCACGCCCTGGCTGATGGGGGCTGAGCGGATGATGTAGTTGAAGTCCGGGTTGTTCACGCCCACGTAGAGCTTGCGCAGCACCCGGTGCAGGACCGCGGCCAGGTCCTCCAGTTCGTCCCGGGAGATGTCCGTGAAATGGCTGCCGTGGCGGTGGGGCGCGATCCAGGTGTGAAAGGGGGACGACGCGGCGAAAAGAACGAAGGCCGTAAAATGTTTGCCCCGGGCGATGACACGCAAATCGTCCGCCCGCTCCTGCTCCAGCATGACGCACAGGGCGCAGCGTCCGGTTTTCTCATAATGGCGCCGGGCCTGATCGTTGCGGGCGCGGATGTCCGCGGGCACGATGGGCAGTGCGATCAGCTGGGCGTGGGGATGGGGCAAAGACGCGCCCGCCCGCGGCCCATGGTTCTTGAAATAGATGATCTGCTCCATGCGCTCGTCCTGGGCGATGGCCCGCCCCCGCGCCTGGAACATGGCCAGGACATGGACGAAATCTTCCATCGGCTCCAGCGCGGTGCAGGTGTTGTGCAGGGGCGTCTCCACCAGGATCTCATGGTAGCCGATGGCAGGGAGGGAGCGGTACGCGCCGTGGGCCCTGACAACGAGTTCGTCGCCTTCATGAACGGCCGGATAGCGATTGCGCACCACCCGCACCCGCCACGGCCCTGTCTCCGGCCAGCGGGCCACCTCCAGGTCCAGCTCTTCGTTGCCCGGACAGAAGGGGCAGTCCGCGTCCCATGGGGGCAGATGGCGCGGATCCGTGTCCGTCTGGGAGATGAGTTCATTGGGGCGTTTGGCCCGCTCGCTGGCGATGATCACCCAACGCTGGGTGACCAGGTTTAGCCGCAGTTCATTCATAAGGCTCCACGGTCCACTTCTCCGCCTATCGCTCGTATCTGCTCAATAGCGCGGGTCCGAGAAACCGGGTTTTTGACAAAAACCCGGTTTCTTGAACAGCGACTACTTCTCCACATCCAGGCCGGCGGCTTCCCAGGCCAGGATGCCGCCTTCCATGTTGTGGATGTTCTCGAAGCCCTGGTCGCGCAGGAACTGGGTCACCTGACCGCTGCGGTTGCCGCTGCGACAGGTGACGATGACTTCCTTGTCCTTGGGGATCTCATCCAGGCGGCTGGGCACAGAGTTCATGGGGATCAGGGTGACGCCGGGGATGTGGCCTTCGTCGTATTCCCACTGCTCACGCACGTCGATCACAAAGACGTCATCCCGGTCCTTGACATCGGCCACGGTCTGGACGTCCACCGTGGGGCCCAGGTCAAGGGGCGCTTCGGTGGCAGGGGCTTCCGCCGCGGGCGCTTCTGCAACGGGGGCCGCGGCCTGACCGCCACAGGCGGCCAGCAGCGCCATCGCGACCAACAGGGCGACAATCAATATGAAATGCAATTTCTTCATGTGAGTCAACTCCTTGAGTGATGATTTATTCCTCGGCCGGCGCCAGTTCGATTTCCACCAGCTTCGGCCATAGTTTGCCGGTGACGAAGAGCCGGCCGTTTTCCGCGTCGTAGGCGATGCCGTTGAGCACGCCGCCGCTGCGGATCCAGTTCTCCGTGGCCGGGTCGTTGTTGGGGTTCAAAGTCTCGTTCATCTGCCCGAAGTCGTCCTCGGTCAACAGGCCGGACAGGTCGATCCAGCCCACCACCTGGCCGTTCTCCGGATCGATCTGGGCGATGCGGTCGGTCTGCCAGACGTTGGCGTAGACCAGGCCGTCGATGTACTCCAGTTCGTTGAGGCGCACGATGGGTCCCTGGTCATCACGGACCTCCACGCTGCCGATCTGTTCCAGGGTTTCCGGATCCATGAAGTAGAGATTGGCCGTGCCGTCGCTCATGATCAGCCGTTCGCCGTCATGGGTCAGCCCCCAGCCCTCGGTGGGATAGGAGAACTGGTCCAGCAACTGGAAGTCCGCCTTGTCGAAGATGAAGCCGGTGTTGGCCTGCCAGGTCAGTTGGTAGACCTTGTCGCCCAGCACCGCGACGCCCTCGCCGAAGAACTCGTCAGGCAAACGCACGCCGGTCAACACCTCGCCCGTCTCCGGATCAACTTTGCGCAGGGTCGAGTTGCCCCGCAGCCCTGTGCCCTCGTAAAAGATGTCATCCTGGTAGACCAGTCCCTGGGTGAAGGCTTTGACGTCATGGGGATAGGTGTTCAGGACCCGGTAGCCGTAGCGCTGGGGCGGCGGGACCGGGGCGAGGTCGGCCGCCGGCGTTACATCGGCTGCATCGGATGGGGTGGATGGGGCGGACGAAGCGTCAGCAGTGGGGATGGGCGTCTCTGTCGGCGCGGGGGTGGACGTCGGGGCCGGCGTCTCCGTGGGCGCGGGGGTGGCCGTGGGCGTGGGCTGGGCGCGGCCACAGCCTGCCAGCCCCAGGGCCAGCGCGGCCGTCAACAGGCTCAACGCCACCCACCTGGCTGGCCGCCCAGGCGCAACTGTTCGCATCAATTCACTTGTTCGCGCTCGACTCATCAGGCCCCTCTCGCTTTTCACACAAAAGTAGGTGCGGTTTGAAACCGCACGCTCTCCGGTAACCAGTCTGTGCGGTTCCAAACCGCACCTACGAAGATGTAAACCATTCGCTTCTCTACGAATGAATCATCCCTAAAAACAGCCAGCCGATCCAATCCAGACGCCAATGGTAGCAGAATTCACCAGCGCCCGCCAAAATCAAAGCGCGGGATTGGCGGATAAGGCAAAGTGTGCTGAAATGGGGAGGCGATTGACCGGGGTTTTATTGGAACGCGGATCCGGCACCATCCGATAAAATCCGCGTTCCCCTGGTACTCGCTGAATAGACACACTCCAAACATATTCAAGAGGAGAAGAAACGTGGAAGGACAGACGGACAAACAATTGGTGCAATCCCAGTTCGGCCCCAACGCGGCCAAGTATGCCACCAGTCGCGTCCACGCCAAAGGAGCGAGCCTGGCGCGCCTGGTCGAGCTGGTTCAGCCTCAAGCGGAATGGGTCGCGCTGGACATCGCCACGGCCGCGGGACATACGGCCTTCGTCTTCGCGCCCCATGTGGCCCGGGTCACGGCCACCGACATCACACCGGAGATGCTGGAGGTGGCCGCCAAACTGGCCGCGGAAAAGGGGATCGACAACGTGGACTTCGAACCGGCCGACGCCGAAGATCTGCCCTTCGCCGACGCCAGCTTTGACCTGGTCACCTGCCGCATCGCGCCCCACCACTTTCCCCACGTGGACCGCTTTGTGGCCGAGTCTTTTCGGGTGCTGAGCCGGGCGGGGTCTTCGCGGTGGTGGACAACGTGGTCCCCGATGACGGGGCCGGCGAGTTCGTCAACCGCTTCGAGAAGCTGCGCGATCCCAGCCACGGACGCTGCCTGAGCCAGGCCGAGTGGATCGACCAGTTCCAGGCCGCTGGCTTCCAGGCCGTCTACAGCGAGACCGCGCCCAAACGCATGACTTTCGAGCCGTGGGCCGTCCGCCTGGGCGCAACGCCGGAGACGGTGGAGACCCTGCGCAGGATGTTGCGGGAGGGGCCGGCGGATGCGCTGGCATTCTTGCAGCCGCTGGGCGAAGGCGAGGAACTTACGTTTCAGTTGAGCGAGGCGCTTATTGTGGGGCGTAAAAATGGTCAACTGTCAACGGCCAACGAGTAATGGCACCCGGCAATCGGGCTGTTCTCAACGTCAAAGTTGGATCACATCTCCTTGCATAGGCGTCTGTACGTCTAACCTATACCGTTTGCGGATGATTCCCGTCAAGGCGTTCCGGCCTCTGTCCTCGCCATAGGTCAACGCCACCCGAGGACGGGATTGGGCGACGACATCGAACCAACGCAGCAGATCGGACTGGCCGGCGTGGGCGCTGAACCCGCCCAGGGTGTGAATGCTGGCGCGCACAGGGATGCGGTCGCCAAAGATATAGACCTCCTTCGCGCCGTCCACCAACCGCCGGCCCAGAGATCCCTGACTCTGGTAGCCGACGATGATCACCGACGTCTCCGGCCGACTCAGGTTGCGACGCAGATGATGGAGGATGCGGCCTCCGTTGCACATGCCGGAGCTGGCGATGACCATGCAGATCCCCTCCACGTCGTTGATGGCCTTGGATTGCTCCACGGTTCGAGCTGCCTTAACCGTGGACAGATCCATCTTGAGGCGCCCTTCCCGAGCCAGTTCGATAGCTTCATCGTCATAGAGTTCGGGATGCTGGGCGTAGATAGTGGTGGCTTCGATGGCCATAGGGCTGTCCACAAAAACAGGGAATTTCTCCACAACACCCTCGTGGAACATGGCGGCCAGATGATAGAGAAGCTGCTGGGTGCGACCGATGGCGAAGGCCGGAACCAGGATCTTGCCCTGGCGTTTGACCGCGTCCACGACGATGGCCCCGCCCTCATCCAGCGTCTCCTTCAGGGGACGATGATCCCGATCGCCGTAGGTGGACTCCAGAAAAACCAGATCGGCGTACTGGAACGTCTCTGCATCCCGCAGCCAAGCAGCCCCCCGGGGGCCCAGGTCTCCGGAGAAGACCACCACCTTGCGCTGTCCGTCCTCCTCCACCGTCATCTCGATGCTGGCGGAGCCGAGCATGTGGCCTGAATCGACCAGACGAATGGAGACGCCCGGCGCAATGGAGAACGGCTCCTGGTATGGGGCATCCTCCATCAGGGCGAGAGTCTGCTCCACGTCATCCAGGTCATAGAGAGGCACCAGGCGCTTAGAGCCATCCCTGCCAGCCTCATGCAGCTTGCGGTTGGCGCGCCGCGCGTCGGATTCCTGAATTCTGGCCGAATCACGTAAAATCAGATCGGCCATGTCCATGGTGGCGTCGGTGGCGTAGATAGGCCCGCGGTAGCCATGCTTGACCAACAACGGCAGCCGTCCGCTATGGTCCAGGTGTGCGTGGGTGAGTGCGACCGCGTCCAGCCGGGTAGGATTCAGACCATCGGGGATGGTGTTCTTGCGTTCCAGGACCTGACTGCCCTGAAACATGCCAAAATCGACCAACACGCAAGAATCTCCGGTTTCCACCAGATAGGCGGAACCGGTGACGTCGCCGGCGGCTCCATGCAATGTAATGTTCACAGTGATGCTTCCTGGACTCTGGATTGGTGATGCCTGGGTGTGGGAAAGTTGACGCCATTATATCAAATTATTACGAAGTGCATAAATTGAACATATACGAATGACGCGGAAAAAGGGAGAACCGGATGCACGCAGATGACCATACAGTCGCAGAGATCGCCGCTGTAGTCCCTGCCCTGGAGGTGGTGGCGGGCTATTCCGCCGCGCTGGCCGCCGGCGACGCCCAGCAGATGGCGACCCGACTTGCTCCCGAATTCAGGCTGGATTGGGTCCACGGCGACGCCTTCGAGAACCAGCCCCTCTCCCGGGAAGAAACCAATCAGTTCTGGCCTTCCTGGTTGGCCGGCTTCCCGGAGATGGACTACGAGGTCACCCGCACCGTCGCCGGGGAGACGGTCTGCGTAGTCCAGTGGACCTTCACCGGCGTCCACGCCGCGCCCTTGAAGCCCCCCATCTTTGATCCGCCCCTGAACGCGACTAACCGCGTCATCCGTCTGCGGGGCGTCTCCATTTACGACGTGGCAGGCGGCCTGATCCAGCGCGAAACCACCTACCTGGACCTGGCCACCCTCATGGTGGAGTTAGGGGTGCGGCCATGAGCGCGCCCCGCGACGGTCGTTACAGCCACATGGGTGAAATCATTCTGGCCAACCGGGTCATCAACGGACGACCATCTCCCAGGCAGGCGCGCAACACCATCCTACTCCTGGCCGCCAGCGTTGCGCTGATGATGACGGGCTTTGGCATCATCATGCCCGTTTTTCCCCGCCGCCTGGCCGAGTTGGGGGCCGGCGTCCAGGCCCTGGGGCTGATGACCATGGCCTTCGCCCTGGCCCAATTTGTGGCGTCTCCCGTCATGGGGTCCCTGGCCGACCGCTATGGACGTCGCCCTCTGATTCTGCTGGCCCTCTTCTCATTCGGGCTGGTCAATATCGGCTATCTGCTGGCGCCCACTGTGGCTGCGTTCATCGCCATCCGCGCCCTGGGCGGCGTGCTGACGGCCGGGCTGTTCCCGGCTTCTATGGGCATGGTGGGTGACCTGACGCCGGAAGAAGAACGGGGTAAGTGGATCGGCATCGTCATGGCCGGGTATGGCGCAGGCTTCGTCTTCGGCCCGGTGATCGGCGGCGCGCTCTACGACCTGTGGGGATTCGCCATGCCTTTCATCATCTCCGCGGCTTTAGCAGCCATCGCCTTCCTCGCAGCCCTGATCCTGGCGCCGGAGACGCGCCCCAAAGCCGTCCGTCGCCGGGAAGCGCTCCGTCAACGCCGGGACAACGCCATCCGGCCCGAAGGTGGGTTGATGGCGTCCATGCCCCGCCCCCTGGCCATCTTCGGCATGTTGCTCTTTCTCGATTTCATGACCGAATTTCCATTCGCCTTCATCGAGCCGCAGATGGTCTTCCACATGTACGACGAACTGCAATGGAGCACCATGCACTTCGGGATCGTGGTGGGCGCCTACGGGCTAGCCATGATGCTGGGCCAACTCTTCCTGGGCCGTAGCAGCGATCGCTATGGGCGTAAACTGATCATCCTCATCGGCCTCTCCCTGACCGGACTGCTCTACGTCGGCATCGCCTTCACGCGTTCGTTCGAGTTGATCTTGCTCTTCGCCGCGCTGGCAGGCCTGGGCGGGGCGTTGATGGCGCCGGCCCTCAGCGCATTCTACCTGGACATCACGGCGGAAAAATACCGAGCAAGGGTGCTGGGCGTCAAAGGATCCGCCCTCTCCCTGGGTGGCGTGCTCGGCCCCCTGGCCGTGGTGATCGCCAGCCGCTTCATGGGTGCGGAGGCCATCTTCATCACCGCGCTGGCGTCCGTCGTCGCCACCGTTATCCTGGCTGCGGTGGTCCTGCGCAATCCTCAGCAGTTGAACGTCGAGCCGCCTTCCGAAGCGTGGGATATCGCCAACAAACGTTCGCTGGCGGCAGAAGCGTCGCTGCAAGGGATCGTACTCGACGCCGCGAACCAGCGGGGGAACGTGACAGGATGACAAGATGAGGAGTGACAGGGCGATCTGTTTCGCCAGGTCATCCTCCCCCCTCATCTTGTCATCCTGTCATCTTGCCATCTCGAAAGCAACCATCATGTCTGGAACAATCACACGGCTGGAAGTGCAGAAGAAAAACAAAGAGCGGGTCAACGTCTATCTGGATGATGAGTATGCGTTTGGGGTGAGTATGACCCTGGCGTTGACGCTGATCCGAGGGCAATGGCTTAGCGATGAGGAAATCGCAGGCCTGAAACAGCAGGACGAATACGACCGCGCTTACAATCTGGGCGTTCGCTTTCTGGGTCACCGGCCGCGCAGTGTGGCTGAAATGGAACGACATCTGGGGAAAAAGGAGTTCTCCGCCGCCGCCATCGCCTTCGCGGTGGAGAAGTTGCGCGCGCGCGGTTACCTGGATGATCAGGACTTCGCCCGTTTCTGGGTGGACAACCGGATGCGCTTCCGGCCCCGGGGCGTGTACGGGCTACGCTATGAATTGCGTCAAAAAGGCCTCGATGACGAGGTGATCGACCAGGCGCTGGCCGACATCGACGAAGAGGCCGCGGCCTGGACCGCGGTGCAGCCCAAGCTGACCGCCTGGCGCAAGCTGGAGCGACGACAATTTGAAAACAAGGTGGTGGGCTTCCTCAACCGACGGGGCTTTAACTATGAGACCGCGCGTACAATCGCCGCGCAGGCCTGGGAGGGCGAGGACTGGGTAGAAGATTAGCACAATCCAATCCATTCGTAGTATGCGCCTTAGGCTGTTCCAGAAAAATGAATATCCGTAACGTCCCCGGCACGGACCAGGCGCCCTCTGGTCGATGTCGAAATTCGTGGTCCGTGCCGGGGACGTTAATTTCCGGGAAGCGCCTTAGGGCCGGCGAGTAAATAAGTCATCGAATTCATCTTCCTGGAAGACATTCATGTTGCCGCCAGCGCCACAGAGGGTGAAAAAATCCGTGCAATCCGTGGCTATTTTTCAGGGCGGATCAGAGCTTCCAGGAAGGTCACCGAGTTATTTAGCCGCCAATCCTTAGCGTAGTTGGCGGCTAGATCTGCGCTAAAGCGCATACTATGAACGGCTATCGCTAACCGCCAGCCACTTTGGCCTTATACCCCAATTCGTTGAGCAGGGCGACGATACGCTCCCGCTGTTCGCCCTGAATTTCGATATCCCCGTCCTTGATCGAACCGCCGGTTCCCAATTTCGATTTTAGATGCTTGAGCAACGCCTTCTTGCCGGCCGGAGGACTCTTGACGCCCTTGATCACGGAGACAGTCTTGCCGCCCCGCCCCGCCCGACTGCGGTGAACGCGCACAGGTTGATCGCCCTGGAGCGATGGCGCGGGCGCGGCTGGATTGGTGGACAGTTCGACTGCTCCGGCTTCTGGGTCCGGGTCCGGGTTGGTGGAGAAAACAATACGTCGATTCTTTTTTGACATGGCGCGTCCCTCATTCCATGGGCGCTTCGCCCAGCAACTCCAGCATCTTGGCGTAGACGAGGGCCTTTTTCTCCGGATCGACCGCCGGGTCGACGGAATTATGGGGAATGTCAAATGAGGCGTCGAATTCATAGGTGGCTACATTGGCTCCCTCTCCGCGCCAAGTATCCACCAACTTGGCAGCGAGAGCATTGTTGGCCGTATCGTCGACCGCGGTCATCACCACGGACAGATTACTCGCCTTGGGCGGAGCCTGTTTCGCATCCTGGGTGAGCGCCTTGCCAAAGCGTAAAAAGGCCGCAACCCCGCGTGTCGATTCACCGTTGTAGACCCAGTCCTTGGGTTCCTCGCTGGCGCTTTTCAACGTAATATTGGGAATATGGTTGGCCAGGTTGGTGATAAACGGCCCCATGAACGCGGGCAGGGCCGCGACGCCCAGGAAGGGCGATAGCAACAGAGCCTGGTCGACCTCATCCCGGTTTTGCCCCATCCAACCAGCCACCACGCCTCCGCCTGAAAGGCCCAGGACGTTGACCTGATCCCCCAATCCACTGGCGATATCCACCGCCTGGTCAGCGTAGGCGACCAGATCTTCGGCCTTCAACTGTTTCAGTTCGTTGACGTCGTGGCTCTTCAACCCATGGTAGGGCATGCGCAGGATGAGCACATTATGGCCCCGGTCGTAGAGCATCTGCCCAAGTTCCTCGAACTGATAAGGCGAGTTGGTGATGCCGTGGACGATCACATACGCCGTATCCGTTTTATCCCCGTGGGTCATGAGAATAGAGTGGCCGTAGTCGTTGACGATGGGGTTCTCTT
>JAJRVT010000230.1 GCA_024277175.1 Chloroflexota bacterium | reverse complement strand
GCCCCGACGGCCGGGTGGAAGTGGCCAGCGCCGGTCAGTGGATGCACGCCGACCGGGAGCAGATCGCGCATGCGCTGGGCCTGCCGGAGGATCAGGTGGTGGTGCGCTATCCGGCCATCGGCGGTGCGTTCGGCGGACGGGAAGACCTCTCCGTCCAGATCGTCCTCGCCTTGGCCGCGTGGAAGACGGGCCGGCCGGTCAAGATCGTCTGGACTCGGGAGGAGAGCGTACGCGGCCATCACAAGCGCCACCCGTACATCATCCAGGCCAAGTGGGGCGCGACCAAAGATGGCCGCATCATCGCCGCGCAGAACGACGTTACCAGCGACGCCGGCGCGTACGCCTACACCAGCACCAAGGTCCTGGGCAACGCCATCATGGCCAGCCTGGGTCCCTATGAAATCCCCAACGTGCATGTGGAAGCGCGCACGGTCTACACCAGCAACTGCCCCAGCGGCGCGTTCCGGGGCTTTGGCGGTCCCCAGGGCCACTACGCGGCAGAAATGCAGGTCAACAAGCTGGCCGAAGCCCTGGGTATGGATCCTGTGGAACTGCGCGCCCGCAACGTCCTCCGCGAAGGCTCCCTTCTGCCCACCCGCAGCGTGGTCCCGGCCGGCTGCACGGTTCAGCAGGTGTTGGAAGAGGCGGCGCGACAGGGGGGATGGGAGAAAAGCGAGATTGGCGATTGGCGATTGGCGATTGGCGCAGCAGATCAATCTCCAATTTCCAATCGCCAATCGCCGGCCCTGACCAGCCTGGACGCCACCCGCTCCCAAGTCGCCCGGGGCAAGGGCATCGCCATCAGCCTGAAAAATGTGGGCTTCAGCCTGGGCTTCCCCGAATCCTGCGATGCCTGGGTGGAGATCCACGGGGAGGCGGAGATCGAGCACGCGGTGGTGGGCTGTGTGGGCGCGGACGTGGGCCAGGGCGCGCATATGGTCTTCCGCCAGATCGCGGCCGAGGTCCTGGACATCGACCCGTCCCGCGTCGAGTTGCGGGATGAGAGCACAGAGGATGCGGGGTCCAGCGGCAGCGCCTCGGCCAGCCGCATGACCTTCATGGCCGGCAACGCCATCAAGGGCGCGGCCGAGCTTGCCCTGCGGGAGTGGGAGAGCGAAGAGCGCCCCGCCAGGGCTGACTTCGTCTTCCACCCCCGCTCCACTACGCCCTATGACCCGGAGACCGGCGCCGGCGATCCCAACATCACCTATGGCTACTGCGCGCAGGTGGCCGATGTGACGGTCGATCTGGAGACCGGCCACGTGCGGGTGGAGCGGCTGATCAGCGTCAATGATGTGGGCAAGGCCATCAACCCCCAGCAGGTGGAGGGTCAGATCGAAGGCGCGGTGGCCCAGTCCATCGGCTGGACGCTCCTGGAAGAGGTGATCCGGAAGGATGGACGCATCCTCAACGCCGACATGAGCACCTACCTGATCCCAGGTGTGCTGGACGTGGCCGAGGAGATCGTGCCCGTGATCTTGGAGATCCCCGATCCCCAGGGGCCGCTGGGCGCGCGGGGCATGGCCGAGATGCCCTTCATCCCCACCGCGCCGGCCATCGCCGCGGCCATCCACGACGCCACCGGCGTCTGGATCGACAGCCTGCCCTACACGCCGGAACGGGTCTGGAAAGCGTTGCAGCAGGGATAAGGAGAAGGCATGCGCATTGCGTTAATTTCCGACATCCACGGCAATCTTGTCGCGCTGGATGCAGTGCTGGCCGAGTTGGCGAACGAAGCCATCGACCAGATCGTCTGCCTGGGTGATGTGGCCATCTTCGGACCGCAACCCCGGGAGACCCTGGTCCGGGTGTGTGACCTGGACTGCCCGGTGGTCATGGGCAACACGGACGCCTGGGCGCTGGCGCCAACGCCCCACCCGGCGCGGGACGAAGAGACGCAACTCTTCAACGCGGTCGAATTGTGGGGCGCGGCCCAACTGACTGACGCGGACCGGGCCTTCATCCGCACCTTCCAGCCTGTCGTCACCCTGGACCTGGCCGGCCTCTCCTTTCTGGGCTTCCACGGATCGCCCACCTCGTTCCACCATGTTATCCAGGCGACCACGCCGGACGAGGAGATCGAGCGCCTCTTCGCCGGTCATCACGCCGCCATCATGGCCGGCGGGCACACCCACACGCCGCTCGTGCGCCGCTATCAGAACGCCTTCCTCATCAACCCCGGCAGCGTGGGCCTGCCGTGGATGACGTCGCCCGGCGCGAGGGGGACGCGCAACCCGGCCTGGGCCGAATACGCCCTCCTCACCATAGACGGGCAGCGGCTGGGCGTCGAACTGCGGCGCACGCCCTTCGACCTGGACGCGCTGCGGGTTGCGGTCCTGGCCTCCGGCATGCCCCACGCCGATTGGTGGTTGGGCGATTGGAGAATAGACCACGGATGACGCGGATTGGGCGGTTCAACGTGGATTTTTTTGGAAATCCGGCAGTTTTAGCCCGATCCGCCTAATCCGCGGTCTATCCCATTCCTGGCCGCCAGCGCGAAGCCCAGCGCGCCGATGAGCAGCCCGATCCCCACCCACATGAACATGGCCGCGGCGCCCACGCCGTCGTAGAGCGCGCCGCCGATGAACGCGCCCGTGGCCGCGCCCAGGCCCATGGTCATGCCGTTGAAGAGACCCTGGGCCGTGGCCCCCATGCCCTCGGGCGCCAGATCATGGGCGTAGGCCACGCCTGCAGCCCAAGCCGCGGCGAAGGTGGGCCCGTGGAGCAGGTTGATGATCAGCACCACCCAGGGGACCGGCATGGCCGCGTAGGCGAACATGCGCACGGCGTAGAGGAAGATCGCGCCCAGGAGCACCCAGCGCGCGCCCCAGCGCTTCAGAAAACGGTCAGCGTAGAAAAAGACCGGCAACTCGCTGAAGGTGGCGAAAAGCATGGACAGCCCCATCAGCCCCGCGCCCGCGCCCATGCCCTCCAGCCGCAGGAGCAGGAAGTTGTTGGTCACGCCCATGGCCAGGCCGATGACGAAAGCCGTGACCAGAAAGACGAGCCAGGGACGGCTCCGGGCGAAGAGGCGCAGCCCCTGCCAGAACCCGCCGCCAATGGGCGAACTGCTGACGTGCATGGAGGCCACTACCAGCAGCGCGCCGCCCATGAAGATGAGGTAGCCGTAGAAGACCCACTGCAAGCCCGTGCGCTGGATGGCCACGCCGATGATGGTCGCCACCACACCCCAGCCGATGGATCCCCATAGCCGCACCTTGCCATACTCGGCCCGCCGCGCGCCCAGCATCTCCAGCACGCTGTTGTCCACCAGGGGGATGATGGGCGCGGAGACGAAGGCGTAGGCCGCCACCAGGGGCAGCAGCCAGAGGAAGGTCGTGGCCCGGGAGAGGGCGAAGACCATGACCAGGGCAGCGCCCATGGCCAGCATGAGCAGCCGTTTGTGCTGCTGCGTCGCATCAGCCCAGCCGCCCCACAGCGGCGCGGCCGCCAGGGTGATCAGCGGCGGGATGCCAGTCAGCAGACCGATAGTCTTGCCGTCCAGGCCGATGGCGTTGTAGTAGATGGCCAGAAAAGGCAGCAATGACGCCAGGGCCGCGAAAAGGCAGAAATAGACGATCTTGGATTTGAGCATGGAGTCACCTGTCGTTTGATAGAACGCGGTTTGAACGGATTGAGCTGAAACTGCCGGATTTTTCTAAAAATCCGTATTGATCCGCTCAATCCGCTCAATCCGCGTTCTATCCATTTTTGCTTCCCCGATCCTCCGCCAGGACCAGGACGGCCTGGAGCAGGACGTTAGCGCCGGCGATCAGATCGTCGGGCGCGGTCATCTCCAGGGGGCTGTGGCTGCGCCCGCCCATGGAGGGAACGAAGATCATGGCTGCGGGCGTGATGGACGCCATGATCTGGGCGTCGTGGAGCGCGCCGGAAGGCAGGTCCATGTGCGCGCACCCAATTTTGTTCGCGGCGCGACGAATTGCGTTCTGCAACGTACTGTCCATCATGACGGGATCGTGGGCGTCGCCGGGGATAATTTCGCCCATGACTTCCGTAATCTCCAGGAGGGGGCCGCCCAAACCCCGGTCGCCAGAACGGTTCTGGCCCCCTCCTGGAGGTTGAGGGCGACCGACCAACCCTTGAATTTGACGGTCGATGGCCGCCAGCGTATCCTTGTCAGCAGCCCTGAACTCAACCCAGACCACCGCCTCGTTGGCGACCACGTTGTAGACGCCCGGCTGCACCCTCACGTTGCCGCAGGTGAGCACCGCGCGGGGATGGTTTGCATGGATCCAGTCCCGGGCCTGGACGATGAAGCGAGCCGCGGCCAGGAGAGCGTCGGCCCGCATATCCAGGGGTGTGGTCCCCGCGTGGTCGCTGCGGCCGCGGAAGACCACCTGCATGCTGCGACGCCCGGCGATGGCGGTGACCACGCCGATGGGAACGCCGGCCCGCTCCAGCACCGGTCCTTGCTCGATGTGAAGTTCCAGATAGCCGGCCAGGTGGGATGGATCGCGCCGGGCCGTGAGGATGGCATCGGGCGTGAGGTCGCCTGGGACCCGCGCTCGCATGGCGGCCAAGTCCTCCGGATAGGCCGCGGCCGCGGCCAGGAAGGCCTCGATGCTCTCCGAGGTGTGGGCGCCGGCCGCGGCCCGGCTGCCGAAGAAATCGCCCAGCCGCCCTTCCTCGTCGGTGAAGGCCACGGCTTCCAGATGCCAGGGCAGGGAGACCCCGTTTTCGCGGACGACCCGCAGCGTCTCCAGCGCGGCCAGGACCCCCAGCGCACCGTCATAGGGACCGCCGTGGGGCACCGTGTCCAGATGGGAGCCGAGCAGCAGCGTGGGCGCGTCCTCGTCGGGTGCGCATGCCAGGCGGGCCGACAGGGTGGCCGCGGCGTCGGTGCGGACCGTGAGACCGGCGGCCTCGGCCTCGCGGGTGAAATAGTCCCGGGCCGCTCGTTCGGCCGGTGAGAAGGGGCGACGGTCCAGCCCGCCGCCTTCCGCCTCCGGCACGCGTCCGATCTCCCCCAACTCGGCCAGGGTGCGTAGAAATCGATCCGAGTTGATTGTCAGCATCTTGCGCCTCGTTTGAACCATGAGTGTTTTCTGTGGAACGCGGATTTTCGCTAATGAGAACAGATTTTCACGGATTTTCAGAAAAAATCCGTGAAAATCAGCCTAATCCGCGTCATCCGCGTTCTATTGGATGCCGAGTCTTTACAATTACCGTTTCTCTTTAGTCTACAGGACCTATGCCCATGGACACAATGGTGAAGCTACGCGATCTGAGCAAAACGTACCGCCGTAGCGACGGCAGCGCGGTGGAAGCCGTGAAACAGATCAATTTGGAAATCTACAAAGGCGAGATCTTCAGCCTGTTGGGCCCCAACGGCGCAGGCAAGACCACGACCATCTCCATGATGAGCGGCCTCATCGCGCCCACGGGCGGCGACGCCTTCATTGGCGGCCATTCCATCACCAAAGAACCCATGGCCGCCAAACGCCTCATGGGCTTCATCCCCCAGGAGGTCGCGCTCTATCCTGAACTGAGCGCGCGACGCAACCTGCTCTTCTTCGGCAAGATGTACGGCATGCACGGCTCGGACCTGAACAAGCGCGTCGACGAAGTGCTGGCGTTCATTGACCTGACGGACCGGCAGAAGGACAAGATCAGCACCTTCTCCGGCGGCATGAAGCGGCGGGTCAACATCGGCGTCGGCCTGCTTCACCGCCCCGAGCTCCTCTTCATGGACGAGCCCACGGTGGGCATCGACCCCCAGAACCGCCGCCGGGTCCTGGACACGGTCAAGCAACTGCGGGACGAATATGGCATGACCATCCTCTACACCACACACATGATGGAGGAGGCCCAGGAACTGAGCGACCGGGTGGGCATCATCGATCACGGGGAACTCATCGCGCTGGGGACCCAGGGCGAGCTGACCCAGCAGGTGCGGGAGGAGGACCAGATCGACTTCGCCATCGACGGACGCGGCTGGTCGTCTGAACTGGAGGCGCGCCTGCTGCAGGAGGTTCCCGGCCTCACCCGCGTCGCCTATGCGCCCCCCGGCCATGGTGACGACTCGGCTGGAGAGGAGTCCCTGGCCGCGCTGACCGCGTTCGCGGCCCGCGGCCGCCAGGCCCTGCCCGACATCATTCGCATCCTCAACGACGCCGGCGTGGAGGTGCATTCGGTCAAGGTGCGGGAGCCGGATCTGGAGGCCGTTTTCCTGGCCCTGACCGGCCGGGCCTTGCGGGATTGAGTGGGAGTTGACATGCGCAAAATCTGGGCCATTGTCTCGAAAGAAGTCTATATCACCTTCACCAACCGCAACCTGCTGTTGATTATGCTCGTCACGCCCCTGGTTCTCTCCACCATCATCGGGCTGGCCTTCGGCGGGCTGGGCGGCGGCGACAGCGGCGGGTTGAGCCTGTCCAACATCCCCATTGTGATCGTGAATCTGGACGAAGGCGCGACGTTCGGGAACGCTCTCGGCGGCGGCTTCACCGCAGACAACCAGACCGGTGGCGGCCAGGCCTTCAACGGCGGCGATCAGATCGTAGCCATCCTGGCCCCGAACCTGGCCGAGGGACAGAACGCGTTCGGCGCGAGTGGCGATCAGCCCGTCTGCTCCCTACTCCCGGAGAAAGGGGCGGACAACAGCCGCCGCTACAGCGGAACCCTGGAGGAGCTCTTCGCACCCGCGCTCATGGACGATCCCGCCGCAGCCCGGGCTGCGGTGGACCGGGGCGACTACGCGGCCGCGATCATCATCCCGCCTGCGTTCTCCCAGGCCGTGACGCCCCAGTTCCAGTTTGGCCCCGCGGATGACCAGGCGACGAACGCCGCTGCTGAAACGGATGTCGTCGACAGCGAGGTGGAGGTCTACGCCAACGCCGGCCAGCCCATCGAGGCCAGCGTCACCCGTAGCGTGGTGGAGGCCATCGTCGGCCAGCTTGTGCGTTTCAACGTGGCCATCACCGCCATGGGCCAGGCCATCGGCCAGCAGATCGCTGCTTCGCCCATGGATCTGGGCGACGTGGACCCCGCAACCGTCCCGGCCCAGGGCGCGCCCCTGGCGGACTGGCTCGCGTTCATGGAGGCCAACGCCGACCGTTCGCCCTGGTTCGCCGGGCTGGCCGCAGGCTTGACCCGCTTTCAGGCCGCGGCCAGCGGGGATCAGAGCGCAGCGGGCGGAGCGGCCAACAACGATCTCGGCGGCATCGTGAGCTGTCTCTTCGATCCCAACTTCGAACCCATCCAGGTGCAGCAGCAGCCCCTCAACCGGGTGCAGGAACAGGGCATCTTCCAGCAGATCATGGTCCAGATCGGCGCGGCCCAGGCTGTCTTCTTCGCCCTCTTCACCGGCATCTTCGGCGTGTTGAGCATCTACGAGGAGCGCAAGAACTGGACCCTGCAACGGCTGTTGGCCTCGCCCACCTCCCGGTCCTCGATCCTGGCGGGCAAGCTGGGGGGCAACGTGGTGGTGGTCTGGGTGCAACTGGCGCTGCTCATGCTCTTCCTGACGCTGGTCACCAGTGCAATCATGCGTTCGCCCGTCAACATCTGGGGCGATCAGTGGGGGCTGATCCTGCTGACCACCGTGGCCCTGAGCCTAGCTGTGTCGGGGCTGGGCGTGCTGGTGGTGGGGCTGGCGCGCACGCCGGAGCAGGTCCAGGCCATGGGACCGGTCATCGCCATCTTCCTGGGCGCGCTGGGCGGCGCGTTCGGCTTCGCCCTGCCCGACGCCCTGGCCAACCTCTCCCTCATCACCTGGGGCGTGGGCGCGTTCAAGAGCCTGGCCGCGGGCCAGGGCGACATCTGGCTCAATCTGGCCGTCCTGTTCGGGCAGGGCGCGCTCTTTTTCGTCATCGGCGTCTGGCTTTTCAGGCGGCGGGTTGAGATTTAGGCGACTGTTCAGGCAGGCTTCGTTAGAACGCGGATTTTCGCTGATATAAGCAGATTTTCACGGATTTTTCAAAAAAATCCGTGAAAATCTGGCTCCATCCGTAAAAATCCGCGTTCCAACGATAGTCGCAGAATGGTCACAGATTTAGGAGTGAAGTTTGCGAGCAATCATCGACATCGCCCTGAACGATCTGCGCATCTTTTTCAGCCAGCGGGGCAACTGGATATCCCTGATCGTGCTGCCCCTGGCCTTCACCGCGTTCCTGGGGTGGGCCATGGGCCGCGAGTTCGGCTCGACCCAGGTGCGGCTGGACGTGGCCGATCTGGATGGCGGGCCTGCGGCCGCGGGCCTAATCAACCGTCTGGCCGCAAGCAGCGATGTCATCATCCTCTGCCCTCATGAGAATGACGCCGACAACGTTTGTCACTTGGATAACGGGGAAACTGCACTCACCACGGAGCAGGGGATCAACCGGGTGCAGCGGGGACGCAGCGACGCGCTGCTGGTGATCCCCGCGGGCTATGGCCAGGCCGTGCAGACGGGCGCGTCGGCGCAACTGGACTACTACTCCCTGGAGGATCCCACCCAGCCCAGCCCCATCCTGCAGACGGTGAACGCGGTTCTGCAGAAGGTCAACAGCGCGGTGGTCGCCCAGCAGATGGATATGGCCATGCTGGAAGCCCTGGTGGGGACGGACGCGGGCTCGCCCCTGGCCGATGAGAAGACTCGGACAGCCATGGCGGCTTCGCTGCAAGAGGATGCGCAACGGCTCCTGGACAGCCAGCCGGATCTGGTCATTTTCAAGAGCACGGCCCCCATGGAGACGAGCAGCCTGGACCAGGGCTTTGGCCAGGCCATCCCGGGCATGGGGACCCTCTTCGTCATGTTCACGGTGCTGGGCGGCATGGTGACGCTGCTGCGCGAGCGCCGCCAGTGGACGCTGCAGCGGCTGGCGGTCGCGCCCCTGCGCCGGAGCCAGATCTTGGGGGGCAAGGTGCTGTCCTACTTCAGCCTGGGGATGATCCAGTTTCTGGTTCTCTTTGGCATGGGCGCGGTCATGGGGGTGAATCTGGGCGGCGCGCCCCTGGCGTTGCTGGCGGTCATGACAGCCTTCGTCCTCTGCGTCACCGCGCTCACCTTCGCCCTGGCCCCGCGCATGAAGAGCGAACAGCAGGCCGGCGGCCTGAGCCGCCTGCTCGCCCTGACTCTCGCGCCCCTGGGCGGCGCGTGGTGGCCCCTCTCCATCACCCCGCCTTTCATGCAGACCATCGGTCATCTCTCGCCCGTGGCCTGGGCCATGGACGGCTTCCAGACCCTCATCTACAACGGCGGCGGCCTGCCCGACGTCCTCACCGAGATCGGCGTCCTCCTGGCCGCGGCCGGCGTCCTCTTCGCCATCGGCGCGGCCACGTTTCGCGTGGGGGAATGACAGGATGAAGAGGTGACAAGATGACAAGATGACAAGGTGAGGGGGTGACAAGATGACCGCTCATCCTGTCACCCCCTCACCTTGTCATCTTGTCACCCTGTCACCTCCTCCCCACACGCCTCCCGATACCCACACCCCCGGCAGCGGGCCGGATCGTCGTGCTGGCGATGGACGTCAGGCGCGGTGCGGGCCCGGCGGATGGCGTCGGCGCTGCGCAGGACTTCCCGGCGCAGCTCGTCGGTGAAGGGGATCCTGAAGGTGGCGTCAGCGTAGCGGAGCAGGCCGTAGGGCGGGCGGGCCTTGAACTGGTCTTCCACCAGCAAGCAGTACGTAGCCAGTTGCAGGACATGGCCGGCGTAGGGCGTAGGCGGGGCTTTGCGACTCTTGACCTCCACGGGAGCGATGAGCTTGCGGCCGGCCTCTTCTACCCGCACCAGGTAATCGGGCTTGCCCACCAGCCCATAGCGGCGGCTGATCAGGGGACGATCCACCTTCTCCAGCGCGCCGGTGTCGCTGTAGATGATCTCGCCCGCAGGCAGGCCGGTCTCCTCCCGCGCGCGGCCCGCCAGCCAGAGTAGGAGCAGGCCCAGGAGCAGGATGGTGAAGATGATGAGCAGGAAGAGGGGCGTCATGGATATCCCAGTCGACAGATTCTGATCATTTTGACGACCAATGGTTTTCATTGGCAATGAAATCATGCAACAAAAAGTTTTCACTGTCAATGAAAACTTTTTACATGCTTACTTTTTCCCTTTAAGCCTCAACCGTTGTCCACATTGACAGACCAAAGAAAAGCCCATTATAATGGTCAAGAATAAGGTCTGAACATTCAGATGCCGTCTGGATTAGGCAAAGAGAGAGGTGCGAACGTGACACTCAACGTCTCCACAAGCGAAGCAAAAGCAAAACTCAGCCGTTTTCTACAGATGGTCGCCAAAAATCGGGAAGAGATCATCATCCAGAAACGCGGCGATCCACAAGCTGTCTTGATTCCCTACAGTGCGTATGAACAATTCAACATCTGGCGGGAGCAAGTGCGCCGCCAACAGGCATTGGCTGAACTCCAAAAACTGGCTGACAAAGTCAGAGAGCGAAACCAGGATCTATCTGCGGTGGAAGCGGATGAATTGGCAGATCGTTTTGTTCGCGAGGTGATCGAGGACATGATCGCCGAGGGCAAAATTAAGTATGATACTGGGGCCAATCAATAATGCGGGTGCTGTTAGATTCCAACATCTTCATCAGCTATCTGCTGAACCCACACGCAGACAGTTTGATCAACCATGTCGTCAAGGCTGGTATTTTGGGCGAATTTACTATTTTGCTACCCGAACTTCTGCTTGAAGAGTTCACTGCGAGGATCGAGACCAAACCCTATCTATCCCAACATATTAAGCCGGAAGAGCTGGCGCAGTTGAATGCTGCGTTATTAACCAACGGTGAAACGATCCCTCCGATTATAGGGGTGATCCCAGCGATGACGCGCGATCCGAAAGACGACTACTTATTAGCTTATGCCGTAGTTGGAGATGCGGACTACCTTGTCACGGGTGACAAAGATCTATTAACTCTCATAGAGGTGCAAGGCGTCAAAATTTGTCGCCCGCGAGAATTTGCAGAAGAAGTTCTAGCACCTTGAATCGACGACGTTGTTAACCCTCTGCGCGCCCTGATCGCAGTCGACCGGGAGGATGTCCTGCGCCCCTATCCCACCAAAGTGAGGACCACCTTCTTCGGGGCCTCGCCGGCTGTGTAGGACGTCACCGCGATGGCGCGGATGCGGGCTGGACGATCGAAAAAACACTATTGATCTTATCATGTATTGATACTATAATCAGGTATAGCGGGCGGCCAGATCGAGCGCCTACTCCTCACTGTTGTGAAGTCACGATGATGGCGGATTGCGTAAGCGACCTTAGAAGTCGGACTTCTCGGAGAAGTCCGACTTCTACTAGCGTGAGGATCACCCTATGACAACACCAACCGCACGTATCGTTTTTGTTTCGCCCCAGGGGGGAGGCCGATTGTACGCATTGACGGGCGATCAGGTCAGTATCGGTCGGGCGACGGCCAACGACATTGTCCTGAAAGACGCCCGCGCTTCACGCATGCACTTACGGCTGGAGCGGAAAGCGGGATCGTGGCGCTTGCAGGACCTTGATTCCGCCAACGGCGTGTTGGTGAACGGCCAGCGGGTGCAGCGCGCGATCTTAGCGCCTGGCGATTTAATCACCATAGGCAAAGACGTGCTGCGCTACGAAGAAGGGCCTGACGTTCCCGGCCGGCCGCCGCCCATCAACACCCGAGCCGACCTCGAAAGAACATTGGCGGGCGCCACCCTCGCAATGACCCTGAACAATCCCGTAGCGCCCCATCTGGTTGTATACAGCCGCGGGCGCACGTGGACCATGCCCCTCCTGAATGACGTCGTCTCCATCGGCCGGCAATCCAATAATGATCTGACGCTCGACCTGCCCCGGGTTTCGCGGCGGCACGCGCGCATCGAACGCAGCGGTGACGCCTT
>JAJRVT010000229.1 GCA_024277175.1 Chloroflexota bacterium | reverse complement strand
GATGACCCTCTTCCTGCGGGGTTGGATGAAGTGGGGCGTGGGCGAGAGCGAGTTCGACCTGAATCTGGACGATGTGAGTCTGAGCGGGTGCGGGTATGCCAAGCCCATGCCGCCCATGCAGCCGGAATGGCCCATGCAGCCGCCCATGCAACCTGAGCAGCCCATGCCGCCTATGGCCTGTACATACACGGTCCAGCCGGGTGATATGCTGAGCGTGATTGCCCAGCAGTATGGGGTGACGGTGGGGGACATGATGAAGGTCAACGGCATCAGCGACCCGAACCTGATCTACGTAGGGCAGGTGTTGCAGATACCGGGGTGTGGCCAGTCCATGCAGCCTGAGCCATACATGGGTCAGCAACAGGCGATGGGCCAGCCCATGCCTCCACAGGGGGCGGTGGTCGTGCCGTCAACGGGCCAGCAGGGCATGCCCGCCCGGCCGCCGGCTCGCCCGGCTCCTGTGAGCCAGCAGCAGGTTTATGTGGTCAAACCCGGCGACACCTTCAGCGCCATCTGCCAGCGCTACGACGTCGATCCCGCTCAGGTGGCGGCCATGAATGGCATCGCCAACCCGAATATCATTGTTGTAGGTCAGGAGATTGTGATTCCGTAATGCAAGTGGCAAGGGGTAAGGGGCCAGTGACGAAATCGGTCACTTGCCACCCGCCCCTTGCCACTCGCCACTTACTTTGACAACACCTGTATCTATATAGAAGGGGCGTAAGGTCGTCTTGGTACTGGGGGGTGCTGGACCTTACGCCCCCTTCCCTTTCTAATGGGCAATGGTGAATGGTCAATTGTCAATGGTCGGCGAGGCGGGATGGCGGGGCGTTCGTCGTTGGTCGTTCGTCATTGACTATACAACTACCGGTGCGTGAAGTAGGCCAGCGCCACGCGTAACACACCCCACAGTTTGAAGTTCACCAGATGACGTCGCCAAAAGAGCTCGCGTTTATCGCAGACGGTGGAAATGCTGAAGGCGTCGATCTCTCCCTGGAGCGCTTGGAAAGCTTCGGCGTCCAGTTCTTCCCCATGCTCGACGGCGTCCAGTTGTTTCTGCAGATCGCGGGCGCGGGCGATGCGACGGGTCACTTCCCGCCCGCGGGCGGGATCGATGCGACCATAGACCTGTTTCAGCTTGTTCAGAGATTCGGCCGCGTCATAGGTGGCTGCGACCAGTTGCTCGCGGGTCATCCAGAGCGTCTCGTAGTTCAGGATGTGTTTCCAGGATGGCTGGACGAGTAGCTGGCGATGCTCCTCCAGCGTGTGCGCAAACAGGCGATAGCCAAACTTCTCCGGGTTCTCGAAGCCCTGACTGCCCGGGTCCAGAAACGGTCCCATGGGCGAGATGAAGCAGGAGAGGCGTTTGTCGGATTGTTGGAAAAGATGCTCGCAATATTGGATCGTTTCCATGACCGATTCCGGGGTTTGCTGGGACAGACCGATCATAAAGAAGACATCGATCCGATGGCAGCGCAGGTTCAGCGCCGCCTGGATCACCTGCTCCATCTCCGCGTTTGTAAAGAATGTCGACCGGTCCTGCACGCGGCGGATATCCTCGTCATGGCTCTCCGGGGAAAGCTCCAGGCTCCAGTTCTCCACCGCGCGGTCGATGGCGCTCAAATAGTCCAAGGGCGGCATCTCGAAGAATTCGAAAATGATCTCGTTCTTGATCCTTGCCGTCCGCAGCAGGTCCAGCACCTGGTGTGCGTATTCATCTCCGGCCTGACGCAAGTCTCCCACCAGGAAAATGGGACCCCGTGAGAAGCGGCTGATTTCGATAACGTTCTGCACCAGATTTGGGGGGCTGCGAAAAATCGGCTGCCCCCGTTGGTTCAAAACCGCGCAGGCCTGGCGGGAGCAGCCGCAGGTTACGCACTCATGGGCGCAGCCTTTGACCGTGAAAACCGCGGTGATGGGATTCCGCCACCAGCCGTTGAACGGCAGCACGCTCTGGAGGTCCCGATAGCGCATCACCATCTGCATGATGCGATCCGGACGCAGGTCCACGTAGTCGAGACCGCTGGGGACAAAGGCGGACGGATTCACCCGGACTTCGCCGTTCGTTTTCCAGGTCAGGTTGGGCGTCTTCTCCGGCGGCTCTCCACTAGCCAGGCAGGTCAGCAACTCATAAAGCGGCGGCTCCACAGAATCGCCGCGCAGGACGTAATCCACTGCGGGATATTGGATGAGTTCCTGATGAAAGTAGGTGGCGGAAAGGCCGCCAAAGATCACAGGCGTGTGCGGGTGGACCTGTTTGACCAGCTTCGCCACCTCAATCGATCCATGGGCGTGGGGCAGCCAATGCAGGTCGATCCCAACCGCCCGGGGATTGAGATCGGCCAGGAAGGCGGATACATCGAAATTCCGATCGTTCATCATCCGCAGGGCCAGGTTGACGATCCGCACCTTCAACCCCCGTTCTTCCAGGTAATTGGTCATGGTGAGGAAGCCCAAGGGATACATCTCGAACACGGGCGAGGAGGGGATCAGGTCGCTGACGGGGCCGTACATGATGGCGTGCTGGCGAAAGTCGTAAACGCTTGGGGGATGGAGCAGGAGCAGATCGATCAGGGACATGGAACCTCCGCATTGTCGGCTGTCGGGATGATGAATCGGGGACTGCTAAGGGTTTATCATAGCACATTATTACATTGTTGGTGGTTTGGATTGGCGCGGGGAAAAGCAACAGATAACGGGGAACAGTGAACGGGGAACGGTTAACGGT
>JAJRVT010000228.1 GCA_024277175.1 Chloroflexota bacterium | reverse complement strand
GTCCCAGGCGAAGAGGTTGTCGCCTCCTTCCGGGTTGGGAAGCACGCGCAGGGTCACCGACTGCGCGCCGTCCAGCAACTGCTGTTCCAGCCAGGCCCGGGCGGTCTCATCCAGGGTCAGTTCATTGACCTCTTTGTCACCTAGTTCTCCGGGGGAGAGCAGGGGCAGGGTGATGGCGGCGGGCGCGCTGTACGCGGTCAGGAAATCGGCCCGCCCCATCTCTTCCAGCGCATCTTCGGCCACCAGTTGCACCAACCACGCTCCGCCGGCATCAGGGCTGAAGCGATCGTCGCGCAAGCCGGTCAGGCGCACGGTGGCGGCGCGGATGGGCGCGCCCCGGGCCACCCGGCTCAGATCGAAGCGGACGGCGGCGATGTAGGTCTGCCCCTCATATTCGCCCACATAGAGATAGGAGTCCCCCAGATGATTGCGGCGACTGTCGCCATCGCTCCACCAGCCCACTTCGCCGGCCTTGGGATGCAGGGCCAGGATTTTATCGGCGGGCGTGGGCGTGGATGTCGCCGTGGGCGTGGACGATGACGCTGCTGGGGATGCGCTCCCATCGCTCGCCGCCTGGACGGGGAGTTCCCGACCGGTCGAAGCGAGACTGGGCGGCGCTTCCCCAGCCAGCGTCGCCTCTTTCTTCGCCGTTGGCGTTTCGATTGGCGTGGGGGTGATGGTGGGGAGCGAAGTGGGCGTAGCCGGAGGCTGGGTCGGCCATACCTGCACCACCGGCAGGCTGTCCAGATCGGGCATACGCACGAAATTGGCCCCATAGGTGAAGAGGAGCGCAGCCAGCCCGCCCAGCACGAGCAGACCCAACAGGGCGGCCAGACCCATGCGTCGCCGCCTTTGAGTGGATCGGGCCGGGCGCGCGTCCTGGGCGCTGGCCATGCCAACTTCATCCGCGCGTTCATAGTGGGCGCAGTTGACGTGTTCACCACTCAGGCAGTATTCCTGTTGGAATTCCAGATCGATGGTGGCCGCGGGTTGCTGCGCGTAACAACGATGGCTCCGGGTCGGCGATGAGCGGATGATGCTGCTCTCGTCGAAGAGACCGAGGTATGGGCATGGGGTGCGGGTTTGTTCGGTCATGGGTCCAGTTTCTTTTGACACGAATTGCGCCAATGATTCGAATTATTTTTCGACTTTTGTGTAATGCGTGTCAGGAAAGTTTTAGACACGAATTGCGCGAATTGCACGAATTATTTTCTCAAATTCGCGCAATTCGATAAATTCGTGTCAAAAATCCGTATCATTCCTCATGCAGCAAGGCGACGGCGGCGGGTAGATCGTCGCAGATGGGCGGCGTTTGGCGGGACATGGCGCCGCTTCGTCGGGCGGCGGCCAGCAGGGCGTCCAGGCGATCCCCCTGGCTGCCGCTACGCACCAGGATAGCCTGTGCGCCGGCCGCGTTCGCTGCCATGGCGTCGGTTACAGAATCGCCAATAAAAATGCAACGGGTCAGATCCAGCCCATGGTCCCGGGCCGCCTGAAGGAGCAGGCCGGGAGCCGGTTTGCGGCAGGCGCAGCCTTCATCAGGACGGTGGGGACAGAGATAGATCTGGTCCACGTGACCGCCGGCCTCGGCGATGGCCGCCTGCATGCGCGTGTGAATGCGGTTCACAGTCGCGGCGCTCACATAGCCCCGCCCAATGGCGGACTGGTTGGTGATCACCAATATGGGAACCTCCAGGCCTGCCAGACGGGGCATGGCCTCCAGCGCACCGGGCAGAAAGACGAACTCCTGCCACGATTTGACATAGTCCTCGCGTTCACGATTGATCACGCCGTCTCGATCCAGGAAGACGGCTTGCCAAGGAGAAGGTTTGATCACGTGATCACCGTCATATTCATGTTGGCGAGAAACCGGGTTTTTCCCAAAAAACGGTTTCTTGTCCGTCCGATCACGCGGCCACCGCCATGTTCATGTTGGCGAGCCCTCCACCATTATCGCCGACGATGGCCCCGGGATCAAACCGATCGTCTGCTTCGGGCGCAGCCGCGATGTCGGTCCGGATGGCGCGCAGGAGGGCCACGGTGGCCATATGCTCCAGGATCAGGTGGATGTCCTCGATCTGTTCGATGCAGCGGCCACGGACGGCGATGGAAATATCCACCATGGGGGCCAGTCTACCGCCTTCATTACCGGTCCAGCCGATGGTGACCGCGTCGCGCTCGTTGGCCAGTTTCACCGCCTGTAACACATTCTCCGAGTTGCCGCTGGTGGAGATCGCGATCAGGACGTCTCTGGGGCGCAGGAAATTCCTCAACTGCTCGGCGAAGACGTTTTCATAGCCGTAGTCATTGGCCAGGGCCGAGAAGGTGGCCATGTTGTCGGTCAGCGCCATGACCCGAAAACGGGGCCAGCCGGGCATGGCCGTGTTCTTGCCCAGGTCGCAGGCCATGTGGGACGCGGTGGAGGCGCTGCCGCCGTTGCCCACGATGAAGACCTGTCGATTGGCCAGACGGGCGCGGTGGAGGACGTCGACCATGTGTTTGATGGCCACCCAGGGCAATTGGTCCAACGCGGTCTGAAGTTCCTGGATGTACTGTTGGTAAAGTTCCATGAGGCCGGGTTCCTTTCCTCGTGTGCATGAATTTAACTATCTTTTGCCACGGATTACACGGATTATACGGATTAAAAACAAAAAAATTCGTGGCAGAAAAAATCACCGCCGGCAGTTGAAGATGACTTTGCTGCCATCGCGCTCCAGGTGAAAGGGCAGTTCGGGCAGATGGCGCAGGGCCATACGCACGTCCATCTGACGTTCGGGCGGGCAATAGATCAGCAGGAAGCCGCCACCTCCCGCGCCGGCGATCTTTCCACCCAGCGCGCCGGCCTGGCGGGCCGCTGCATAGGCCTCATCGATCATCGGGTTACTGATGCGGCTGGCCAACTGTTTTTTCAACAGCCAGCCCTCGTGGAGCAGGGCGCCGAAGCTGTCCAGGTCACCGGACTGAAGATAGAGGCGGGCCTGGCGGGCCTGGGCTTTCATCTGGCGCAGCACGGACCGCCGGTCGTTTATCCGCTTCACCTGCTCTTCCAGGACCGACTCCGATCGGCGGGTGATGTTGGTGTAGAAAAGCATGAGTCGCCGGTTCAGGAGGCGAGAAACGTCTGCCTCCATGCCAATGTCTTCCACATCCACGCGTCCGTCCGGATGGAATTCCAGGAACCGCTGGCCGCCATAGGCTGCGATGTATTGGTCCTGGATGCCGGCCGGTTTGCCAAGGACGTCGATCTCGATCTCACACGCCTCCCGGGCCAGGGTGGCCAGATCCCTGGGCGTTCCCTGGTAGGCGTACATGGCGTTGAGCAGGCCCACAGTCACTGTGCTCGATGATCCCAGCCCCGACCCCTGGGAGGGGATGTCGGCCATGGTGGAGATTTCGACCTGCCTGGCGATCCCGGTGCGACGCAGGCACTCGCGCACCAACTCGTGTTGGACCTCGTCCACGCTGTCCACCATCTCCGTGCGGGTGTAACCCACCCGGATTTTATTGTCGAAGCGGCCTTTGATGATGACGTAAATATATTTGTCGATAGCTGAACTTAGAACACACCCCCCTTCTTCCTGAAAGCATTCTCGAAAATCGGTGCCGCCGCCAAAGAAACTGATGCGAATAGGGGTTTGGGTGATGATCATGATAGACCGGATCTTCCTCGATGATGGTGGTTATGTCGGTCTCAATGAAACGCGGATTAGGCGGGTTGAAGCCGCCACGGATTCTGAAGCTGCCACGGATTACACGGATTAAAGGTATCTGCTCAGTTTTTCAGGGGGCAGTCCATCGCATTGACCAAGAAGAGTCCGATTCTCTCTGGATCGTCCGGTCAATGCGATGGACTGCCTCCCGGATTATTGAGCAGATACGATTAAAGACATAAGAATCCGTGTAATCTGTGTAATCCGTGGCAAAAAACAAGGATCTTCGTTGTCGCGTGATCACTTATGGCCGTTCAATCCGTGTTCTGTTCTTTCCCTTTTCCCGGGCCCGCCTTAGCCCTGCGGGCGTGCCGATGTCGATCAGGAACTCCTCCGCCGTGATGGGCAGCCCGAAGAGGGGCGCGTTGGCAGCCAACAACTGCGGAAAGAGATCGCGACCAAAGTCGTAAACCCGGCCCGATGGGATGACGTCCAGGACGCCCGGCTCCACCACACACAGGCCGGCGTTGGCCAGGTCGGTGAAAACTTCCTCGGGCGGCGGCTTCTCCACGAAGCGGGTGATGCGCCCTTGGCCGTCCAGGTCCACCAGACCGCACTGGCTGGGGTTCGGCACCCGGTAGAGAGAGAGGGTCACGCTCCGTCGCCTGTCGGACGCACGCTCCAGTTTCGTCAGTTTGCTTCGGTGGAAGTCAATGAGCCGGGCCAGATTCAGATTCGTATAGACATCCCCGTAGACGAGGACGAAGGTTTCGTCCAGGAACGCCTGCAATGCCTTAGCCGCGCCAGCCGTGCCCAGCAGGTGCGGTTCGTGCGAGTAGGTGAGCGACACGCCCCAGGGACCGCCATCGCCAAAGTAGCCTGTGATCGCATCGGGTTGGTGATGCAGGTTGATGGCGATTTCGGTGACGCCATAGCCCCGCAGCCAGTCGATCAGATAGGCCAGCAGAGGACCATCGTCCACCGATATCATGGGTTTGGGGCGGCTGGCCGTCAACGGCCCCAACCGGGTCCCTTTACCCGCAGCCAGAATCAGCGCCTTCACTGCCACCTACGACCTTTTTAATTGGCCACGGATTACACGGATTATACGGATTTTTAATTTTTACATCCGTGTAATCCATATAATCCGTGGCGAAATATCTCAATACGCCCCCCGCCGCCTGATCACGGCTGGCAAGGTCTGGATGAAGAGGATCTGCAGGTCGCGCCAGATGGTGTAGTTGCGAATGTAATGCATATCCAGCCGCACCCGCTCCTCATAGCTCAGGTCGGAGCGCCCCGAAACCTGCCATAGACCGGTGATGCCTGGCTTGACGGTCAGCAGGTTGTGGCGCTGTTGTCCGTACTGCTCGGTCTCTTCCTCTGTGATCATGCGTGGCCCCACCAGGCTCATCTGATTCAGGAGCACGTTGAAGAGCTGGGGCAGTTCGTCCAGGCTGGTCTTGCGCAGGAACGCGCCGACCCGAGTGACCCGGGGGTCATCCTTGAGCTTGTGATTGTTGGCCAGTTGCGCCTTCAACTCCGGATACTGTTCGAGCACCTCGTCGCCATTGACCACCATGGTGCGGAATTTGAAAGCGTCGAAGGGCTTGCCGCCCACGCCCAGCACCCGGCGGCGGTACAGGATGGGACCCGGCGAGTCCAATTTGATGGCCAGGGCGATGGCGGCCAACAGGGGCGAGAGCAGGACCAGCAGGGCGCTGGCCAGGGCCATGTCCAGGGACGTCTTCAGGAAGAGCTCCATGCGGTCCAGGCGCAGGTCCTTGAGGCTCATGAGGGGCACGGACCCCACGGTCACCACCTCCATGCCCGTGGTCAGCACCTCGTAAAGGCCGGACGAGAGCCGCAACCGCACGCCCGGCAGGGAAGTCACCTGCATGAAGAGGGAGAGCAGGCTGTCATGTTCCAGCGCGGTGGTAGAGACGATGACATCGGCCGCGCCGTGGGTCCGGACCAGCGCTGGCAGGTCGTCCACGGTCCCCAGCACAGGGAGCCGATCTTCGTCGGGAGCGGGGGGTGTGACCTGGTCGTCGGTGCGGACCTTCACTAAGCCCAGGATATTCAGACCGGAATAGCGACTATTGCACAGTTGTTGGGCCAGGGCCCGGGCTTCGCCATTGACGCCTACGATCAGCGCGGGGGTGACGAAGTAGCCCCGGGTGCGCAGGCGATAGGCCACCCGGCGCATGGCCATCCGCCCGCCACTGACGAATAGAATGGAGAGGGGCCAGGAGAGCAGCAGCCAAGCCCGGGCGATAACCAGGGTGGGGTTGAGAAAGCTGATGACGATCACCATCATCATGCCGGTGGTGCAGGCGTTGAAGACGCGGGTGTATTCCTCCGTACCGCCCAGGAGGACGCGGATGTCATAGAGACGCATGACCGCGAAGACGCCCAACCAGAGGGGCAGGAGCGTCGCGGCCAGGCGCGCGTAGCGCTGGGGCGAGGGCCCAATCTCTGGATTGAGGGTGACGCCCCCTTCGAAGCGCAGCCAGTAGGCGAGCAGGAAGGCGAGCCCCAACACGAGCGCATCGACGGCGATGAGGGCGGCGATATAGAGATGGCGATGGCGCACATGGGCGCTGACGGGACGTGCAATTGAGTTGGCGACCAAACT
>JAJRVT010000227.1 GCA_024277175.1 Chloroflexota bacterium | reverse complement strand
GGCGAGGTCACCGTCGAGCAGCCTGAGGACTATAGCGTGGTCTTCCATTCTGACTTCAGGGTGACCAAGATGACCAAATGCGATGAGGGCCGCGGGCGTTATCGGGTGGATGGCGACAAGATCGAAATGGAGATCGTCGCCTCCCATGAGGCCCGCTGCGAGCCGGGCGACATGGATGATCAGTTCGTGAGCGCCCTCAACTCTGCCGAGCGCTTCTCTGTGGAAGGCGGCGTGTTGACCATCACGGAGAAATTCGACAGCGGTTCCATGACCTTCGCCCCCGGTGGGTGAGGCTTTTATAACAGCGATAGAACGCGGATTGGGCGGATCTTCACGGATTTTTTAAAGAAAATCCGCGTTGATCCGCCCAATCCGCTCAATCCGCGTTCTATCGCTGTTCGCTACTCCATATCATTCGCTGTTACGGTGACCCGGATCAGGTCGTCCACGTCGGGGTAGCTGTAGCCGTCATCGACCGGGCGCACCACGCCCATCTCATCCTCGCCCGTGTTGGGACCGGCCTGGCGGGGAGCCTGGTTCGGACCCACGCCCGGCTCCTCATTGACCTCTGTGCCCGCGTCCCAGAGCAGGACGGCGTCGGTCACGTCCTCGGACAGGGGCTTGCCCTCGTCGTCGAAGAGCGCGATCCCCATCTCATCGGGTGCAAAGAAGAGGTCATTGGACTGGACGAACATGGTGGCGAAGGAAAGGCGCTCGCCGGGCGCGGCCTGGAAGGTGAACGTGTAGCTGCTTCCGGGGAAGAGAGGGCCAGGGCCGTCAGCGCCCTCGGGCGTGGTGAAGACGCCGCTGTGGATAGCCGCACTGTCACCGGCCAGGGCCGCAGCCAACCCGGAAGGATCGCCATCCTCAGCCAGGGCTTCCAGACCCAGGCCCTGATCCGCCTGGCCGGCCACGAAGAGAGGCGTCGCGCCGCTGTGGACCGCGTAGGCGCCCGGGGCCAGGGGCGAAGGCAACTCGGAATCGCCGGAGATGTTCTCGATGGTCAGCGTGAAGGTGACCGGCTCGCCCATCATCTCGCCGTCCATTTCCTCATCGTCCATCTTCTCGTCATCCATCTCTTCGCCGTCCATGGATTCATCATCCATCTCTTCGCCGTCCATGGATTCATCACCCATCTCCTCGCCGTCCATGGATTCGTCGTTCATCTTCTCATCATCCATTTTTTCATCACCCATGGACTCGTCGCCCATCTCTCCCCCATCCATGCTGTCAGTGGTTGGGGCCGCCTGGGCTTCGACGGGCGTGACCGCGGTGCAGGCGGACAGAACCAGGGCGGTGACCAGGGCCATCAGGCCCAGTGCGTAGCGGATCTTCATCTTCGATTCCTCCTTGTTGTGAAAGACGCTCGCCGGGGCGCAGGCCGCCGACGGGCTGTGGTAACTGAGCAGCGCCGCTTCGACGCCGGTGCGCTTATCTCTGCACACAGGCCCAGTATGGCAGGCAGGGCTTACATGGAGGTGACGGAGATGTTACGGGTTTCTTAATGGAGGAGAAAAATTGAGGATTGAAGATTGAAGATTGGGTGGCGGGGGATTGGGGGGAGATTGAGAGATTGGAGATTGAGGAGATTGGCAAGGGCGGCGAGACTTCTGAACCTCCAATCTTCAATCCTCAATCTTCAATTTCCCAATCTCCCTTATACCGTCTGAATACTGCGCCGCACATGCACCCCGCGGCTCTCCAACGCTTCCAGGATCAGGTCCGCGGGGACGTCGGTCAGGGGGGAGAGGAGGCCGGTTGCGTCGATGCCGCCGCGGACGAGCATCTGGGCGGCGATGCTGGCGGTGAAGCCCACCGTACGCTGCATAGCCAGCAGGCCGCTCTCCAGGTCCCGGTAGTCCACCACCTCGTAGACCACCCGCCGGGGCTCGCCCTCCTTGAGACCGGAGGCCTCCACCCGCAGGAAGGCCACGTCCCGCTCGTCGTCCGCGTACTGGAGTTGGGGCGCGAGCAGTTCGCGCACGAAGGCCAGGGGCGAGACCTGCGCGCCCTCCACCTCGATGGGTTCATCGTCCAGGAAGCCCAGGTCCACCAGCTTCTTCCAGAACGCGGCGTGGCCGGGCCAGCGGGCCGTGTAGCGCGCAGCCTCTTGCACCGAACCAAGGATGCCCAGCGCCTCCAGATAGGGGACCACGTCGCCGTTGGGATAGGCTTCCAGCCCGCCAAGGCCGGCCACGTCGATGCGATGCACGTTGCGGGGTTCGAACTGCTCCCGGTCCGAGAAGGGCGTGATCCGCCCCCCGGTGACCACGCGACCGGGCCGGCGATAGCCGCGCAGAACGCCGTCGAAGGTCCACGAGATCTTGTAGGCCACGGGGTTGTTCGTAGCCGCAGGTTCGGGAATGCCAGAGCCGTAGGAGTAGAACTCATACACCTCGTCCAGCTCGCGCAGGGCCTGCGCGGCCAGGAGCAGATCGATACCGGGGTCAAGCCCGCATTCGGGCAGCAGGGCCACGCCCGCGGCTTTCGCCTGTTCGTCCAGGGCCTCCATCTCCGGCGTCGGATAGGAGGCGTTGACCCAGTGGATCCCCGCTTTCACGGCCGCGCGCGCGGTCAACGCGTGGAAGGCCGGCGGCAGCAGCTCGATGACCGCGTCCGCACGGGCCATGGCCGCGGCCAGTTGTTCGGGATCGCCGGCGTCCAGGGCCAGGGGCGTCACCTTGTCGCTGCCCAATTGTTCTGTGTACGCGGCCAGCCCCGCTTGGTCTGCATCGGCCGCGAAAACCCGCTCCACCTCTTCGCTGCGCACCAGGTCATAGAGCGCAGCCCGCCCTTGCAGGCCCACGCCAAGCAGTAAAATGTTCATAATCAAGCCTTTCTGTTGTCACTCGTCACCAGTCACTCGTCACCAGTCGCCCAGTCACCCTGTCACCCTGCCGCTTCTCCCCACAACCGCGCCAAATTCAAACACAGCCGGGTGGAGAGCACCATATCCTGGACGCTGATCCACTCCAGGGGACCGTGGAGGTTCTGCATGCCGGTGAACAGGTTCGGCGTGGGCACACCCATCTCGGTCAGGCGCGAGCCGTCGGTGCCGCCGCGGATGGGGGTGGAGAAAGGCTCGACGCCCAGTTCCCAGCAGGCCTCCTTGGCCAGGTCCACGGGGCGCATGTCCTTTTCCAGCCAATAGCGCATGTTGCGATACTGGGGCGTGACCTCGCAATGGATGGTCGCGCGCGGCTCGGTGGCCTGGACCGTGTCGCAGACCTGGTGGACCAGATCGCCGTGGGTGTGGAGGCCGTCCAGTTCGAAGTCGCGCAAGATGAAGTGCAATTCAGCCGCGGCCGCAGTCCCGCTCTGCTTGTAGAGGTGGATGAACCCCTCTCGCCCCTCGGTGGTCTCCGGCGTGCGCGTCACGTGGGGCAAGGTGTTGACGATCTTGGCCGCCAAGTGCAGGGCGTTGACCAGCTTGTCCTTGGCCGTGCCGGTGTGGATGGAGACGCCCTCGATGGTGACCGTGGCCTTGTCCGCGGAGAAGGTCTCGTAGACGATCTCGCCCACCTGGCCGCCGTCCAGGGTGTAGGCCACGTCGGCCTCCAGGTCCCGGGGCAGGTCTGGGTGGACGCCGCGGCCGATCTCCTCGTCGGGCGTGAAGCAGACGCGGATGGGACCGTGGGGCAGGTCTGGGTTGGCCAGCAGATGGCGGGCCAGGGTCATGATGATGGCCACGCCGGCCTTGTCGTCCGCGCCCAGCAGGGTCGTTCCCGAGGCCGTGATGATGTCCTCGCCCTCTTTGTCGGCCAGATAGGGATAATCCCGGGGCGAGATGACCTGGCTGAGATCGTCGGGCAAAATAATGTCGCGGCCGTCGTAGTTGCGGTGGACGATGGGCTTGACGTCGGTCCCGCTGAACGCGGGCGCGGTGTCCACGTGGGCCAGGAAGGCGACGGTGGGCGCGTCCTCCCGGCCGGCTGTGGCCGGGAGGGTGGCCAGGACCGCGCCATAGGCCGTCAGCGCCACGTCCCGCGCGTCGATCTCGTGGAGCTCATCCACCAACAGGTTGAGCAGGTCATACTGCTTCTCCGTGCTCGGCGTGGTGGACGACGTCTCGTCACTCTGGGTGTCGATCCGCACATAACGGAGCAACCGTTCCTCCAATTCCTGCGCAAATTCCTCACTCATCTCTCGATTGTCCTCTCAGTTGATTATTGTTTGGGTGCGTCTTAGTCGGGTTGGTATTCCGGGATTAGGCCAGGCCATCTCCCGCTGCAGCGTATCTCGTGGCCTAATCCCGGAATGTGGCGTGAACTCGTTACTCGTCACCAGTCATCCTATCACCTTGTCATCCTGTCATCATCAGCACTCAATCACATTCACCGCCAACCCCCCGCGCGAGGTTTCCTTATACTTGCTCTTCATATCCGCCCCCGTCTCGCGCATGGTCTTGATCACCTTATCCAGGGAGACGAAGTGCGCGCCGTCGCCGCGCAGGGCGATGCGCGCGGCGTTGATGGCTTTGACCGCGGCCATGGCGTTGCGCTCGATGCAGGGGATCTGCACCAGGCCGCCGATGGGGTCGCAGGTCAAGCCCAGGTTGTGCTCCATGCCGATCTCGGCCGCGTTCTCCACCTGGCCGGGCGTTCCGCCCCGCACTTCGGCCAGCCCGGCCGCGGCCATGGAGCAGGCCACGCCCACCTCTCCCTGGCAGCCCACATCCGCGCCGGAGATGGAGGCGTTTTTCTGGTAGAGAGAGCCGATGGCCCCGGCCGTGAGCAGGAAGCGCACCACGCCCTCCTCCAGGTCCGCGCCGGAGGGTGCGCAGAAGCGGGTCCAGTAGTGGATCACCGCGGGGATGATGCCGGACGCGCCGTTGGTGGGCGCGGTGACCACCCGCCCGCCGGCCGCGTTCTCTTCATTGACCGCCAGCGCGTAGAGGTTGACCCAGTCCATGATACTCAGGGGGTCCCGCAGCGCGGCCTCCGGGTTTTCGGTCAACTTGCGATAAAGGGCCGGCGCGCGACGGGGGACGTTCAGCCCGCCGGGCAGGGGACCTTCGCCCCGCAGGCCCCGTCGGACGCACGCCTCCATCACGCTCCAGGTGTGGAGCAGGCCGGCCCGGACCTCGGCTTCCGTACGCCACGCCTGCTCGTTGGCCATCATCACCTGGCTAATGGCGAGGTGATGATCGCGGCAGATCTCCATCAGTTCGCCGCCGGTGTTGAAAGGATAGGGAAGGGACGCTCCTTCTTCTATGTCGATGAGGCGATCCGTACCCGTAGCCTCTTCATCGACCACGAAGCCGCCGCCGATGGAGTAGTAGGTCCTGGCCAGCAGTTCAGCGCCGCCGGCGTCCAGGGCGTGGAAAGTCATGCCATTGGGATGATAGGGCAGGGCGCGGCGGCGGAAGAGGATGTCCCTCTTGCGGTTGAAGGGGATAGGCCGTTTGTTCAGCAGGGTGATGACGCCCTGGGTGTGGATGCGCTCCAGCCGCGCGGGGATGGCGTCCGGATCGACGGTGTCTGGTTTTTCGCCTTCCAATCCCAGCAACACGGCTTTATCGCTGCCGTGGCCGATCCCCGTCGCGCCCAGGGAGCCGAACAATTCCGTTTTGACGCGTGCAGTCCGCGCCAGCAGGTTCTCTTTCTCCAGACGTCGGGCGAACATGAATGCGGCGCGCATGGGTCCCACCGTGTGGGAGCTTGAGGGACCGATGCCAATCTTGAAAAGGTCGAATACGCTTATTGACATAATATGTGATTTTCTTTCTTACCTGTTGCTGACGATTCTCGTCACCATACAGCATACCGATTTGGAAACGCTTTCGCAAGTGTGATACTGTATCAATTGAATTCATTTGCTTTGCGTTAAATCGGCAGGCTTTGAAATAAACATGGGAGTGTGATCAGATGCAGCATGAAGAGGGGACGTTCAAGGGGACTGGGGATCTATCGCTCTTCTGGCAGGCGTGGTTGCCGGACGAACCGCCGCGCGCCGTGCTGACGATCATCCATGGCTTTGGCGAGCACAGCGGGCGTTACCGCCATCTGGTCGATTATCTGGTTCCCCGCGGCTTTGCGGTTTATGGATTCGACCTGCGGGGGCATGGACGTTCGGAAGGGCAGCGGGGCGCGATCAATAGTTGGGATGAATTTCGTGAGGATGTGGGTCGGTTCTTGCAGTTGGTGCGGGAGGCCCAGCCCGATCAGCCGCTTTTTTTGATGGGCCACAGCATGGGCGGTCTGATCGCCAGCAATTATGTGGTCATCGACCAGTCGGGGCTGACGGGCGTGATCCTCTCATCGCCTCTGTTGGCCCAGCCCCATGTGGCGCCGCTGCTGCACGCCGCGTCTAAAATTTTATCCAAAATCAGACCCAACATGTCGTTCGATGCGGGGGTGAACGCCTCGGCCATCTCACGCGATCCGGCTGAGGTGAAGCGCTATGTGGACGATCCACTGGTGCACTCCAAGGCCACGCCCCGCTTCAGCACGGAAATGGACAAGACCATCGCCTGGACCCAAGAGCACGCCGGCCAGTTGACGGTCCCGCTGCTGGTGATTCACGGCGACGCCGACCAGCTCGTCCCTATCGCCGGCAGCCAGCGTTTTTATCGCAACGCCGGCTCCACGGACAAGATTTTTAAGGTTTATCCGGGCGGCTACCATGAGTCCATCAACGACATCCACCGGGACCAGGTATTGGGCGATATCCACGCCTGGTTGGAGCGGCATCTGGACTAGAAGACGGTTGGGGACGTTTTATTGGAACGCGGATGACGGCGGATACAATCAGATTCCCATGGATTTTTCATGAAAAATCCGTGGGAATCTGGCTATTACAGTGCAAATCCGCGTTCTGATGAGGCTTGGCTGAACACGAGAATCAAGCCAGCGCTTGCCCCGTGAGCGACATGATCCGGCGGTCGAGTTCGCGCAGGAGCGTGACCCGTTTACGATGTCGCCCTTCGTAGGCGCGGAGGGCCGCCAATTGGTCCGCGTTCAAGCCGTTCAGCCGGTCCATGATCTGCTTCACCGTCAACTCGCCGTAGCCTTCCAGCGGCAGGGCCGCCTCTTCCGCGGCCTGCCGCTCGGCCAGACGCTTGTCGATCAACGCCGTCAACTCGTCCACCTCGTTGCTGAGGCGCTCCACCCGCTCCCTGGAGGGGATGCCCAGCCGACGTAGCGCCCGCTGCACGGCCTGTTCGATCTCAGCCTGGCTGTAGCGGGTGGACGTCTGCGCAAGCTGCATCACGCTGCGTCCGGCCTGTTGAACCACGGCCACGGCGTCCAGCGCCTGGGATGCAGCCTCTGCCAGGGGCGATCCGGCCTCGTTGGAGGTCTCTTCCTCTACATCCCTCTCCGGATCGTGGCTTTGCAAGTTCTCCACCGACTGGTTGAAGGCGAGTAGCGCCTGTTCATACAGGGAGCCCATGACGGTAAGGGCCGCCCGGGTGATTTTGTCGCTTGCTTTGCCCAGGTCGAGCAACTTCGAACTCTCGTCTTGCCTGTCGGACATGTTCTCAACTCCTTGACTATGACGCGATGCATTATGGGGCAGCATAGCACGGCGTCTTGAGGGTTGTCAAACGTTCCTCGCGTTTACGGGCCTGCTTCGTCGCTCGCCATGAATGACACGAACTGTTTTCGCCGCCATATGGCGTGCAGCCGCTGATGACGATGGCTTCGTAGAGCCTGTTTGCTTTCTCTCCGACGGCCTGCTAGGATAAGATGTTGTAGTAAAATACTATAATCCCGGAAGGAGCAATCATGGAACGACCTAAAATCTGCGTCGTCGGCGCATCGAACCTGGACCTGATCAGCTATGTGCCCCGGCTGCCCAAGATGGGGGAAACCCTGCATGGCGACCGCTTTCAGATGGGCTTTGGCGGCAAGGGCGCCAACCAGGCCGTGATGGCGGCCAAGTTGGGCGGGGATGTGGCCATGGTCACCAAACTGGGGGATGACATCTTTGGCCGCGACACCCTCCAGAACTTCGAGCGGGTGGGGATCGACATCTCCCACGTTCACATCACGGATCAGGCCTTCTCTGGCGTGGCCCCCATCGCCGTGGACGCAGACGGCAACAACTCCATCATCATCGTCACCGGGGCCAATGACCTGCTGACCGAGAAGGAGATCGAGGCCGCCCGTCCGGCCATCGCCGCCGCTGGCATTGTGGTCTGCCAGTTGGAGATCCCCCTGCCTATCACCATGGCCGCGCTGCGCATCGCCCGCGAGGAGGATGTGACCACCATCTTCAATCCCGCGCCGGCCCGACCCGACCTGCCGGATGAACTCTACCGCCTCTCCGACATTTTCTGCCCCAACGAAACCGAGACCGAATTGCTGACGGGCATGCCCGTCAGCACGCTGGATGAGGCCGAAGCCGCGGCCCGGTCGCTGCTGGCGCGGGGGGCGGGCGCTGTCGTGCTCACCCTGGGCGAGCGGGGCGCGCTGCTGGTGAACGAGGAGGGCGCGACCCACATCCCCGCCGAGGCGGTCCAGGCCCTGGACACCACGGGCGCGGGCGACGCCTTCGTGGGCAGCCTGGCCTATTTCCTGGCCCTGGGCAAACCCATGACTGACGCCATCGCTCGCGCCAACCGCATCGCCGCGGTCAGCGTCCAGGCCGCGGGCACCCAGAGCAGCTTCCCCACGGCCGCGGACCTGCCGGGGGATCTGTTCACGTAAAAGCTATAGAACGCGGATTGAGCGGATCGACACGGATTTCTTGAAAATCCGTGAAAATCAGCCTAATCCGCTCAATCCGCGTTCTATTCGTCCCTCATCCGAGAATCTCAAACCGCTTCCAGCGCCTGCTTCAGATCCGCGATCAGGTCTTCGGGATGCTCCACGCCAATGGAGAGGCGCACCATGTTGGGTGTGATCCCCATTTCCATGCGCTCCTCAGGGTCCACGTCCGAGTGGGTCATGCTGGCCGGATGCTCGGCCAGGGATTCGGTGCCGCCCAGGCTGACGGCCAGGTGGAAGAGTTGCAGCGCGTTGAGGAAGCGGAACGCCTCGGCCTCGCCGCCCACAAGCTCGAACGAGATCATGCCCCCCGGCCCCAGGCACTGGCGACGGTAAAGCCGGTAGCCGGGGTCGTTTTCGCGCAGACGGCCCAGGTAGTGAACGCGCATGACCTTAGGCTGGTCGGCGAGAAAATCGGCCACGTAGCGGGCGTTTTTCATCTCGGAGGTCATGCGTAGTTTCAGGGTTTCCAGACTGCGCAGGAGCAGCCAGCCCGTCCACGGCGTGGTGACGGTGCCCAGGATGGTGCGCATGCCCTTGATCTGCTTGATCAGCGCCTTGGGTCCCAGCGCGACCCCGGCGATGAGATCGCTGTGGCCGCCGATGTACTTGGTGGCCGAGTAGATCACCAGGTCCGCGCCGTGGTCGATGGGGTGCTGCCAGATAGGCCCCAGGAAGGTGTTGTCCACAGCAACCAAGGGGCGCCGGTCGCCCCGGGCCAGACCATGGGCGATATTGGCCACGGCCTGGATATCGACCAGCGCGTTGGTGGGGTTGGCCGGCGTTTCCAGGTAGATCATGGCCAGCTTTTCGGCGATCAGCGGATCGTCCACCATTTTTTCCAGATCGGCCGTTCCCCTGCCAGCCATAAAACTCATCACCCGGATGCCGAAGCTGGGCAGGATGTGCTTCAAAAAGAAGTCGGTGCCGCCATAGACTGGCTCGCTGTGAATGATGACATCACCGGGGCGCAGGATGCTCAGCAAGGTGGTGCTGATGGCCGCCATACCGCTGCTGAAGACCGCTGCCTCCTCCGCGCCGTCCCAGAGCGTCAGGCGGTCTTCCAGGATTTCCAGATCAGGATTGTTCACCCGACTGTAGATGAGGCCGAGTTCCTCGTTGGGGTCCCGCTTGCGTAGCCCATAGGCCAGCTCAAAGAAAGCCTTGCCCTCCTCTGCGGATTTGAAGACGAAGGTGGACGTCTGGAAAACCGGGCATTTGACCGCGCCCTCGGAAAGTTCGGGGCGGTAGCCGTAGCCCATCATCATGCTTTCAGGGTGTAATTCTTTATCGCCAATGCGTGTGCTGTGCGGATCGCGATTCGCCATAAGAGATCTCCTTTGATGCTCGTGTGGATGGCTGAAGTTGAGGTTGTCACAGACAGTGTAGCATAAGATGGGTCGCGGGGTGAAGGAAAAATTCTGACGAATTGTGGGGCCTCTCTGGCTTCCCGTCTACGCCTGGCCGATGATACAATCAAGGTTGGACGATCAGACAGCCATTTGGAAAGGATGACTTTTATGCGTCGCATCATCGCCCTGGACCTGGATGAAACCCTGCTCCGCAGCGACAAGAGCCTGTCGTCGCGCACGCTCGATCTGTTGCAACAGTGGCGCGAGCATGGCAACGAGATCGTCGTCGCTACCGGCCGTCCCCCGCGCAGCGTGGACGAAGTCATCCCCGACCTGTTGCAGGACGTTCCCTGGGTTTGTTACAATGGGGCCGAAGTGCAACTGAACGGACGCACCACGTTCGTCGATCTGATACCAACCGAATCCGCCCGCCACCTGGTGGACTGGGCGTTGAAATCGTTGCCGGCTTGGCGCATGGGCGTGGAGATCGATAACACCCTTTACGTCAACCGGCCTTTCGATCGGCCCAAACGCTATGTCCTCGCCCCCGATCTGCTGGAGGTGATCCACCAGCCCGCGGCCAAAGTGCTCTTCTTTGATCAAGGGCAGAACGATTACACCCCCACTGCCATGAATGGAGAGGATCCTTTTATCCACCTGCGACCGTTGCTCTCCGCCCTGCCTCCGGATACTCGCCCCATGCTTTCGCAGAAGTATCGCTTGGCCCAGTTTCTCTCCGCCACCGCGGACAAGGCTGTAGCCCTGCGCTTTGTGGTCGAAGGCCTGGGGTTGAGCATGGAGCAGACCATTGCTTTCGGTGATGACGTCAACGACGCGCAGATGGTGAAGGAAGCCGGTCTGGGCGTTGCGGTGGCCAACGCCGCGCCCGAAGTTCTGGCCGCAGCCGATCGGGTGACGGCGTCCAATGACGAGGACGGTGTGGCGCTGGTGTTGGAGGAGTTGCTCGCCTGATGTAGGTGCGGCTGCAAGCCGCACCTACCACGGCCTGGGGGTGATGACAGTTGCCCCCTCAAATTTAGGTGATTTGCCCCTATCCAGTGCGACCGCCGGCTGCTATAATGGCAAGTGACCAGGGGCTCTCTTGTGGATGGAAAGGAGATTCATCATGCAGATCGAAAGCTGTCCCCGCTTGCGTTGGAATGAGTTGAAGCCAGCCCAAAAGGGCGGCGCTATCGCCCTGGCTATGCTTCAATTCAGCCTGCTGGCGGCCGCGCTTTGGGACCTGCGCCATCGTCCGGCGGCTGAAGTGAAGGGTGACAAACGGCTGTGGACAGTCTTCGCGTTCGTCAACTTCATCGGTCCCATCACGTATTTCATGTTTGGGCGCAAGAAGAGCTAGAAGCAACGCCTGCTGGACGATGCCAGCGCATCCATCGTGATACCACAGAAAGGGGTGAACATAATGTATAAGAAAATTTTGGTTCCTCTGGATGGTTCCAAGCGCGCCGAGTCTATTCTCCCGAATGTGGAGGAATTGGCCCGTTGCCTGGGGTCCCGGGTGATCTTCATGCAGGTATTGGAGCCGACCGCCACCATGGTTTCGCCCTATGACATGGTTCCCTACTATGACGCGGATGAGATGGACCGCCGCTCCAAGGAGGCGTCCGTCTACCTGGCCGGGATCGCGGGCGAGTTCCGCGAGAAAGGCATCCAGGCTGAAGAGGTGGTGGTGCAGGGACCCGTGGTGCGTTCGATTCTGGATGTGGCCCACCAAAAGGATGTGGGCCTGATCGCCATGGCCAGCCACGGCCGCAGCGGCCTGGCGCGCGTCTTCTACGGCAGCGTGGCCGCTGGCATCCTGCAACAGACGGATCGTCCCCTTCTGATCGTGCGCGCCCAGGGCGATTAAATGAAGAGATTGGGAGATTGGAGATTGGGACTGTCCGGCAACGCGTCAATCTCTAATCTCCCAATCTCCAATCTTCAATTTTCTCTAAAGGCGCGCCATGAACTATATCTATGGTCCAATCCCATCCCGGCGGCTGGGGCAATCGTTGGGCGTGGACCCCATCCCGCTCAAGACCTGCAACTGGAACTGCATCTACTGCCAGCTTGGCCGCACCATGCCACTGACCAACGAACGGCGCGAGTATGTCCCGCGCGACGCGCTCATGCGCGAGTTGGAGGAGGTCCTGGCCGCGCACGGGCCGGGGGAGATCGACTACATCACCTTCGTCGGCTCCGGCGAGCCCACCCTGCACGTGGGGCTGGGCTGGATGATCCGCCGGACCCAGGCCATGACCGACATCCCTGTGGCCGTGATCACCAACGGCTCCACCCTCTATCTGCCCGACGTGCGCGCCGATCTGGCCCTGGCCCATGTGGTCATGCCCACCCTGTCGGCCGGCTCGCCCGAGATCTACCGGACCATCCATCGTCCCCACCCGCATCTGAGCTTCGAGCAGCATCTGGAGGGCCTGATCGCGTTCCGGCGTCAATATGAAGGGCGGCTGTGGGTTGAACTGATGTTGATCAAGGGCGTCAACGACTCGGTCGAAGCCCTGGCCGACCTGGCCGCGGCCCTGGCGAAGGTTCAACCCGATCTGGTGCAGATCAATATCCCCAACCGCCCACCGGCCGAGACCTGGGTCCAGCCGCCGGACGAGGAGGGGCTTATGCGGGCCGCGGCCATCCTGGGGGATATCGCCCAGGTGGTGCACCCCGCCGACGGCAGTTTCGATCTCAGTGGCTACGACGATGTGGTGGACGCGATCGTAGGCGTCATCACCCGCCACCCCATGCGCCAGGACCAACTGGAGCAGACGCTGGCCCGCTGGGCTCCCTCCCAGGTTCAGGAGGCGCTGGATCAGTTGCTGGCCAGCGGTCGAGCCCAGCAGGTCGAGCGTCTGGGCGTCACCTTCTGGAGCGCCGCGCCTTCCCGTTTTCCCGACGCCGCGGCCAGCGAAGCGGTTTCTCCCGCCCGCGTCCACGCGCGGGAGCGGATGGTGAAGCGCTGAGAATTTCACAGCGCGACCGGCGAGAAACCGAGTTTTTGTCAAAAACTCGGTTTCTTTCGTCCCGGCGCGCTGGCGGATGCAACCAATGTGCGCCCGCATGCGTAGTGGTGGCGTAGCGCGCTGATGGACGGGGCGCGATCGCATCCGCACTGCAAACGATGGGAATTGACGCTATGATTATGCAAGTATTGCTCTCCTGGTTCGTCACCACCGCGAGCCTCTACATTATGTCCAAGCTGCCCTTGGGCGTCTATATCAAGGACTTCGGCACGGCCCTGGTCGCCGGCCTCATCATCGGCCTGCTCAACGCCTTTTTGCGCCCGGTGCTGGGATTTCTCACCTTCCCGCTCACCATACTCACCCTGGGCCTCTTCCGCTTCGCGCTCAACGCCTTCCTTTTCTGGCTGGCGTCGGCCTTGGTGAAGGGCTTCGAATTGCGGGGCTGTCTGGCAGCCTTCGTGGGGCCGGTCGCGTTGTGGCTGCTCAACTCCCTGCTTTTCTATTTGATCAGCCTTGCCGGATAGACCGACAGATAGACCACGAATTGGGCGGATCGGGCGGAAACAGCCAGATTTTTCAAAAAAATCTGGCTGTTTCCGCCCGATCCGCGGTCTATGGCTTCGCGTCTGATTATTCTTTGCATTTGTTTTGCGCGATAATATTTGCGACTTATCATTTGCCACTCGCCCCAAAGGAGCGCTCATATGTCAGCCATAACAACCTACCTGGAAGAGAACAAACCGCGCCAGCTTGAGGAGTTGATCGAGTGGCTGCGCATGCCCAGCATCAGCACGCTATCGGAGCATAAAGCTGACATGCTGGCCGCGGCCGAGTGGCTGGGCGCGCGTATGCGGGAGGCCGGCCTGGAGCATGTGGAGGTCATCCCCACCGAGGGCAATCCCCTGGTCTATGTAGACTGGCTGCACGCCGGCGCGGACAAGCCCACCGTGCTCGTCTATGGCCACTACGACGTCCAGCCGGTGGATCCCCTGGACGAGTGGGAGACGCCGCCCTTTGAGCCGGACATCCGCAACGAGAACATCTACGCCCGCGGCGCGGCCGATGACAAGGGTCAGGTCTATATCCACGTCAAGGCGGTGGAGGCCCTGCTACAGAGCGAGGGCGCGCTGCCCGTGAACGTCAAGTTCATCGTCGAGGGCGAGGAAGAAGCTGGGAGCGGCGCGCTGACCGCGTTCGTCCCCGCCAATCGGGACAAGCTGGCCGCGAACGTCTGCCTGATCTCCGATTCCCACATCCTGGCCCCCGATCAGCCCAGCATCCTCTACGGCCTGCGGGGCATGTGGAAGGGGGAGCTTACGGTCACCGGGCCGGCCACCGACCTGCACAGCGGCTCCTACGGCGGCGCGATCCACAACGCCAACCAGGCCCTGGCCGAGCTGCTGGCTGCACTCCACGACGCCGACGGGCATATCACCGTTCCCGGCTTCTATGACAACGTGCGTCCCCTCTCGGATGAGGAGCGCGCGGCCCTGGCTAAAGTCCCCTATGGCGAGAAAGAATTGCTGGAGGAGAGCGGCGCGCCCGCGGCCTGGGGCGAGCCGGAATACACAATCGTGGAGCGAACGGGCGCGCGGCCCACGCTGGAGATCAACGGCATGTGGGGCGGCTTCACTGGCGAGGGCTTCAAGACGGTGATCCCCAGCAAGGCCCACGCCAAGATCTCCTGCCGCCTAGTCCCGGACCAGGACCCCCAGCGCATCGGCCGGCTGATCGAGGCCTATCTTCAGGAACTGGCCCCGCCGACCATCACCGTAGCGCTGGAGTCCACCCAGGGGGCAAGGCCCTTCATCGCGCCCCTGGATCTGCCGGAGATGAAGGCCGCGGCCAAGGCCTACGCGCAGGTGTTCGGCAATGAGCCGGTCTACACCCGAGAGGGCGGCAGCATTCCCATCGTCACCGTTTTCCAGCAAGCGCTGGGCGCGCCTGTGATCCTCATGGGTTTCGGCCTGCCGGACGACCGCCTCCACGCGCCGAATGAGAAGTTTCACATCCCCAACTTCTATAAGGGGATCCAGACGAGTATCGCGTTCATGGAAGAACTGTAATAGCTTACTATTAAAATGTCAAGTACCTTTTTGCAAAAATCGTCAGAGACGCGCGGGGGAGTATCTCCGAATTAGGCTAAGAATTTGGAGTCGCAGGCATAAGATATGAATCTGCACGGAAGTCATCGGTTGTCTGAGC
>JAJRVT010000226.1 GCA_024277175.1 Chloroflexota bacterium | reverse complement strand
CGTGGCGGTCAGCGCGATGGAGACGGCCTGGGGATAGCGCTCGCGCACGGGCATGAGCTGGCGGTATTCGGGACGGAAGTCATGGCCCCAGGAGGAGATGCAGTGGGCCTCGTCAATGGTCAGGCACTCCACATGGGCTTGGTCCAGCATGGCCAGGGTCTCCGGGCGCAGCAGGGTTTCGGGTGCGACGTAGAGCAGCTTGATCTGGCCCTGGCGCACCTGTTGCATGGTGTCGCCATAGGCGCGGAAGTCCAGCGAACTGTTGAGGAAGGCCGCGGCCACGCCCATCTCCCGCAGTTGGGCCACCTGGTCCTGCATGAGCGCGATCAGGGGCGAGATCACCACGGTCAGGCCGCGGAAGATCAGGGCAGGCAACTGGTAGCAGAGGGACTTACCGCCGCCCGTGGGCATGATGACCAGGGTGTCCCGCTTGCCCAGGACGTTGGCGATGATCTCGGCCTGGAGGGGCCGGAACGCGTCGTAGCCGAAGACGCTTTTGAGCAGACGACGGGCTTCGGCCATGTCCGGTTCTGCCTGTGCGGGCGGCGGGGTGTGGGCGGTCAAATGGTCTGTTCCTCTCGTCTGTTGCGACCCCGTCCCGGCGGCCTCTTCCTCATCGAACCAGCCCGATAGCTGGATGTAGCAACGCAACTCCCCCTCCGGCATCTCCTTGGGCCGCCACCAGCGAGACATGGAGACGCGCAGGAGGGTCCCCGCGGGGATGACCTCCACAGGCTCCTGAAAGCCCACGAAGGTCAGGGTGAAGCCGCCGTCCCGTGTGGGGTAGCGATAGCGGATGCGCTTGGAGTCGTCGTCCCGGTGCAAGGGCCTGTCGGGACGCCAGAACTGGGTGCTGTACGGGGGGATGCCGGTGCGCTCGGCGATGTAGAGGACGCCGACCCGGGTGGCCTGGGTCAAACCTTCGAAAAGCGCCTCGCGTCCACCTGTTTGGGGTGGCATGAACCGTTCGATGGCGGGGATCAGCCGGGAGGATGTTCGCAACAGGCGTTTGCGTCCAACGATGACATCTTCCACGTGGGGCGGCGTGGGCGAGGGGGCCGGCGTGGCCTCCACCTCCCACACTTCGCCCACCTCATACTCCATGCCGGCGCGATCATCGGTGGCCTCGTTGATGGCGACCAGGCGCACGCTCCGGCCCTCTTCTGTGATGCCGCCGACGCAGGCCCGGCTGCCGCGTCGGGTTTTGGCCACGATCAATACGTTCATGGAAACTCTCCACATTCGTTGTAGCATTCGGGGGCGACGCCTCGAAATGCGCGGAGTTTCGACGTTCAGCGCTTACTCGTAGTTATTCACCCTCCGAGAGAAACCGGGTTTTTGATCACAAGAAAGCGTCATCTACCAGAGAAAAACCCGGTTTCTGGCTGAACAGTCACGCTTACTCAACAAACGTCTTCAGGCGCTCTTTGATAGCTTCGAAATCTTCCAGGTTGTGTTGCAGCACGTCGTATACGATTTCACGATTGATGTCCAGATAGTCATGAACCAGCAGGTTGCGGAAACCCGTCATTTTGCGCCATTGCTCCGCAACAGTTGCGTCGATATACTCGTGTTGGAGAAAAATATCGGGCACATCGCTGTACCAGTCCACCGATCCCAATCCCAGATCGACGATGATGTGGCTGCCCATATCATTGATGGTCTCGATCGCCAACTGCAAAAAACGTTCAGCGCTGCCGTAGTATATGGGGTTCGCCAAAAATTGTTCCCGGGTGCAGGATTGCAACGAGCGCAGGATTTCGATATATTCGTCTAATTTGACTAAGCGTTTGCGCAACACATCGACTCTAACCATGGGCATTGTTCCGTTTATACGCCTCCCGCTGCAATTTCAGGTACGGTTGGAAGTCCAGATATTGGCGGATAATCAGGGAACAGTACGCGCCTGAATCGAACTCGTCCCGGGCGTATACCAGAACGTTGTCCCGGATGGCCTCATATTTGAGCACGATGTCGGTGCAATCCAGGAAAACCAAATCGACGTTGCTGTATCCCACCCGGACCATATCCGTCAGAATGTCCAGTTGCTTGCGGCGTACATCGCTGGAGCGTCGCGGGACGATGGCCAGATCGATATCGCTGTGGCGGTTCGCCTGGCCGCGTGCATGGGAACCGAAGAGATAGACGGCTTCGATCTCAGGATAGGCCCGAAAGACGACCGCCAGTTTTTCCAGATCGAGGGGACGATTGGCCTTGATGTTCCTCATAACGTAGTCGATGCCCTGACAAATTTATAGGTCCTCAGGCTGAAGTCCTGTTCTTTTAGCAATACGCGCCAACATACGTGGCCCTATCTCTTCCCGGTCATGAAACGCAAATACAAAATCGGGCCAACCTGGACGCGATAATATTCGGTGTGAACCGCGTTGGCGTTTGGTGGTCCATCCAATACGATGCAATGCGGCCAATACCTGCTTTGCTTTCTTTGAAGGCCATTGAGTCATGCTGTGGCAAAGATGATGCTATCTAATGCACCGGATTGTTCTTCATTTTCAACTCGGTCCGCCAGCACGCGTAATGCCAAAGCCTTCGCTTTAGCGATGGCCCGCTCTTGCGTTTCGCCGTAAACCATCACGCCTGGCATGTCCATCACTTCGGCGATCCAACGGCCATCAACCTCCTGCTCAACTTCGATTCGAAATTTCATACATTATTCCTTTGGCTACTCTCTGCGCGCCAACTGCTATTCCCAGAAGCAAACAAAATAGCGCTATGGTCCAAATGGCTACCTGCATTGTATCATGGCGCGATATGGCGATGCAATCGGTGGTTTTCCAGACTCGTCTTATCGGAAATCGTGCGCACCTACCTGCCCCAACCCGTAGGCGCGGCTTGCAGCCGCACAAATTCGCCTCACTGGAAATCGTGCGATTCCAAACCACACCTACGGCGTCAGATGCGTCACCTCTATCCCCAGATCCGCCTCCAGCCGCTCGGCCACCAGGGAGCGATGACAGGCCGCCGGCTCCCGCTCCACGCAGAAGAGCGCGACCACGCCCGCGTCCGGTCCTAGCTCTTCCACGAACTGGTGGGCGTCGAAGTCGGCCAACACCTCCGCCCGGTAGGCGTCGATGAAGGCCGTGCCCAGGATGGTCCGCTGGCGTTTGGCCACCTTGTCCCGCTTGTCCGCCGCCTCCTGCCTGGCCCGGACCTCGGAGGTGGGGGCCAGGTCTTTGCGGTGTACATAGCGGATGCCCAGCTCCGCCAGCCGGGCTTGCAGGCGTTGGCTGTTGGCGAAGGCGTATGTGGAGCCGCGCAGACCGCGCCGCTGGCGGATGTCGCAGAAGGTGGTCACGCCTGCGTCCTGCAAAGCCTGGAAGAATGCCTCTTCCTCGAAGCCGTAGACGCCGATGGTGAGGAACTCAGGCGTCATCGTAGGCCTCCTCTGCGACGTCATTGGCTTCATCTGCCGCGTAACGCTTGCGGGAGGTGAACTCCATGGGGCCGAACAACCCCAACTGGCCGCCGGTGATGCGGGCGATGACCGCGTCCTGGCTCTGCAACTGGTCGTTTTCGTCGATGTGGCGCACTTCGATCCCCATCTCCTCCAGGGACGCGCCGATGAGCTTGCTGCGGTGGCACATCTCCGGCTTGCCCTCGCTGCACATGAGGACCACCCGCTCGTCCCGCGAAGAGGCCGTGCGCAGGCGTTCCAGCCCAGCCCGGTAGAAGGGCTTGACCTTTACCCGCGCGTAGTCCACCTTGCCATCTACATAGCAGTCAGGGTCATCGGGCCGCCCGCCCAGTTGATCGCCCATGAAGACATAGCGGATGCCCTGACGCTCCAGCTCGACCGCCAACGCATGTTTGGAATACTCCGGTTTGTAGCGCGAGTAGGGGGCGCTGCGGACGTCGATGAGGTAGGCGATGTGGTGGGCTTTCAGCGTGTCGATCAGGGTCTGGACGGGGCGTGCGCCGTAGCCGATGGTGTAGATGGGAGACATGGGTCTGCTCACGGTTTAAGGAGCGTCGAAATAATTTGGGAAATAGCCACGGATTGCACGGATTGCACGGATTGCACGGATTTTTTTATCCCCTGTGGCGCGGGGCGGCAACATGAATGTCTACCTGGAAGGTGTCCGCCGCCCCGCAAGTATACCATACGCCTTCCGCACTGGCGAAGCAGGAAAATGATCAAATTTTTTCGCGCCCCCCTTGACAGCCGTCCCGATTCGTGATATATAGTAAGCGCTTACTGTAAGCGCTTACTACTTCCATTTCCCAACTGGAACGGACTCATGTCTGACGTAAACGCTCCCGCCACCATTGCCGACGTGGCCAAAAAGGCCGGCGTCTCCACCGCCACCGTCAGCCGCGTGATCAATCAGAACGCGCCCGTGGCCGCGGCCACCGCCGCCCGGGTCTGGGCCGCCATCGACGCCCTCAACTATCATCCGTCCGCGGCCGCGCGGGGGTTGGCCAGCCGCAAGACGGGCGTTATCGGCCTATTGGCGGACGATATTTCCACACCCTTCTTCGTCCCCATCCTGCGCGGGATCGAGACCGCGGCCCGCGCGGCCGGCTATGGTTTGCTGATCAACGCCACGCCGGGGGTGGTCAGCGACGGTCCCGGATTCCGGCGCGTCATGGGACCCCATAACACGGACGGCATGCTGGTCTTCGCCGCCAGCCTGGATGACGAGGACTTGGCCGATCTGCATGGGCGGGGCTTTCCTCTGGTGCTGCTCCACCGCGCGCCGCCGCCTGGTCTGGACATTCCCTACGTCACCTTCGAGAACAAGTCGGGCGCGCGCGCATTGGTCGATCACCTGATCGAGGTCCACAGCTACCAGCGCATCGCCTTCCTGCGCGGGCCGGAAAACCACGAAGATTCCTACTGGCGGGAGCTTGGCTATCGGGCGTCGCTGGATGCGCACGATATTCCCTTCGACCCGGCGTTGGTGGCCACGGGCGGTTTCAGCCAGACCCAGGCCCGGGACGCGGTCCGGCATTGGCTCAATGAGGGGGTGGTCATGGACGCGATTTTCGCCGGTGACGACGAGGCCGCCACAGGTGCGATCATAGCCATTCAGGAGGCGGGCAAGCGGGTGCCCGAGGATATCGCAGTGGTCGGTTTCGATGACGTCCATCTTTCCCATCCCTGGATGCCGCCGCTGACCACCGTGCGCGCGCCTGTGGAGGAGGCTGGCCGGGAGGCGGCCCGCCAGTTGATTCGCCTGATCCAGACCCGTAAACCTGAACCCCTCATTCGTCTGTCGACCGAGTTAATCATCCGTCGTTCGTGTGGCTGCCCTTATGAGCAGCGGTGAACGAGAAAGGAGGATGTCTGCCCGAAAGTTGTTGTGCCGTCGAAACCCGGTGAACAGTCACCATTTTTATTCATGAAGGAGGAGAATATGCCCGGCAAACGTTTTTGGATTGTGTTAACCATGCTTGTCGTCGTCGTGGGGTTGCTGGCCGCCTGTGCGCCGGCAGCGGCTCCCGAAACGTCAGAAGCCCCCGCTGCAGATCAGGCTGCTGCGTCCGAAGCCGGTGGTTCTGGGGCAGGCGGAGAAACGCTCAACGTCTGGATCACCTGGGGAGACAACCCTGCGCAGATCCAATCCCTTTTCAATCAGTACGGCGAGGCCAATGGAGTCGAGGTGGTAGTGAACTCGCCCGTGGATAACGACAAGGTCATTGCCGCTCTCTCCGGGTCTGAACCGCCGGATGTGCTGGTGCTCAGCGGCCCTGACGATGTGTCGACCTGGGTGACCGAAGGACTGTTGGAGCCGCTGGATGATCTGGCCGCCGCCAATGGCATCGATTTGGAAGACATCTACCCTGCCATGTTGGCCCAGGGCAAGCGGGGTGACAGTCTCTACGCTCTGCCCTGGGGGTCTGACACCTATGGGCTTTACTGGAACAAGGACCTCTTCGAAGAGGCTGGTCTGGATCCAGAGAAGCCGCCCCAGACTCTGGAGGAACTGGTCGAATATGCTGACAAGCTGACCAAGGTGGACGCAGATGGCAAGATCACCCAGATTGGCTTTGTCCCCGACTTTTCCTGGAGCCACATCGAGCAGTACGCGCCCATGTTCGGCGGCTACTGGGTTAGTGACGATGGAACTCAGGTGCTGTTAGATTCCCAGCCCATCATCGACGCCCTGAAGTGGGAGCAGCAGTTCTACACCAAGTATGGCCCGGAAGAAGTGCTGCGCTTCGTTTCCTCCACGGGCGACTACGCTTCGGCCGAAAACGGCTTCATGGCGGGTAAGGTTGCCATGACTGTGGACGGCGAATGGATGGTCGGTCCCAACTTCATCGAAGGCCTGAAACCGGACCTCTGGTATGGCGTGGCGCCTTTCCCCTATCCGGAAGCCTATCCGGAGCGGGCCAACACCAACGCAGTGGGCGGTACAGTGGTCGTCATCCCCAGTGGCGTGAAGGATGTGGACGCGTCAGCCAAGCTGCTGGCCTGGATGATGTCGCCTGAGGTGGTGGCGGAGGAAATGATCGCCAACTATAATCTGCCTTCCAGCAAGACCGCGGCCGAAGATCCCCGCTTCCATGAAAACGAGAAGTTCGTCATCTTCATGGAACTGGCCAATGATCCCAACGCCACGACCCAGATCTACACGCCTGTCAGCTCCGAGATCTCCACGGAGTTGAGCCTGATCGAGGAGCAGGTGCTGCACGCTGGCGCGGATCCGGAGCCGCTGTTGAAGGATGCCCAGGAGAAGCTCCAAGCGGAGCTTGATAAAGCGTTAGCTCAGTAGCGCGTATCCACTTTGGATAGGAGAGCGTTGCCCCTGAGCGAACGAGATTGGAACGCTGATCGTCGCTGATCGATACGGATTTTCACGGATTTCAGAAGAAATCCGTGAAAATCCGGCTGCATCTGTAGGAATCCGCGTTCCAATCATGGCCGTTATCCAGGATTCCTGGGTAGCAACCATAGTTTACGGAGGCCTGCCATGACCGCCAGCCAAGCGAGTGCGCCGCGCAAGCGCACACCCCGAAAAAACCGTCGCTGGACAAAACGAAGCCGTCGAAATTTGGTGACAGGGTTGCTTTTCATCACACCCTGGATCATCGGCTTTCTGGCTTTCACCTTTTATCCCATGGTCTCTTCCCTGTACACCAGCTTCACCATCTACCATGTCCGGGCGCCATCGGAATGGGTGGGGCTGGCCAACTATCAGGAAATGTTGGCCGACAGGCGTTTCTGGAAGGCCCTCTACAACACGTTCTACATGGTGATCTTCGCGGTGCCGTTGATGTTGTTCGGCTCTTTTCTCTGTGCGGTCTTACTCAACCTGAAGCTGAAGGGCCAATCGTTCTACCGCCTCGTCTACTTTCTGCCCTCCATCATCCCCCTGGTCGCCAGCACCATTTTGTGGGTGTGGCTCTTCAACACCAACAACGGTCTGATCAACGTCGCACTTGGCCATCTGGGTATCGACGGGCCAAGTTGGCTGACCGATCCCCAGTGGTCCAAGCCCGCGCTGATCATCATGGGGCTGTGGGGCATGGGCAGCACCATCATCATCTATCTTTCCGGTTTGCAGGATGTGCCGGCCTCGTTGCTGGAGGCGGCGGAACTGGATGGCGCGTCCTGGTGGCAGCGGCTCTGGCATGTGACCATCCCCATGGTTTCGCCCATCACCCTCTTCAACTTGATCCTGGGCGTCATCGCCATGTTCCAGTACTTCACCCAGGCCTATATCTTCGCCGGGGCCCAATCCAGCACCGCGGCGTCGGGCGGACGCGTCCTGGGCGCGCCCCTGGATTCGACGCTCTTCTACAGCGTCTATCTCTATCATAAAGCCTTCATCAATCTGAAGTTCGGCTACGCCTCGGCCATGGCCTGGGTCCTGTTCATCATCATCATGATCTGCACCATCGTGCTGCTGCGTTTCTCCGAACGCTGGACTTACTATGGGGAGGAGGCGTAACATGGCCGAAACCATGGCAGCGAACCAGATCGCCGCATCGCAGGCTCGGTCCTCGCGACGAATGCGTAAACTGCTCGAACGGACGCTGGGCTACACCGCGGCGACTATGATCGGGTTCTTTTTCATCTTTCCTGTCATCTGGATGTTTTTCACCGCTTTCAAGTCAGACCAGGACGTCTTCCGCTTCCCGCCGACCCTGCTGCCCCACGCCGTGCAGTATGTGGACGTCGCTGGCGAACGCCTGCCCCTCTACACCGTCTCCCCGCCTGATGGTGAGCCCCGTAAACTGGCCATGGTCAAGGTTTCTGAAGGGCAAGGGACCTACGTCAACCCCGACGACCCCAGCGAGGTGTTCCAGACCCGGGCCCGCTACGCCGAGCCTGTGCTCACGGTCCAGTTCCAGTGGCACAACTTCGTCGACGCCATGAACCGGGGTGCGCGGCCGGGGTTGAAGGTCAACTTCTGGACCTATTTCAAGAACAGCAGCATCATTGCCTTTTTCACCATCATCGGCACCCTCTTCTCCTGCTCGTTGGCCGCGTATGGCTTCGCCCGCATCCACTGGCCCGGTCGGGATGTGGTCTTCATTCTCGTGTTGAGCACCATGATGTTGCCGTTTCAGGTAACCATGATCCCGCTCTTCCTCTTCTTCACCGAGACGCTCCACTGGGGGAATACCTTCCTGCCTATCATCGTGCCCTCCTTCTTCGCCAACGCCTTCGACATCTTCCTGCTGCGGCAGTTCTTCCGCGGCATCCCGGAGGAGATGCTGGACGCTGCGCGCGCGGACGGCGCGTCCGAATTTCGGGTTTTCTGGAGCATCGTCCTGCCCCTGTCCAAGCCGGTCCTGGCCACCATCGCCATCTTCACCTTCCTGTGGGCGTGGAACGACTTCCTGGGACCGCTTCTCTACCTGAACAGCCCGGAGAAGTTCACCCTGGCCCTGGGCTTGCAGGACTATCAGGGCCAGCGCAACGTGGCCTGGAACCAGTTGATGGCCGCCAGCGTGGTCTTCACCATGCCGGTCATGATCGCTTTCTTCTTCGCCCAGCGCACCTTTATCGAGGGGATTAAGTTGACGGGGTCCAAGGGGTGAGAGTGGGAGATTGGAGAGTGAAGAGATTGGAGATTGGCGCCTGACCGGAGAATCTCCAATCTCTTCACTCTCCAATCTCCCCAATCTCATCAGTCTCATCAACTACGACTTTCAACGAAGGGACACTTCATGCTGCCGACCAAAATCGTCCTCATCGGTGCGGGGAGCGCCAGCTTTGGCCTCAACTCCCTGGGTGCGCTGATGGGGAGCCTGCGGCTGCGGGGCAGTCATCTGGCCCTGGTGGACCGCAACGCCGAGGCCCTGGCGCCCATGGGCCGGCTGGCCCAACGCCTGAACCGGGAGTGGGGCGCGGATATGACCATCACCACCCACACCCATCACGCGGACGCGCTGGAAGGCGCGGCCTTCGTGGTCTCTGCCATCGAAGCGCCCCCGCGGGAAGACCTCTGGCGCTCGGACTTCGAGATTCCACTCAAGTACGGCGTGCGTCAGCCTTACGCGGAGAACGGCGGACCGGGGGGATTCATTCACGCCGCCCGCAACATCGGCCCGGTCCTGGAGATCGTGCATGACATGGAGCGCCTCTGCCCCGACGCCTGGCTGATCAACTTCACCAACCCCATGATGCGCATCTGCGACGCGGTGGCCCGCTACAGCACAATCAAGGTCGTGGGCCTCTGCCATCAGATCAACGCCGGCTACGCCATGGTGGGCAAGGCTCTGGCCAATGACCTGGGGCTGGAGGTTCCCGCAGACTTCACCGACTGCCACGCCTCGCCGGAGACCAACCCGCCCCGGGGGCTGATGACGCGGCGGGCGAAGAAAGTCATCGATATCAAGGCCGCGGGGCTCAACCATTTCACGTGGATGTTAGACGTGCGCGACAAACGCAACGGCGCGGACCTCTATCCCCTCTTCGCCCAACGCTGGGCGGCCATGGACGAGCGCTTCGAACCCCTCACCCGCCGGGTCTACGCCGCCTTCGGCCTCTTCCCCATCCCTGGCGATGAGCATCTCTCCGAGTATCTGCCCTGGCTGTCCGACCCCGTCACCCGCCCCTGGGAAAAGTACGACGTCAGCCTCTATGACTGGACCTATTGGACCCGCCACCGGCCGATCAGCCACGCAGAGATCGCCAGGCTGGCCGACGGTGACGAGCCGCTGGAGCACCTGCGCGACGCGGACAGCGAGGGCGCACTGGAGATGATCGAGAACATGGCCGGGGCCGGCGAGCACTATCATCTGGCCGTCAATCTACCCAACCAGGGCTACATTCCCAATCTGCCGGACGGGGCCATTGTGGAAGTTCCCGGCCTGGTCTCGGGCATGGGCGTGCAGGGCGTGGGCGTCGGCACGCTGCCGGAGCCTGTGGCCGAGCTCTGTCGCCGGGAGATCGCCACCGTGCGCCTGGGCGTGGACGCGGCCGTGCACGGCGACCGTCAGGCCGCGTTGCAGTGCCTGCTGCTGGACCCGGTGATCACGGACATGGATGTGGCCCGGAACATTCTGGACGACTATCTGGAGACCTATCGGAATTATTTATCCCAATTTTGGTAAGGCCCTGTACGACAACATTCATGTTGTCACTGCCAGGCTAAGCCCGGCCCAGGTCAGGCTCGCAACATGAATGTTGCGTTACAAAGCAATCTGATTACGAACCTGTAACAGAAAACGGAGGTTTTTCAAACATGTCAACTTTAGCGGCGCTGGGCGGCGATCCCGTCCGCACTGAACCCTATCCCCCCTGGCCCGATTTCGATGACCGGGATGTGGAGGCCGTCACGGCCGTGATTCGTTCCGGCCGGTGGGGCGGTTTCCCCTATCCTGGCCCCCAAACCCAGGCCTTTCTCGACGCCTTCCTGGAGATGCAGGGCGGAAACTATGCGGTGGCCATGGTCAACGGCACGGTCACCATGGAAGTGGCCTGCCGGGCTGCGGGCATCGGCTGGGGAGACGAGGTCATCGTGCCCGCGTGCACCTTCCAGGCCACCGCAGCCGCGCCCATGGCCGCGGGCGCGATCCCTGTCATCGCCGATATCGACCCCGACACCCTCTGCATCGATCCCAAGGCTGTGGAGGCCGCGATCACCGAGCGCACCAGGGCCATCATCCCCGTGCACGTGGGCGCGCAGATGGCGGATATGGACGCCATCATGGCCATCGCCGAAGCCCACGACCTGATCGTCATCGAGGACTGCGCCCACGCCCACGGCGCAAAGTGGCGCGGTCAGGGCGCGGGAACCATTGGCCATTTCGGCTCCTTCAGCCTCCAGTCCTCCAAGATCCTGACCACGGGCGAGGGCGGCGTGCTCATCTGTCGCACGAAGGAGCTGGCCGACCGGGCCGCCAGCGTCGTCGACTGCGGACGCCCCCACGGCGCGATGACGGAGCCCTTCACTATCGGGACCAACTATCGCATGACCGAGATCCAGGCTGCACTGGGTCAGGTGGCCCTGGAACGCTTCCCGGCCCAGGCCAAGGCGCGTGAGACTATGGGCGACTACATGGACGAAGCGCTGAGCGACGTGCCCGGCGTGCGCGTCCTGCCCCGGGACGAACGCCACACCACCCGCTCCTTCTACCGCTACGTCTTCGCCATCGATCCGGCCGAGTTCGGCGCGCAGCGGGAGGCCGTGGCTTATGCGCTGATCCAGGAAGGCGTGCCCACGGAGCTAGGCTATCCGCCCATGCACATGTATGATCTCTTCCAGCCGGCGTTGACCCATCTGCCTGTCGCGCGCGCGTTCCCGGAGCGCTTCCGCTTCGACGAGTTGAGCCTGCCCGGGGCCGAGCGACTCTGTCGCTACGAGTCCATCTGGTTCGATGAGACCGTCTTCCGCGCCGGGCCTCAGGGGGTGGATGACGCGGTGACCGCGCTGCGCAAGGTCCAGGAAAACGCCGGCGAACTGCAGGCCGCCTTCGATCAGTGGGTCGCGGACGGGATGGAGGATCTGGACCTATAGAACGCGGATTGGGCGGATTAAGCGGAAAGGGCCGGATTTTGAAAAAATCCGTGCAGATCAGCCCAATCCGCCCAATCCGCGTTCTATTAAAATCTTAAGAGGACGCCGTGGCCGATTTCCAATCGATCCAGCAACTGATCTCCCTGGAGGGGAAGACCGCAGTTATCACCGGCGCGGCCGCGGGGATGGGCGCGGCCATCGCCCGGCGCTTTCAGGAAGCGGGCGCGAACCTGCTCCTGATCGACGTCAACCAGGAGGGGCTGGACGCGTTCCGCGCCGAACTGGCGGAGAAGGACGGTGTCCGCACGTTCGCCTTCGATCTGGGCGACAAAGCGGCCATCGACGATTTCTGGGCCGGACTGGGCGAGGAAAGCCCGGACATCCTGGTCAACAACGCCGGCATCTATCCCTTTCGGGATTTCCTGGACACCGACGAGGCCTTCGTGCGCAACGTGTTCGACATCAACCTGCACGCGGTCTACTGGATGTGTCAGGACTTCGTGCGCCGGCGTCGCCAGGCCAAGGCGGGTGGGACCATCGTCAACATCGCCTCCATCGAGGCCCAATTGCCCTTCAAGGAGGGGCTGGCCCATTACACCGTAGGCAAGGCCGGCGTCATCGCCCTGACCCGGGCCTTGGCGCGCGATTACGGCAAGAAAGGCATCCGCGCCAACGTGGTGCTGCCAGGCGGGATTTTGACCGAGGGCGCCAAAGCCGTGGCCAAGGACGTCTGGAAACACCCGGGGCTGATCAAGGACGGCTATGATTTCAAGCAGCGCCTACCCCTGGGGCGCATAGGCCAGCCGGACGAAGTGGCGCGCATGGTGCTGGTGCTGGCCAGCGATCTGGCCGCCTACGTCACGGGCGCGGTCGTGCCGGTGGATGGGGGATTTCTCTCTGCGTAACGCTTTCTTTCAGCGATGACTTTTAGCCACTTTTGATAGACCGCGGATTGGGCGGATCGAGCGAATCTTCGCGGATCTTTAAAAGATCCGCTTTGATCCGCTGGATCCGCCCAATCCGCGGTCTATCCTGAATCGTTGTCCACTGGGACCTGGTAGCCTGCAAGGGGAGGACTGATGACGAACATCCGAGAGGGATTGCGGGAGCGGCGGGGCGCGGCCATGCTGTTGTACGCCATCCTCTTCCTCTTTTTCTTCCAGCTATTGACCGACTTCATCGCCGCGGTTTACGCCTTCGGCCTGTTGGGGACCAGTATCCCGCCGCAACTGGCGTTCGTGCTCCTGCTCTTCGCCCCCGCTCTGCTGATCCTGGCCAAGAGAACCGTCCCCGCGTGGTGGATATTGGGGCTGGGCGCGGTCTTCCTCATCGCGCGCCTGCTGGAAGTCATGCTGCCCACCGAGGGGCGCATGATCGCGGCAGGGCTGGGGGCGGGTGCTTTCCTGCTTCTCTTCCCGCTGCTGCTCTGGCGCGTCGCCCGGGGCGTCGAGCCTTCCACCGCCGGCGTGACCCTGGGCATGGGGCTGGCCCTGGGCGTGGCCATGTCCATGCTGGTGCGCGCGGCCGGCTCCGGCGTGGATGTGACCACAGATGGAAACTTCCAGGCCATCGCCTGGCTGCTGGCGCTGATCGCGGCGCCCCTGCTGTGGGTCTACACGGATGACTGGCGTTTTCATGAGCGAAACTACCATGCCGGGCGGGGCCGGATCGTGGGGCTGTGCGTGGGGATCATGGCCGCCTTCACCCTCTACTACTTCTCCCTGGTGGCGCCCAATGTCATCGCCCGCTGGACGGACGCCAACTATTTGCAAGTGGTGGGCCTGGCCGCCGTCATGATCGCCGGGCTGGCGCTCCTGGGGACGCTCCAGCCCGGACTGTGGGCCATGATCTCCTGGAAGGGATTGTTGGGCTGGAATTTCCTCTTCGCACTGTTGTTGATCCAGACGATCCTGGGCCACCAGCTCCATTTCCCCGCCTTCCTAGACGCCTACCCTGTCCCGGCCCATACCGTCACCATCGTCGACGGGGCCCTGCTCATGGGCTTCCTGCTGCTCTCCCCGGTTCTGATCGTGGACTTCATGTGGCTGATCCAGGGGCTGGTGGACGCCCGACCCTCCCTGCGCGGCCTGGGCGCGGGCTTCGCGCTGGGCGCGCTCTTCCTGCTGGCCATGACTCTTGCCCACATCTTCACCACCGTCTATGACTACATCCCCCTGGTCGGCCCCTTCTTCCGGGATAAATTCTGGATGGTTTATCTTGTCGTCGGTGTGGGCGTGATCGGCCCCCTGCTGCTGTTGCGCAACCAGCGGCTGCCGGCGGTTCGCATCCCCTGGAGCGTGACGGGCGGCATGGCCGCGGTCGTCGTCCTCACCGTGGCCCTGGCCCGGATCACGGCCGCGACGCCGGCGATCCCGCCCGCGGATGGGACGGTGACGGTGCTGACCTATAACATTCAGCAGGGGTATGACGAAGCCGGGCAGGAGAATCTGCGCGGTCAACTGG
>JAJRVT010000013.1 GCA_024277175.1 Chloroflexota bacterium | reverse complement strand
GTGGACATCGTCACCCTCTCCGATGACTGGGGCAGCAACCAGAACATGCTCTTCTCGCCGCGCATGTGGCGGCGGCAGATCCAGCCCTACGCGGCCCGGGTCGTCCAGCACGCGCACGAGCGCGGTCTCTACGTCAACCTGCACTCCGACGGCTACATCATGAACATCATGGACGACATCGTGGAGATGGGCTATGACATGATGCACCCGGTCCAGGAGAGCGCGGGCATGGACCCCGAAACCATCAAGCTCGACTATGGCGACAAGCTGGTCACCTACGGCTCCCTGGACGTGATCGACGGCCTCTTCAAGTATGAAGGCGACGAACTGGAGGCATACATCACCCGCCGTTTCGAGATCTACGCGCCCGGCGGCGGCTTCATCTTCAACACCGGTCACTTCGTCCAGCCCGATATCCCGCCGGCGCGGTTGGTGCACGCGTACACGGTGGCGAATCGGTTGGCGGAGGAGTATGGGGAGATTGGAGATTGAGAGATTGAAAATTGATGATTGATGATTGATGATTGGGTGGCGGAGATTTTGGCATTGAATGGGCGATTTCGGTCGGCGGGAACCGCCCCAGGCTGAAGCCGTGGGGCTATAACGGCGACGCCCCGTGAACGGGGCTGGCCGGCGATGAATTATGCACCCACCCAGCCCCATTGATGGGGCGTCGCTTTCATAGCCCCGTCCATTTACGGCGGGGCGCTCCCCGCAGATCACCAATCTCCAATCTCCCCTAAATCTCCGCCATCCAATCTTCAATCTTCAATTTCCAGGAACCACCACCATGATTCTCCCTGCTCACACCCACTGGATCGGCTCGCCCCATCCCTTCGATCTGCATGAGGCCTACCTGGACTTCCGCTCGCCTCGCTTCCGGCTGAAGCGGAGGCCGGACCGGGCGGAGCTGCTGATCACCGCGGACAGTCGCTACAAGCTGTGGATCAACGGGCGCTTCGTGGCCCGCGGCCCGGCCCGCTCCTATCCCAGCGCCCAGAGCGTGGACCGGCTGGACGTGGCCGCGTATCTGCAAGCGGGCGACAACCTGCTCGCGGTCCAGGTCTATCAGCCCGGCTACTCCCACTTCGCCTATGTCCACCGGGGTGCGGCCGGCCTGTTGGCGGCGCTGAGCTGGGACGACGAGTCACGTGCCGGGGACGGACTAGAAAATGTCCGCTTACCGGGATCATCCCGGTCCGTCCCCGGCACGTTATCGTCAAAAAAAGAAAAATCCGCGCCAATCCGCGTTCTATCCAATACAACCTGGCGCGCGCGACGCAACCCCTCCTTCGCCCAAAACGTCCCCCGGGTCTCCATCTACGGCAGCGGCGCGGAAATATGCGACCTGACCCTGGCCGACGGCTGGACCGAACCGTGATACGACGATAGCGCCTGGGAGCGAGCGCGTATCGTCGCGCCCGCGGGCGGCTACCCATGGACGGGCATGCAGGAGCGGGCTGTGCCCCTGCTGGCCGAGCGGAAGCAGGAGGCCGTCCTGGTGGAGAGCCGGCGCGGGCCCTGCGTAGGCGAACCCGGGGACGACGTCCACGAAAGCCTGCGCGCCGGCTGGGCCGCGGCCTCGCCCGCACCGACGCAGGCTGCCGACGGCTGGTGGACGCCCCGGCTGGCCGCGGACGAATGCGCCTACTGGCTGCTGGACCTGGGCCGGGACTACACCTGTCAGGCTTGGTTCCAGGTCGAGAACGCGGGCGGCGGGGAGCAGCTTGCGGTCAGCTACGCGGAGAAAACGCGCGCCGGCGAGCTGATCCTCTCGGATCCGGCCACCTATTGCCGGGTGCGCCTGACCGACAGCTTCCGACTGCGCCCCGGTGGGCAGACGGTCGAAGGCTTCTCCTTGCGTGGCGGGCGATACGTCCTCATCCAAGTGACCGGGCCGACAGGCCAAAGCTTTCGCCTGCAAGCCCATGTGCGCGTGGTCGAATATCCGCTGGAGATCACGCGGCCGCTGGTCACGGACGATCCGGAACTGGACGCTATCATCGCCCTCTGCGAACGCACCCACCACGCCTGCCTCCAGGAAGGCTTCGTGGACAGCGTCTGGCGGGAATCCTCCCAGTGGCTGGGCGACGCGCTGCCCCAAAGTCTGATCATGGCATCCATGAACGACGACACGCGGCCCCTGCGCCGGGTCATCGGGATGGCGGTCCAGGGCGCGTACCCGGACGGCGTGCTGCCCAGCGTGCTGCCGGGCGAGGTCCACGCCTACGCCATTGTGGATTACAACTTCATGTGGGTGGAACTGCTGGCCCTCTACCACCGCCTGACCGGAGACGACGCCTTTCTCCAGGCCATGCAACCTGCCCTGATCAAGATGCTGAGCCGCTTCCGCCAAGACCTAAACGAGGACGGCCTGCTGCTAAGCCAGCCGGGCCGTCGCCTCTTCCTGGACTGGGCCCCCGTCTCCCGCAACGAACCCAGCGCCATCTACAACCTCCACTACCTCCTGGCGTTACAGACAGCGGAGGAACTCAATAGAACGCGGATTGAGCGGATCGAGTGGAAAGAGCCGGATTTTTCAAAAAAAACCCGTGAGAATCCGCTCAATCCGTCAAATCCGCGTTCCATTCAATCCTCGATCCGGGCAGCATTCTGGCGCGAGGGGCGTTGGTGGGACGATAGGGAGGGGAGCACGTTCTCACAGCTTGCGGCCGCGCTGGCCCTGCTCACCGGCTGCACCCGGTCGGACGAAGCCCCCGCGCTGCTGGACGCCATCATCGCTCGCTCCCTGGACCCGGACGACGAACCCGCGCAGGGCAAGATGGTCCTGGCCAGCCCCTTCATGCACCACTACATCTTCGAGGCGTTACGGCGCTTCGGGCGGGATCAGGCCGTGATCGACATCATCAAGCTGCGATGGGGGCGATGGGTCAAAGCCGGCTATCCCACCACATGGGAGAACTGGAATGTGGACTTTCCAGACGGGTCGCAATGCCACGCGTTCTCGGCTCATCCGCGCTATCATTTGGCGATGATAGAACGTGGATTTAGCAGGTGAAACCAATCCTTGTGGGGCGCTCATCTTGTCATCCTGCCATACCGCACCCTCCCCCTAGCCCCCTCTCCCAGCGAGTGCGTGACTGGTGGCGGAATCGGCGGCGCTGGGAGAGGGGGCTAGGGGGTAAGGGCCTTCCGGAAGCTACACATACCCCAGCGCCCGCGCAGCCTCCATCAACTCCGCCCGAAAATCGGGGTGCGCAATGCCGATCAGTTCCCCCACCCGCTGGCGCACGGTCTTGCCGTGCAGAGAGGCCACGCCGTACTCGGTGACGATGTAGTGGACGTCGTTGCGGGAGGTGACCACGCCCGCGCCCGGGGCCAGCATGGGGACGATGCG
>JAJRVT010000225.1 GCA_024277175.1 Chloroflexota bacterium | reverse complement strand
TGCGCCCATGGTCTCCAGAGAGGCGCGCCCCGCGGCCATGAGGGTGGCGTCCCCGGTGGTGGCCGCGCCCAGGAAGACGACCATGGCGTCCCTGGCCCAGATCTGGGGATAGCCCTCGGCCTGGGCCGACGCCCGGAATCCATGGGGGGTCACGCAGCGATGGAGGATGTCCAACGCGCGCCGTCGCGCTTCTTTCAGCAGGGTGCTTGGATTCATTGCCCATGTAATATTGAATATTGTTCGCCGGGAACGTTTGAGCCACTGCCATCCGAAGGGGTATAGGACCTGTCCGTTCCAACCATACCACCGATCCCGAAACCAATCAAGGCGTATTTTTCGCGCTGCGGGTTTCATTGGAACGCGGATTTGCCGGATTAAAACGGATGTTCACGGATTTTTTGTATCTGTTCAATTTTTCGGGGCGAGTGCATCGTATTGACCAAGACGAGGCCGATTTCCCCCTGGAACGCCCGGTCAATGCGATGGACTGCCCCCGGATTATTGAGGTGATACGATTTTTTCCGAAAAATCCGTTAATATCCGGCTCCATCTGGTGAAATCCGCGTTCTAATTACGGCTGCTGAACGGTCACACGCAACAGAACGTTGGGTTCCAGATCGTCCACGACGGAGGTCCGGCCGTCTGGCCAACGCACCTCCAGCCGGTCGAGTTGGGCGTCCTGGGGAAAGCCGAAGTGAACGCGCGCCGGCAGGCCGGAGAGATAGCCGCCGCCCGCGCGCACGGTCCGCAGTTGAACGCCGTCGTTGGTATACAGGATCAGCTGTGCGCCCAGCGTGTCCCGGTTCTGGACGCCCGGCTGGGTCAGTTCGACTTCCAAGGCCGCGCCGCCGCAGAGCTGGTTCTCGAACAACTGGGCCGGGGCGCGCAGGTTATTGACCGCGATGTCCAGGTCCCCATCTCCATCCAGATCGGCCATGACCATGCCCCGGCCGCTGCGCTGCGAACCCAGGCCCCACGCCGGGACCGGCTCGAAGCGGTCGCCTGCGTTGCGGAAGGCCTGGTTCTCCTCCACCAACTCGTGGTCGGGCATGTGGGCGAAGACCCGCTCTTCCATCATGCCGTTGACCACGTAGAGGTCCAGCCGGCCATCGTTGTCCAGATCGCCGAACTGGGAGGACCAGGTCCAGCCCGTGCCGTCCACGCCCCATTCTTCAGCCCGGTTGACGAAGCGCCCGGACTCGTTCCGCATCTGCAGGACGTTCTCCATGATCTGGGAGGCATCCTCCATGGGCGGCTCATCCATCATCGCGGCCATGAGGGGCGCGTAGGCCTGGCCCAGTTCCCCTTCCAGGGAATAGGGCTTCATGTCCGAGGCGAAGAGGTCCTCCTGGCCGTCGTTGTCCACGTCGCCCAGCGCGAAGCTCATGGTGCTGTGGGTGGTGACCGCGAAGGGGTCGGCCTCTGTCCAGCCGTCGCCGCTCTGGATGAAGGCATAGTCCGGCAGGCCGAAATCGTTGCCCACCAGCAGGTCGAGCCGCCCGTCCTGGTCCAGGTCCAACGTAGCCAGGGCCAGGGCCTGGGCGTCCGAAGCCAGCCACGCGGGCCGGAAGCGGCCATCCCGGTTCTCGTAGACGTAGACGCCCCCGCCGCCGCCCAGCAGATAGCCGTCGCCCCGGTCGGTCAGGAAGCCGGCGTCATAGGAGGCGGTGGCCAGGTCCAGATCGCCGTCGCCGTCCAGGTCCGCCCACGCCAGCACATAGGCCGGCCGGGCCACGCCGGGCAGCGTCTCCCGGACGAACTGGCCGTCACCCAGGTTTCGCCAGTAGCGTAGCGCGCCGGTGTTGCGGGTGAGGACGATATCGCGCCAACCGTCGCCGTCCACATCCACGATGGTCACGTCCCGGGCCTTGCCGTCGCCGAAGGGGTGCCTGCGGAAGCGCAGATCGCCCTCGTTCCAGAGCAGACTGTTGGCTCCCTCCTCCGCGCCCAGCACCAGGTCCAGATCGCCGTCGTTGTCCAGATCCCCCGCGGCCAGCCCCGTGCCGTTGGCCTGGAACATGCGCACCACGCCATCCGCGGTGGTGGTCAGGTGATCCAGGTCGTGAGGAATGAAGGAGCCGGTGCATGGGCCCGACCGGGTCAGGGGCGTGGCGGTGAGGGTGACAGGGATGTCGGTGGGCCGGCTTTGGGCAATAGCGGCCCGGGGCGCGCCCAGGAAGAAAGGGAGCAGGGTTGTCGCGATCAGGATTCGCACAAACGGAGCAGTCATGGCGGTCGTCCTTGCGATATGTGATCGGGTGGCGATTCAGGCCACAGACGTTATTTGCGGGGAGGGGTTCAGATTGTTTGGGGAAAACGCCTGGCGGGCCTATGATAGCACAGGGCGATGGGGTGGGCAACCCGATTTTAGGGATCCTTCCGGCGTTTCACCCGGGAATTGTAACGAAAAGAGGTGACTGTTCAGGCGGGATCTGTTGGAACGCGGATTTGTGCTGAATAGACACGATGATTTTGAAAATTCCGGTTGCTTCCGCCCAATCAGCCCAATCCGCGGTCCATCGAAACCAGCAAGATATTGCGAGGAGTGGGTGGAGGATGACAATCAAAGCGATTATTTTCGATGTCGGCGGCGTGCTCATTCGCACGGAGGACAACGCCAGCCGTCGACGATTAGAGCAACGTCTGGGTTTGCAGCCGGGCGAATCGGAAATGCTGGTCTTCAACAGTCCGATGGGACAGCAGGCTCAACTGGGGGCATGCAGCACAGAGGACCTGTGGCGGTGGGTGCAGAGAGAACTTGCTCTCTCTGACCAGGCATTGGCGGCCTTTCAGCGTGATTTTTGGGCGGGCGATCGATTGAATGAACCGCTGCTGAACCTGATCGGTTCTCTCCATGACGTTTATCGGACGGCCATTATCAGCAACGCGTTGGACAACCTTCTCCACGTAGTGACTGACCTCTATCCCATGGCCGACGCGTTCGATCTGATTATCGGCTCCGCCTATGAAAAAGTGATGAAGCCGGACCCGATCATCTTCGAGCGCGCCCTGGCGCAGTTGGGGATCGAGCCGGACGAGGCGGTCTTCGTGGATGATTTTCGTCATAACATTGTCGGCGCTCAAGCGGTGGGGCTGCATGCCATCCACTACACACCCGCCACCGACGTAGCTGCAGAACTGGCCACCCTGGGCGTTCGCCTGCCTGGGAATCATACTACCAGTTCGCGGTAGAGAGTCAGAATTCTTCCAGCAATTCGATTCCAGTCGAACTGGATTGCGTATTGGCGCGCCTGGCGACCGAGCGTTTCCCGATGTTCCACATTCGTGATCAGATCGTACACCCGGTCAGCCAGCGCCACTGGATCTCCGACCGGCACGTGCAGGCCGTTGTAACCGGGTCTCACCAGATGCACCAGACCGCCCACCTCAGAGGCGATGACCGGCGTCCCCATGGCCATGGCCTCCAGCGCGACCATGCCAAAGCTTTCATAATGGGAGGGCATGACCACAAACGCGGCCGCGGCGTAATAGTAGGGCAAGGTTGTCTGATCCTTTGCTCCTAAAAAAGTGACCATCTCATGGAC
>JAJRVT010000224.1 GCA_024277175.1 Chloroflexota bacterium | reverse complement strand
GTCCGAGAAGACCGCCAGGGGGGCGTCGTTGCCCATGGCGCCGATGGGTTCGATGGCGTTCTTGGCCATGGGACCAAGCAACACGTTCAGGGTCTCGCTGGTGTAGCCAAAGGCCTTCTGTCGCAGCCGGACCGTATCGCGATCGAATTCAGGCGCCCGGACGGGCTCGGGCAGATCGTCCAGGGTCACCAGGTGATCGTCCAGCCACTGGCGATAGGGATGGGCCCGGGCCATGTTGCGCTTCAACTCCTCGTCGTCGACGATGCGCCCCTGTTCCGTATCCACCAGCAACATGCGCCCCGGCTCCAGGCGGCCCTTGTAGAGCACCCGCTCCGGCGCGATGTCCAGCACGCCCACCTCGGACGCCATGATCACCAGGCCGTCCTTGGTGACATAGTAGCGGGAGGGACGCAGACCGTTGCGATCCAGCACCGCGCCAATCATGGTTCCGTCGGTGGCCGCGATGGAGGCGGGGCCGTCCCACGGCTCCATCAACGCGCTGTGGTACTCGTAGAAGGCCCGTTTTTCGTCGCTCATGGTCGCATGCTTGGACCACGGCTCCGGGATCATCATCATCAACACGTGGGGTAAAGAGCGCCCCGTCAGGTGGAAGAACTCCAGCGATTCATCGAACATGGCCGAGTCGCTGCCGTCGGGGCTGACCACAGGCAGCACCTTGGCCAGATCATCGCCAAACAGTTTTGACTTGAAGGTGGACTGGCGTGCGTACATCCAGTTGATGTTGCCGCGCAAGGTGTTGATCTCCCCGTTGTGGATGAGATAGCGATAGGGATGGGCCCGCTCCCAGCTTGGGAAGGTGTTGGTGCTGAAGCGGGAATGGACCAGGGCCAGGGCCGATTCCACTCGCGGGTCCAGCAGGTCAGGGTAATAGGCCGTCATCTGCTCCGGGAGCAACATGCCCTTGTAGACGATGGTGCGACAGGAGAGACTGGCGGCGTAGAACGCGTCCCCCGGGCAGCCGTCGGCGTAGCGCAGCGCGTGCTCGGCCCGCTTGCGGATCACGTAGAGGGTGCGTTCGAAGCTCAGGAAGTCATCGACGGGCGTGTCCAGATTGCGTCCGATGAAAACCTGACGCATGAAAGGCGCGCCGGCCTTCGCCGTCTCGCCCAGGGTGGCCTCGTCGGTGGGCACGGTGCGCCAGCCGATGACCTCCTGCCCCTCCTCGCGAACGATCTCTTCAAAATGCCGTTCGCAAAGCTGGCGCTCCTCCGGATCGGTGGGCAGGAAGATCATGCCCACGCCATAGGCTCCAGGCGCGGGCAACTGAATGCCTTGCTCAGCCCAGTATTCCTGGAAGAAACGGTGGGGGATCTGGAAAAGGATGCCGGCGCCGTCGCCGGTGTTGCTCTCGGAGCCACGCGCGCCGCGGTGGTCCAGGTTCTGGAGAATGGTCAGCCCCTGCTCCACGATCTCGTGGGATCTCGCGCCGTCGATGTTGGCCACAAACCCCACCCCGCAGGCGTCATGTTCAAAGCGGGGATCGTAGAGTCCTTGTTTAGGGGGGAGACCACCGGTTGTACGGGGGAATCTGCCGGATGAGCCGGATATAGATGATGATGGATACAATCGCGAATCCTTCAACGTGTTTACTCCTTTCACTTGAGTATCAGGGCGGTGCGTCGAAGTCAAGTACAGTCGGCTACGACCGGCCCTTCCACGTCGAAGGGTAGACACACATTGGATAAATAGGTTATATTTCTCGCCTCCTCTGGAGGGTGCGAGCCAGAAAAACGCCCAGGCCAATGAGAATCAACAAGGCGACCAGCGCCAGCGCGCCAACCAGGAACGGATTCAAGTCGCGGCCGGCGAGGGTCTCGGCCGGAGCCGGTACGGCCGCGACCGTCGCCACAGGCGAGGGCGTCGGAGGAGGCGTCGCCGTGGCGGTGGGCGGAGGGTTCTGCAGCGCATCCAGCGTGATCGCGCCTGCAGCCAGGTCCCGCAACACCTGGGGCAGCGTATACTGCTCCGACCGGTCTGCGTAGTCCAGCAGCCAGCGCAGGTCGTCCGGGCTTGTGGCCGCGGCCGTTGCGGCCACATCCACGGGCCGGGCGTCGAGCAGCGAGTCCATCTCCTCGGGTTCAAGCTGAACCAGGATGGCGATAGCCTGGGGATTTTCCACCGCCAGCAGACGGGCCAACCGGTCGGGCGTCATCTTCTCCGGCGACGTCAGTTCGTAGAGCTTCAACGCCGCCACCTGGTCGATGGCGTCGCCGCTCAACTCCACCCAAGCCTGGGCCTCCTCGGGCGAGCCGGTGGCCTTGAATATCTCGAAAGCCGCCGGCGGGTCGTTCAACAGACGTTCGAACGCGCCGCTGTCCAGGGCCACGCCCAGCGCGTTTTCCCCCACGGTCTGCATGTAGACGTCCACCAGCGCGGAGAGCTGATCCAGGCCATCCAGCGGCGTCACGTCCAGAAGCGATTTGAAGGTGTCGTTCCGCTCCGGCAGGCTACAGAGATAGGGATGCCGATCGCAGAAATTGCGCCATTCATCCACCAGATCCGCCGAAATTTCGGTGGCGATATCGTCGGTCTCCTCTCGCAAGCTCTCGGCGATGGCGTCGCTGATCTCGGCCCGGATCGCGGCCTTGACCTCCTCGCTTTCCAACGTTCGCTCGATCTGGGGCAGCGCGCCGTTGCTGCCCTCCCACAGATCCCAGATAATGAAGCCTGCGCCGATGATCCAGCCGGCCAGGGGGATGATGGACGAGCCCAGGCGGCCCAACACCCGACCCGCCACCCGGCCGGCGATGCGTTCGCCCACGTCGCGGCTCAACTTGCGCGCGATCCGGCGCACGATCTGGGTGACGATGATGACGCTCATCCCCGTCAACGCCGCCTCATGGGCGCCCAGAGCCGAAAGATCCAGGCTTCCCTCCACCGTCAGGTCCACCTCGCTGACGCCGGCGCTGATTTCCTTTTCGAAAAGCGCGAAGAGGGTCTCCGAGTAACGCTCGCCCACATAGGTCTGCATACAGAGCAGGGCCGTGGACGCGGAACGGGCGGACATGGCCGTGATCTCATCGGTGAGCTCGACCGCGACCGCGGTGGAGAGGGCCCTGGACGCGTCCTGGAACTGGCTGGACCCGAACGCTTCGGCGGCGACCGCGGTGGCGAACTCCCGGGCTTTCTCCACCGACCAACCGGAGAGAAAACGACTCCAGTAGTCCTCCTCCTCACGCAGGCGATCCACCGCGTCGTTGACCGCGGCGTCCACCACCGCGTCCATGTTCATCTCCCGCCACTGCCGGTCCACAATTGCGGCGATGTCGATGCCGGCCACCCCTTGGTCCAGCACCGCCCTGGTCAGATCGTTGATCTCCTGCCGCAGGGACTCAGCGTCGATCTGGCTACACTCTTCGTAGGTGTAGCCCTGATAGAGTCCGCTGGCATGGCCGGATGCTGGCGGTCGCGCGGTCGGGGCGGCGGCCACCGCCGGCGCGGCCTGGGCGAACGTCGCGCTCCAGAAGAGAACCAACGCCATCAGCAGGGAGAGCGACTTACCCATTGCGCCAGAACCCATTTCCATAGGCGATGATCTCCACGCCCCCGTCCACCACATGGGGATGGGAGAGCTTGACGCCGATCACGCCGTCGTAGCCCCGCTCGCGCGCCTTGCGCTCCAGGTCGTGCAGGGCGAAATCAATAGCGTCCTCCACCAAACGCTCGTAATGGTGCATGCGTCCGCCGGTCAGGTTGCGAATATTTTCGCGGATGTCCTTGACCACGTTGGCCGCCGGCACCGCGACCGCGGTCACGATCTCGCCGATCCGGATATCGCGGTCCGGCGCAACATCCAGGCTGATCAACGCCACATGCCGCTCGCTCATGATCGCCGCCCCCCGCCAAAGAGGCCGATCACGCTGGTGATGGGCCGGAAAATAAATCCCAGCAGCGCGGACGCCAGGGCCAGCGCCACCACAATGGGCCCCAGAATGGCCATAATCGTCAGCGGCCAGCCATACTTGGCCGCGAACAGGTCCAGGGAAACCCGGCGGGTGGCCAGTCGGAAGAGATCATTGACATAGCCGCCGGCGTCGCCCGGACCGTTCAGAAAAGCGATAGCCGCGTTCAGATCGCGCCCGGACTGAATGTAGCGCTGCATCTCCGGCCGGGTGAGCATGGCCACCACCTCCGGGTCGGCGACGATAATGGTCACCAGTTGGTTGCGCCCCGCCTGATCCATGCCATCCAACGTGGTCGCCAGTTGCGCCAGTTCGTAGGGCGTCAGGCTGTAGGCCAGTTCGTTCAGGCTGGCCGTGGAGACGTCCAGCAGGGTCGCAATCGACGGCTGATCCAGGCCGCCCAGTTTGGCGATGACCGCGGGATCGTCTATGTCCAGCAATTCGCCCAGCAACGCCCGGTTCAGCGCCGACGGGTCCTGATATCGATAGAGTTCCGATTCCACCACCCGATCCAGGTCCGGGCCGGCCAACTCGCCCCAGGCCAGGGTGGTCTGAAACGAACCGCTGCCGGCCAAAATGACCGCGCCTGCCGACGGCAGGGCCAGCACCGCGGCGAAAGAGCCGTCGTCGATAGCCTGTTCCAGCGCCTTGCGTCCCACGCTCGCCAGAGCCACATCCACCAGTTCGGCCACCTGCCCCAGATCGTCCGCCTGGGAGAGAATGGCCTCGAAGGCCGGATTCTCTTCGGCCAGGGCCAGAATCTGCCGGTGCTTGCGTTTGAAGTCCAGCCACTCGCCATAGAGATCATTGGCGATCTCCCGGGCCAGCAACGGCATCGCCTGGCGTAGCTCCGGCTCCGCGGAGGCGACGATCTCCTCGCGGATGGCGGCCTTCACCTCCTCCTCTTTGAGGGACTTCTGGATCTGGGGCAGCGCGCCGTCCAAGCTGTCGATCACGTCGTAGATGATCAAGCCGGCGCCGACGATCCAGCCCACCAGGGGGATCACTTCCGTGCCCACCCGGCCCAGGATGCGCAGGGAGATCCGTCCCGCCACCCGCTCCGACAGATCGCGGGCGATGCGCACCGCGATCCGGCGCGCGATCTGAACGGCGATGATGACGCCCACGCCGCCCAGCGCGGTCTTATGGAGGTCGATGACGGACATGATGCCGTTTTCCAGGTCGTTGGCCGTCACCAGATCGGCGTCGGAAGCGCTTTGGCTGATGTCAGTGGCGAAGGCGACGACCACAGCCTCTGCGTAGTGACGGTCGATGAACTGACGCAGACAGAGCAGATTGACCGCCACGGACTCAGCCGCCAATGCCGAGATCCGGGCCTCGATCCGGGCCGCGACCCGGGCCGAGAGTTTGTCGATGGCCTGGCGGAACTCTTCCGAATCAAAGACCGCCGCGGCCACCAGATAGGTCAACTCCTCCGCTTTGTCGGGCGACCAGCCGGAGAGAAATTTGTCCAAGGTTTCCTCGTCCCGCCGCACCCGGGCGATGGCTGCGTCCACCTGGCGGTCGATCAGGCGGTCCATGCCCAGCTCGCGCCAGGCCTCGTCGACCATGACCTCCAGATCGATGCCGTTTTCGTCCGCGGCGAAGATCTGCTGGGCGATGACGTTCAATTCCCCCCGCAGGTCCTCCTCGTTCAGGTCGGCGCACGCGCCCAGGTCCTCTTCGTTTTGGAGCATGGGCGCGGCCAGGGCCTGCCCGACCGAAAGCATGACAGCGTCCACCACCGCCAGGCTCAGGATCAGCGACCCCGCCAGCGCCGCCAACAGCCATCGTTTCCATCCACGCAATTCAGAATGCATTCTTGTTCCTGGCAAGATGACAGGATGGCAAGATGAGGGGGTGACAAGATGAAGTGTAAAACGTGAAACGTAAAACGTGATGCGTGACGAGTCACCCTGTCACCTTGTCACCTTGTCATCCTGTCACCCCCTCACCCTGTCATTCTGTCACCTACGCGCCCACAGGCGCATCAGCGGAAATATTCACCGCCGCGCTTTCTTCATCCCCGGATTCCGCGGCCAGGGCTTTGTTGAGCGCCTGCATGTAGGCTTTGGCGCTGGCCACGATGATGTCCGTGTCCACGCCGCGACCGCTGAAGAGCCGCCGCCGTTGCCGACCCTGGGCCGTCTCCCTGAAGCCCGCACTGTTCGCCGGCACTTCGATGCGGATGGTCACATCCCCGTTGGCGTCGATGCCCTCGGTCACAGCCTGAACCAGGAATTCGACCAGCCGGTTGCTGACGCCCACCACCCGGTTGATGCCCTGGTAGACCGCGTCCACCGGGCCGGAGCCGAAGCCGGCGTCGGTCTTGACTTCGCCCGTCTCCACGCAGCGGGCCGTCACCACCGCGGTCGGCACCATGTTGGTGCCGCACTGCACCTGAACGTTGAGCAGTTCCCAGCGTTCTTCGGGCTGGTAGATCTCATCGCCGACCAAGGCCTCCAGATCGGCGTCGGTGACCGTCTTCTTCTTGTCGGCCAGTTCCTTGAAACGCACGAAAATTTCGTTGAGCTCGGCCTTGTCCAGGTGATAGCCCATGTCCTCCAACCGGCGACGGAGGGCATGGCGCCCGCTGTGCTTGCCCAGCACCAGCCTGCTCTGGGAAAGGCCGATGGTGGAGGCATCCATGATCTCATAGGTTCGCTTGTTTTTCAACATACCGTCCTGGTGGATCCCGGCCTCGTGGGCGAAGGCGTTGGCCCCGACAATGGCTTTGTTGGGCTGGATGACCATGCCCGTGTAGCGGCTGACCATGTCGCTGGTGCGATGGATCTCCTGGGAGATGATGTTGGTCTTGAGGTTGAAGATCGGCTGCCGCACCTGGATGGCCATGGCAGCCTCTTCCAGGCTGGTGTTGCCGGCCCGCTCGCCGATGCCGTTGATGGTCACTTCGATCTGGCGGGCGCCGTTCTGGACGCCGCTCAAGGTGTTGGCCGTGGCCAGGCCCAGGTCATTGTGGCAGTGGACGCTGAAGATCACATCCTTGCCCCCGGGCGTGTTCTCCCGCAGGTGCTTGATCAGCCCACCGAACTCCTCGGGTGTGGTGTAGCCAACTGTGTCGGGAATGTTGAGGGTGGTGGCCCCGGCCTGGATGGCGATCTCCAGCACCTTGACCAGAAAATCGGGGTCGCTGCGCCCCGCGTCCTCGGGGCTGAACTCCACGTTGGGGCAGAGGCTGGCCGCGTACTGGACCATGTCGCCCACGGTTTCCAACACATCGTTGCGCGACATGCGCAGCTTGTGCTTCATATGAATGTCGCTGGTGGCCAGGAAGAGGTGGATGCGGGGGCGGACCGCGTCCTGGACGGCCTCCCACGCCTTGTCGATGTCCCCCTTATTGGCCCGCGCCAGGCCGGTGACGGTGGGCGGCGGGGCCGGATTCCCCTCCCGATCCTCGCGAACCTGACGTCCTACCGTACGCGCGATCTGGCGCACCGCGTCCAGGTCGCCAGGGCTGGCGGCCGGGAAGCCTGCCTCCATGATGTCCACACCCAGGCGGGCCAGTTGCTGGGCGATGTCCAGCTTCTCCTGGGTGTTGAGGGTCGCGCCCGGGCTCTGCTCCCCGTCTCGCAGGGTGGTGTCGAAGACCAGCACCGTATCGCCGTGTGCGACCTTCCTGGCCCAGGCTTTCATATCCTCGATGGTGAACTGGGATACGTCTACGTCTGCAATATCTACATCTGCAATATCTGCACCGGCGACGCCTGCGTCGCCATTGCCGGCCGTGGCCGGCCTGCCGCTGTGACCGTTATTCATCTCTGCACTCATGAAAATCAACCTCCAGGTGATGAGCAAACAATGGACTGTTTCGTCTCCTGCGTTGACTGTGGGATCGCTCCGCAAAACCGTCAACGCCCTCCCCGCGCACGCATCCCGCCGCGCCAGGGTCCTCGCCATTATACGCTAAATGCATACGAAGGCCGCTAAGACCATCGTCCATATGACATCACCTCCTTTCTAATTGATAATTATCAAGTGACAATTGTCAATTAACCATTCATCATCGGCTGCTTCAACGGTGCGTCCATGTCGATCACGGGCCGGGGCCGGGTGGCCAGGGGCGGCGTCTCCCGGCTGCGGGTGGGCATGATACCCTGGCTGATCACCGCCATGGTGCGCACGGCCTGGACGGGATAGGCCCCGACCGCGGTCTCCGCGCTGAGCATGACTGCGTCCGCGCCGTCCAGCAGGGCGTTGGCCACGTCGCTGACCTCGGCCCGGGTGGGGCGGTGGTTGTGGATCATGCTCTCCAGCATCTGGGTGGCCACCACCACCGGCTTGTCCGCGGCCTTGCAGGCGCGCACGATGCGCTTTTGCAACAGGGGCAACTGCCATGGGCTTGTCTCCAGGGCCAGGTCGCCTCGGGCCACCATGACGCCGTCCCCGGCCTGGATGATGGCCTCCAGATTTTCCACGCCGTCCGGCCGCTCGATCTTGGCCATGAGCCGAGGCCCAGGGCCGCTGCCATTCGCAGAATAGGCCACCAGATCGCGCAGTTCGTAGACGTCGTCCGCACAGCCGGCGAAGCTAAGCGCGATCCAGTCCACCCCCAACTCCACCGCGAAGGCCGCGTCCGCCCGGTCCTTGGCCGTCAGCGCAGGAATGGGCAGATGGGTGTAAGGCGTGTTGACGCCCTTGCGCGGCTTGACCACGCCGCCATAGACCACGCGACAGTGGACGTGACCGCCCGCCAAGCCCGGATGGCGGGGGGCCGGATGAATGGACTCCACCTGCAGTTCCAGCAACCCATCGTCGATGAGCACCGTGGCCCCCGGCTGGAGATGGGGCGCGAGATCGCAATCCACGGGCAGGATGACCGCGTCCGGCTCCAGTTCGCCCGCGTCCTCGCGCACGTCCGCATCCGCGCTCACCAGGACCACCTGCTGTCCTTCGTGAATGACGACCTCCTCCGCCAGCCAGCCCAGCCGCACCTTGGCCCCTTGCAGGTCCGCCAGCAGGGAGACCTTGCACCCCGTTCGTTGCGCAGCCTCCCGCACCGCGGCCGCGATGCCGCGATGGAAGGCGTAGTCCCCGTGGCTGAAGTTCATCCGCGCCACGGACATGCCGGCCTCCATCATCTCGGCCAATGTATCCACCTCGGCCGAAGCCGGGCCAATGGTTGCGATGATGCTGGTCATAGGGAGTCGCAATCAGGCGAAACGTAAAATGCAAAGAGATTGGTGAGATTGAAGATTGGAGATTGGGAGATTGGTTGTCGGGAGAATAACCAATCTCCAATCTCCCAATCTCTACACTTCCTTCGCGTCCATAAACGTCATCATCTTGCGCAGTTCTTTGCCGACCTGCTCGACCTGCAAATTCTGCTCCTCGGCCCGGCGGGCGTAGTAACGCTTGCCGCCGCTCTGGTATTCGTCCATCCACTCTTCGGCGAAAGCGCCGGACTGGATCTCGCTCAGGATTTCCTTCATGGCCGCGCGCGTGTCATCAGTGATGATACGCGGACCGCTCTTGTAGTCGCCCCACTCCGCGGTGTCGGAGATGCTGTAGCGCATATAGCTCAGGCCGCCCTCGTACATGAGGTCCACGATCAGCTTCAGCTCATGGAGGCACTCGAAGTAAGCGATCTCGGGCTGGTAGCCGGCCTCCACCAGGGTGTCGAACGCGGCCTTGACCAGCTCGCTGGTCCCGCCGCAGAGCACGGCCTGCTCGCCGAAGAGGTCGGTCTCGGTCTCCTCGGAGAAGGTGGTCTCCAGCACGCCGGCCCGGGTGCAGCCCAGCCCCTTGGCGTAGGCCAGCGCATCGGCCAACGCGTGGCCGGTCGCGTCCTGGTGCACGGCCACCAGCGCAGGCACGCCGGAGCCTTCCTGGAAGACCTCGCGCACCCGGTGGCCGGGGGCTTTGGGCGCGACCATAGAGACGTCCACATCGGCTGGCGGCGAAATCAGGCCGTAGCGGATGTTGAAGCCGTGGGCGAACATGACGGTGTCGCCAGCCTTGAGATTGGGCGCGATATCCTCGGCGTAGACCTGGGCCTGGATGGGATCCGGCAGCAGCAACATGATCATGTCGGCCTCGGCCGCGGCTTCGGCGTTGCTCATGACGCGCAGACCGTCGGCCTCGGCCTTGGCCTTGCTCTTACTGCCCTTATGGAGGCCGACGCGCACATCCATGCCGCTGTCCTGGAGGTTGAGGGCGTGGGCGTGCCCTTGGCTGCCATAGCCGATGATCGCAATCTTGCGTCCCTTGATCTGGTCAAGGTCGGCGGAGTTTTCGTAGTAAATGGTTGCCATGATGTGATTCTGTTTCCTCTATTGGGTTTGGTGATTAGTAAAAAATTTCAACGCAAAGCCTCCAGTTGAACCTGATCGGTTCAATTCCTCCTAAAAGAAACTGGGGGAGTGAGTTTCTTAGTAGGCGCAAAGATGCGGAGACGCAAAGAAAAACAGATCACTCCCTGCGCTCCTCCGCGCCTTTGCGTCTCCGCGTCAAATCATGCCTCACGCCTTTTGGGCTTCCTTCTCCGCGTGGTGGCCATTGCTGGCCTGCGCTTTCCAGACCGCGGTCGAGCGCTTGGTGCGCTTGCCGGTTGCGCCCCGCAGCAGGGCGACGCGGCCGGTGCGCACCATCTCCTGGATGCCAAAGTGGGACAACAGGTCGATAAGCGAATCCACCCGATCTTCGGAGCCGACGATCTGGACCACCATGCTGTCCATGGCCACATCCACAATATCGCCCCGATAGATGTTGACCACCTGTACGATTTCGGGTCGGGTTTGGGGGGTGGTGGCGACCCGCACCAGGGCCATCTCACGAATGACCGCAGGCCGATCGGAAATATCCACGACACGCGTCACGTCCACCACCTTACGCAACTGTTTGATCACCTGATCGACCATGCGATCATCTCCGTCCACCACAAAAGTCATGCGGCTGATGCCTTCGGTTTCGCTGTGGCCGACCTGCAAGCTGTCGATGTTGAAATTGCGCCTTCGCATCATACCGGACACCCGGTTCAAGACGCCGGGTTTGTCACGCATCCAAGCAACAAGTGTGTATTTCATGATCTCATTCCTTTATAAAGTTAATGACTTAACCGTCTACATCGATTCAACGGCCACTATTGGAACGCGGATTTTAGCGGATGGAATCGAATTTTCACGGATTTTCTCCGGAAAAAATCCATGAAAATCTGTTTTAATCAGCGAGAATCCGCGTTCTACTGAAGCCCGCCTGAACAACTATGACCGCTTACCAGCTCGGCTCGATGCCGCTGTACCCCTGGACCACCACCGGCTTGGGGCGGCGAATCAGATCATCGACCGCGGAGCCCGGAGCAACCATAGGATAGACGTTCACATCCTCTTTGACCCGGAAATCGATCAGGAAGGGACCGGGCGTGTTGTTGGCCTGCTCCAGGGCCGCGGCCACCTCCTCTGGCTTGGTGACCACCAGGCCGGGGATGCCGTAGGCGTCGGCCAACTTCACGAAATCGGGCGCCAGGATGGGCGTGCCCGTGTAGCGCTTCCCGTAGAAAAGCTGCTGCCACTGACGCACCATGCCCAGGAAACCATTGTTGATGATCGCGATCTTGACCGGCAGATCCCGCTCCTGCTTGAGGACAGCCAGTTCCTGGAGGGTCATCTGGAAGCCACCGTCGCCGGCCACGGCCCAGACCAGCCGGCCGGGATTGGCCATCTGCGCACCGATGGCGGCCGGCAGCGCGTAGCCCATGGTGCCCAGGCCGCCGCTGGTCAGCAGTTGGCCCACGTGGTCATGAATATAATACTGGCTCTCCCACATCTGATGCTGGCCCACGTCGGTCACAACGATGGCGCCCTCTTTCACGTCCTTGGTGCTGTGCCAAAGTTGCCGGATCACATAGGGCGGGATCAGTTCATCCACCTCAAAGTTGATGATGTCCGTCTGGGTGGTGTCGTCACGCCACTCTTTCAGTTCCTGGAGCCAAATCTGATGTTTTCGCTCATTCACCTGGGGGAGGAGGTCAGGCAAGGTTTTGGCCAGGTCGCCGATCACAGGGATATCCGGGACGATATTCTTACCCACTTCGGCCTTATCCAGCTCGAAGTGGATGATGGTGGCTTGCTTAGCGAAACGATCCAGGCTACCGGTGATGCGGTCATCAAAACGCATCCCCATGGCGATGAGAACGTCACAGCTTTGGATGGCGCGGTTGGCGAAGGCTTCGCCGTGCATGCCGGCCATGCCCAAACTCAGCGGGTGACTTTCGGGCAGGTCACCTGCGCCCAGCAGGGTGGTGACCACCGGCAATTCCGCCTTTTCCGCCAGCTCGCGCAACTGCTCGCTGACGCCGGCCAGTTGAACGCCATGGCCGGCGATGATCAGCGGACGCTCGGCCTGGTTGATGGCCTGGGCGGCAGCGGCCACTGCACTCTCATCCACCTCGGGATAGGGCTCGAAACCGGGGAGATCGATCTCATAGTCGTAACGGAAGAGGCCGCTATCATTTTGCACGTCTTTGCAGATGTCGACAAGGACAACGCCGGGGCGTCCTTCGCGGGCGATGTAGAAGGCTTCCTTCATGATCTGGGGCAAGTCGTTGACATCCGTCACCAGATAGTTGTGCTTACAGACAGGCTGAGTGACGCCCACCACATCGGACTCCTGGAAGGCGTCGCTGCCCAGCAACGTGGTGGGCACCTGGCCGGTGATGGCGACGATGGGCACACTGTCCATCTGCGCGGTGGCCAACCCGGTCACCAGGTTGGTAGCCGCGGGGCCGCTGGTGGCGATACAGACGCCCACCTTGCCTGTAGAGCGGGCGTAGCCGTCGGCCATGTGGGCGGCGCACTGTTCATGGCGCACCAACACATGATGGATGCGCCCCCCCTCTTCATGCGCGGAGAGCGCGTCGTAGGTGGGCAAGATGGCCCCACCCGGATGGCCAAAGATGATGTCCACCCCTTCATGAAGCAGGGCCTCCCAGACCATCTCGGCCCCGGTCATCCTCCTCGGCTCATCGGTAATGTAACTACTTTGATCTGACTGGGTCATAATCATTCTCCTTGATTAAGCGAAACGCTGTGGAGCGGAACGACGCGGCTCCCTAAATCCTGCTGATTGATGGTACAAAAAAGACCCTTCCCGGTTGGGAAGGGTCTACAGTGACCACACTGCACGTCAGCGATCCGTCGCTACATGCGTTCTCCAACCACGTTTGGCTCTTGGCCGCTAATAATAACGACCAAAAGCTCGATAAGTACGAGGCTGATTACGAGAAGGCTGTTGTACAAAGCGACGGATTCCATGATTGTGAGTAATGATACGCCTGACATGTTCAGGCTGGGTTGTGAAATAAAACCGCCTACGCAGAGAGGCCGCCATTGGCCGCTGCGCAGTCGAAGGATCACAGATTGGATGCGAGTATAGCCGAGTTCCAACGCCTTGTCAACTGCCAGAAGCAACCAAAAGTAGAACGCAGATTTGCAACTATTCAACGACCATCAGTGGAACGCGGATTTTCACGGACGGGAACAGATTTTTACGATTTTTTCAGAGAAAATTCGTGAAAATTCGTTTGTATCAGCGAAAATTCGCGTTCCTAAAGAAGTTCGTTGTCCAATTTCACCGGCGCGCCGTCCTGCGCGGCCGACGCCCGGATCGCGTCCCACAGGCGGGCCATGCGCAGGCCGTTCTCGGGCGGCGACGGGTTGGCCATACGCCCGCTGCGCACGCGCACGAACTGATCCCACGCGCCCAGGGAGGCCGCGGCGCGCACAGGCCGCAGCCGGTCCTGATCCGCGCGCTGGACCAGCAGCCGCTCGCCCCAGACGCCTGTACGCAGGATGCCTTGGGTGCAGAAGACGCGCACGTCCGAGGCGCAGGAGGGCGCGGTCTCGCCGCAGGCGTTGAGGGTGACCAGCGCGCCCGAGGCCAGCCGGCCCATGACCACCCCGGTGATGTCTACGGCCGCGCCCCGATCGTCCAGCCAAGCCGCGACCTCCACGAAGTCCTCGCCGGCCAGGTCCGCGACCGTGTTGAGCATGTGTGCGCCGGTGTCGAAGAGGAAGCCGCCGCCAGAAAGGGCCGGTCGCTGGCGCCAGGTGTCGGCGGTGATCTCGCGCCAGTTCTGCCAGACGGTGGCGCTGACGGTGAGCAGATCGCCCAGATCGCCGGAGCGCAGCAGGGCCACGGCCTTGCGCAGCCGGGGCGACAGGCTGCCGTTGAAGGCCACCACCAGCAGCCGTCCCGTGCGGTTCCGGGTCGCCATCAGGTCCAGGGCCTCCTCGCCGCTCATGACCATGGGCTTCTCCAGCAACACGTCCAGCCCCGCTTCCATACACGCCCGGGCCTGAACGTGGTGCAAGGCGTGGGGCGTGATGATGAAGGCCGCGTCCAGCTCCCCCGCGTGGCGCGCCAACAGCCGGGTCAGGTCCGGCTCGTTGGGCGGCGCGGGGAGTCCCGCCTCGGCAAAGACCTCGGTCATGGCCTGGTGGGCCTGGGGGGACGGTTCGCAGAGCATGGCGATCCGGGTCGTCTCCTGCTGCTTGAGAATCTGACGCACATGATGACGGGCCATACCGCCGCAGCCGACCATGGCCAGCCGCACCGGGCCGCTGTGGGGTGAGTCCATTGCCAATCGCTCCTCTGGTGGATGTTTTGCATGCACACTGACGCCAGCGGTCGATCTTGCCACAGAATGGGCCGTCTGTCCACCACTGATCGACGCGGGAGACGCGGGATTTGACGCAGAGGCAAGGAAACGAAGCCGCATTCCGGGATTCGACCAGGCCAGCTTCCGTTACGGCGCATCTTGTGGACGAATCCCGGAATGCTAACCCATTTTGGACACACCCGTCATGTTAGGGGCGCACCCTTGCGGTCACTCCGGCGGACAGGTGCAAGGCCATGCCTCTACGCGGTGATGCCCGGTTTCTATAAACGCTGATAGTGACATATGTCACTTGACTATCCTCGCGCCTATCTGTATACTTGTTCACCAATACATAGATTTACATAGATTTACACATAAAATATTCCGTATCCATATTATCGTTGCCATGATATGCAATACGATATTACGAGCATCCACATTCAAACAGCAAGATAATCATTGTCATGAATGCCGGCGGCGTCTCTGGATTGCCCGCCGCTTATTTTTTGGAGAAAAAGGCGCGGGGATCCAGACGGGCGTCTAAAATCATTGTTATTGAACGCTTCCCCCAGTTGGGCGGCGAAATTGATCAGTGATGGGCCCAGTAACGATGGAAAGCCGCCGCGTGGCGTCGAGGGTAGAGAGACAGTCATACGCAATATGAACCAGGAGAAACCCACCCATGAAACCTACAATCGCCCTCATCGGTCTCAGCTATCGCACCGCACCGCTGGGTGTGCGGGAACGGATGGGCTGCACGGTTAACGGATTGTCTTTCGCGCGCTGGCAGGCTGACGGCCGTTTCCCCGATTTGCGTGAGTTGGTTATTCTTTCCACCTGCAACCGGGTGGAAGCGTATGCTGCGTTTGCCAACGGCATGACCGTATCACCTACCCTGCGGCTGGATTTATTGAGCGAATTGACCGGGGTGGAGACGGCTGTATTTGCCGATTACACCTACAGCCTTACCGATCAGGCCGCCGCCAGCCACCTGCTCCGCGTCGCCGCCGGGCTGGAATCTCTGGCGCTGGGCGAATCGCAAATTTTGGGGCAGGTGACGGACGCTTATATGACGGCCGTATCCGCCAAAACCATCGGCCCCCTCCTGACCGAACTGTTCCGCAGCGCCATCCGCGCCGGCAAACGCGCCCGCAATGAAACCGGCATCAGCCACAACTCCATGAGCGTGAGTAGTTTAGCTATTGCCCAGGCGCAAAAACCGCTGGGGGATCTGTCCGCCCGTCATTGCCTGATTGTCGGTTTGGGGGAAATGGGGCAGTTGGCGCTCAAGCAGCTGCGCGCCCGGAAGGTGCAAAATATCACCCTCATCAACCGTAGCTCGCGCCGCGCCACCGATTTGGCCCAAAAGCATGGCCTCACCGCCCGCCCCTGGGAGGAACTGTCCGCGGCTCTGGCGGAAGCGGATGTAGTCATCAGCGCCACCGGCGCGCCCCATGCTGTCATCACGGCCGATATGGTGGCGACGGCCGTCGCCCAACGCCCTGATCGTCCCCTCATCCTCCTGGACATTGCCGTACCTCGCGATATTGACCCCGCCGCAGCCCGCATCCCCGGCGTCCATCTGACCGACGCCGACCAGCTGCAGGGCGATCTGGACAAAGCGTTAGCCGCCCGGCGGCGGGAAATCCCCAAAGTGGAACGTATTATAAAGGAAGAACTGGCCGCATTAACGGCGCAGTGGCGCATTTTGTCCGTCAAACCGGTCATCGTCAACATGCGCCAAAAAGCGGAACAAATCCGGCAGCAAGAGATGGAGCGCATCCTGCACCACCTGGGAGATATAGACCCACAGACCCGGCAGCAGCTACAGTTTTTCTCCCGCTCGCTGGTCAACAAGCTTCTGCACGAACCCACCATTCGCCTGAAAGACAAAGCCTCTCAAGACGAGGCGGGAGTGTATACGGCTGTTCTTAGCGACTTATTTGGCCTGGAGGAGGGAGTTAGCAATTAGGATATTGGGGTATGCCCCAACATCCCAACACCATGAACCATCTCACCATCGGAACCCGCACCTCCCGCCTGGCCATGTGGCAGACGGAACATATCATCTCTTTGTTGCAGGCGGCCTGGCCCGGTTTAGAATGCCGCATTGAGCCGTTTGTCACCAAAGGGGACAAGACGCTGGATCAGCCCTTGCCCCAGATTGGCGGCAAGGGATTGTTTACCTGGGAACTGGAAAGCGCGCTGCGCGATGGCCGTATCCATCTGGCCGTCCATTCTCTCAAAGATTTGCCCGTGGAGAATGCGCCCGGTCTGACTTTGGGCGCCATTGTGGGCCGGGCGGATGTTCGCGACGCGTTGATTGGCCGGACGCTGGACGATTTACCGCTGAATGCGGTGGTGGGAACCAGCAGTTTGCGCCGGCAGGCCCAATTACGCCGCCTGCGCCCGGACGTGGAGGTTCGCTCCATTCGCGGCAACGTGGAGACCCGCATCCGCAAAGTGACGGAAGGGCAGTACGACGCCGCGATTTTGGCCGCCGCCGGCGTGACCCGCCTGAACCTGGAGCGACATATCGGCCAATACCTGCCGCTAGACGCCATGCTGCCCGCGCCGGGGCAGGGCGCATTGGCCATCCAGTGCCGCGCAGACGACGCGCAGACGCTGGAACTGCTGGCGGCCATCCACAACCTGAATGTGGCTGCGGCCGTAACCGCCGAGCGCGCTTTCCTCAACGGGCTGGGCGGCGGTTGCGCCACGCCGGTGGCCGCTTACGCTGAATTGACGAATGGCGAACTGCGTCTGGTAGGGTTGGTATCCGCGCTGGATGGGAAGCGGCAGATTCGGGTGAGCGGTGCGGGGACGGACGGCCGTGCTTTGGGGCAAAAATTGGCGGAGGAGGCGTTGACGCAAGGAGCGCGGGAGATTTTGGGCCATGTCTGATCGTCCCCGCGTGGTTGTCACCCGCCGGGCGGAACAGGCGGGCGCATTGGCGGACAAACTGCGCACCGCCGGGTTGGAGCCGGTTTTGTTTCCCACGGTGCAGTTACGGCCGTTGCCCAGCCATGCGCTGGATGACGCCCTGAAAAACCTGGAGATGTTTGACTGGCTTATTTTCACCAGCGGCAACGGGGTTGATTTTTTCTTTCGCCGGGTGGAAGAACTGGAACTGAGGCCGCAATTGCCGTGCACAGCCGTCGTTGGCCCATCTACTGCCCGCCGTCTGGCGGCGTATGGCCCAGCGCCGGATTTTATGCCGGCGGAGTATACCGGCGCAGCCCTGGCCGCCGGTTTGGGCGATCTGACCGGCCAGCACATTTTGCTGCCCCGCGCCAAACTGGGCGGCCTGGAGATCGTGCGCCGTCTGCGTCAACAAGGGGCGGAGGTGTTTGATGCGCCGTTGTATGACACGGTTACGGCCACACCCGATCCGGCGGCGTTGGCGGAATTGCAAAAGGGATATGAGGCCATCGCCTATACCAGCCCCACGGCCGTGCGCGGCTTTGTCAAGCTGGCGGGGCGGCCCGACGGCGCGGCAATCGTAGCCTGCATCGGCCCCTCCACTGCCCAGGCCGCCAGAGCCGCCGGCCTGCCGGTGACGATTGTGCCGGATGAGTATACGCTGGATGGACTGGTGGAGAGTGTAGCAGCGCACCTGACAAGATGACAAGATGACAAGATGGAGGGACTTTGCCACCCTGCAACAAATCATGGAGAAATTATGATTGACACAGCGATTTCCATTCCCACACCCACCGCGCGGCCGCGCCGGCTGCGAGCGTCGGCGGGGCTGCGGGCAATGGTGCGGGAGACCCGTTTGACCCCGGCTGATTTTATCTATCCCCTGTTTGTCACCCACGGGGAAGCGGTGCGCCATCCCATTCCCTCCATGCCCGGCATTCACCAGTTGTCGGTGGATGAGGCGGCGCGGGAGGCGGAGACGGCCGTCAGTCTGGGCGTTCCGGCGGTGATTCTGTTTGGCATTCCGGCGGCGAAAGATCCCATCGGCCTGGAAAATTTCGCCTCGGACGGCATTGTGCAGCAGGCGATTCAGGCGATTAAAACGGCTGTTCCCGATCTCGTTGTCATCACAGACGTTTGCCTGTGCGAGTATACAGATCATGGGCATTGTGGGTTGGTGCATCAGGGAGACGGCCGTTTACCGGACGGAACCATCCTCAATGACCCTACGCTGGAAATTTTGGCGAAAGTCGCCATCTCCCACGTGGAAGCCGGGGCGGACATTGTGGCTCCCAGCGGCATGATGGACGGTATGGTGGCGGCCATCCGCGCCGGGCTGGATGGGGCGGATTTCAGCCATATTCCCATCATGTCTTACGCCGTCAAATACGCCTCCGCTTTCTACGGCCCGTTCCGGGATGCGGCGGACGGCGCGCCCAAGTTTGGCGACCGCAAAACGCACCAGATGGATCCGGGAAACGGCCGTGAAGCGCTGCGTGAAGCGGCGCTGGACGTGGACGAAGGCGCAGACTTCCTCATGGTCAAACCAGCCTTGCCGTACCTGGATATCATCCGCCAGATTCGGGATCGTTTCCCTGAACTGCCTCTGGCGGCGTACAACGTCAGTGGCGAGTACGCCATGATCAAGGCGGCGGCGGCCAACGGCTGGCTGGATGAAGAGCGCGTCGTTCTGGAAACCCTGACTGGCATCAAACGCGCCGGGGCGGATTTGATTGTTACATATCACGCGCTGGACGCGGCGCGATGGGTGGGGTGACAAGGTGACAAGGTGAAGGGGTGACAAGGTGAGGGACGCTTTGTTACGCATCACATTTTCACGCATCAAGTTAGAGGTAAAAACATGATTCCTGTAATTGAAAAAAGAACTTTGGTGAAAACGGCCGTATTTTTACAAGCGTGTCGGAGAGAGGAGACGGCTTATACGCCCATCTGGCTCATGCGGCAGGCGGGGCGGTATATGCCAGAGTACCAGGCAATTCGCGCTCAGTATGGCATGTTGGAGGTAATGCAGACGCCGGAACTGGCGGCGGAAGTGACGTTGCAGCCGATCAACGCCTTTGGTTTGGATGCGGCTATCATTTTTTCCGACATTTTGCCGCCGCTGATCGGTATGGGGCTGGATTTGGAATTTGTGAAGGGGGAAGGGCCGCTGATCCACAACCCCGTCACTTCGACGGCGGATATTGAGCGGCTGCGCACCCCGTCGGCGGCGGAACATATGCAGCCCACGCTGGACGCCATCCGCCTGGCAGCGGCCGAATTGACCCCGCGCGGTATTCCCTTGATTGGTTTTTGCGGTGCGCCGTTTACCCTGGCCAGCTACGCCATCGAGGGGGGCGGCTCTAAAAATTACGCCAAAACAAAGGCGTTGATGTACACGGAACCGGCGGCCTGGGATCAACTGATGCGTAAGCTGGCGACGGTGCAGGCGGATTACTTGCTGGCGCAGGTGGAAGCGGGGGCGTCGGCCTTGCAGGCGTTTGATTCCTGGGCGGGGCTGGCGTTAGGGGTGAAGGATTATGTCAAATATATTCAACCGTATAATAAGCTGCTGTTTGAAAAGGCGGCGCAGGCGGGCGCACCGACGATTAATTTTAGCACGGGTACGGCCGCCTACCTGGGCGAGGTGGCGGCTTGCGGCGGAGATGTGATTGGCGTGGATTGGCGGCTGCCTCTGGACGTGGCCTGGGCCAAAATCGGCTATGATCGGGCCATTCAGGGCAATCTGGACCCGGTGGCGCTGTTGACGCCGTGGCCGGTGTTGAAGGAAAAGGTGGATGATGTGTTGGCGCGGGCAAACGGCCGTGCCGGGCACATCTTCAACCTGGGGCACGGTATCTTCCCCAACGTCCCCGTGGACAACGTGCGTCGTCTGGTGGATTACGTACATGAGGCGACGGGCTGATCTGGGACGCTGATGAACGCAGATAAAATCAGCGTCATCTGCGTTAATCAGCGTCCAAATTTTTTACCACGATGCGCAATACGAAATACACGATACGTAAGGAAACGACCATGAACATCCAAAAATCAATCGACCTATTTGAAGAAGCCAAACAACTGCTGCCCGGCGGCGTGGATTCGCCGGTGCGGGCGTTTAACGCGGTGGGCGGGCAGCCGCTTTTTATCGAGCGTGGCGCGGGGCCGCATCTGTATGACGTGGACGGTAACCGATACATTGATTACGTCCTCTCCTGGGGGCCGTTGATTGCCGGGCACGCCCATCCGCGGGTGGTGGAAGCGCTGCAAGAGGCGGCGGCCAGAGGAACCAGCTATGGCGCGCCCAGCCCGCTGGAAAATGAACTGGCGCAGCAGGTGATGCGGCTGATGCCCAACATTGAGATGATGCGCTTTGTCAACTCCGGCACGGAGGCGACGATGAGCGCCCTGCGTCTGGCCCGCGCCTACACGGGGCGGACGAAGATCGTCAAGTTTCAAGGCAACTATCACGGCCACGCGGATATGCTGCTGGTGCAGGCGGGGTCGGGCGTGGCCACGCTGGGGCTGCCCAACTCGCCCGGCGTGCCGGCGGCTACAGTGGCGGACACGCTGACTGCGCCTTACAATGACGCGGAGGCGGTGGCCCGGCTGTTCGAGCAGTTCCCCGGCGAGATTGCCGCCGTGATTGTGGAACCGGTGAGCGGCAATATGGGGCTTGTGCCGCCACTGCCCGGTTTTTTGGCCGGATTGCGGGAAATAACGGCTGACGACGGGGCATTACTCATTTTTGACGAGGTGATGACCGGCTTCCGCGTGCATCCCGGCGGAGCGCAGACGTTGTATGACATCCGGCCAGACCTGACGGCGTTGGGCAAGGTAATTGGCGGCGGGCTGCCGGTGGGGGCGTATGGCGGCCGCCGGGAGATTATGGAAATGGTGGCTCCGGTGGGGGCCATGTACCAGGCGGGGACGCTTTCCGGCAATCCGCTGGCGATGACGGCGGGGATTGAGACGCTAAAAATGATTCAGGAACCGGGCGTATGGGAATCGCTGGAGGTGCGGGGCGAGCAGTTGATGTCCGGTCTGGCGGAAGCGGCGGCGGCTGCGGGGGTGAGTGTGCAGCACGGCCGTGTCGGGACCATGTTCGGCTTGTTCTTTGCCGATGAGCCGGTGATTGATTGGGATACGGCCGCTCGTTCCGACACAGATCGTTTTGCCGTCTACTTCCGAGGAATGCTGGAGCGAGGCGTCTACCTGGCCCCGTCCCAATTTGAGGTCGGTTTCCTTTCCGTGGCGCACGGTGAGGCGGAAATTGAAGCGACAGTCGCGGCGGCAGGAGAGGTGTTTGAAAAAATTGGAGACCGTTGAAGCGTACACCCACCACCGACAGTTAAAGGAGAACCATGTCTCAACTGATCCTCGCCTCTCAAAGCCCGCGCCGCCAACAGTTCCTGCGCGACCTGGACCTGACCTTCGTCATCATGGCCGCGGACATCGACGAGACGCCCCGGGCCGGGGAGACGCCCGTGATCCTGGCCCGCCGCCTGGCCGAGGAAAAGGCCCGCGCCGTGGCCGGGACCCTGCCCGCGGACGGCCCTCCTGCACTCATCATCGCCGCGGACACGGTGGTGGCCCTGGGCGACCGCCTGCTGGGCAAGCCGGCCAGCGCGGACGAGGCCGCGGCCATGCTCGCCCGCCTGCGGGGCGCGCAGCACAGCGTCCACAGCGGCGTAAGCGTCCTCTCCACCGGAGACGGCCGCCAGTCCACGCGCGTCAACAGCACCTGGGTCACCATGCGCGCCTACACCGACGCCGAGATCGCGGCCTACGTGGCCAGCGGCGATCCCCTGGACAAGGCCGGCGCCTACGCCATCCAGCACCCGGCCTTCGCGCCCGTGGCCCGGCTGGAGGGCTGCCTGTCCGGAGTCATGGGCCTGCCCCTGGGCGATCTGCGCGATCTGCTGGCGGCGTTTGGGGTGGAGATCGGCCGCCCGCTGGCGCCTATTTGCGAGCAGCATAGTGACAGATTTGGGTGTTGTCAGCGGTGAATACAAATTCTTCACCCACCCGGTCGTTGGGCAACTAATCTTGCGACTATCGTCAGCGCCTTCAGTCATCTTTTGTTTCGCAAACGCATTGCGGGATCGTGCGCCTTATGATACGATGATGTTGTCGATCACAAGCAACGAACATAGGTATAGTGCAGGGGTGAAGGGTATACGATGAGACAAAAAATGATTGGTCGCTACATCGTAACCGATCCGGAGATTTGCCACGGAAAACCCACATTCCGCGATACGCGGATTATGGTCTGGCAAGTCTTAGAACAGGTCACCAACGGCATGGCATGGGAAACCATCGAAGAGGAATGGGGCGGGAAAATAACGAAGGATGCCATTGCTGAAGCTGTGCGTTTAGCCAGCCAAGCTTTTGTCGAACATGCTGATGAGTACGCTTTTACCCTGGAAGCGGTATGATTATCCTCGATGAAAATTTCCCCGATAGCCAACGCCAACTCTTAAGGGGTTGGCGTGTTTCGTTCAGGCAAATCGCGTTTGAAATCGGGCGGGAAGGAATGACGGACGATGAAATCATCTCTCTGTTACATGGGCTGAACAGGCCAACATTTTTCATGCTTGACGAGGATTTTTTCAAACCGGGAGACGCATCTATCATGAACAAAATCAACTATCGACAAGACTCTCCGTTTCGCCGGCAGTATCCCCACCCTCCTGACGATAGCCGAAAACCGCAATGAGCAGAATGCCCGCCATCAGCGCTATGTCAGCCACGTTGAAGATTCCGGTGCGGAGGCCGCCGATCCCCACATTCAGGAAGGCCACCACCCGCCCCTGGTTGAGCAGACGGTCGATCAGATTGCCAATGCCTGCGCCAAGCACCAAGCCCAGCGCGGCCAGGGTCACGATATGGAATTTCTGAACTTTTATGAGGGAGAAGAGCAGGAGACCTGCAAGGACCGCCGCGATGCCGGCGATGAAGATCCACCCGCGCGCCGCCTCTGACAGGCCTGCGCCCAGACTCAGGAAAGCGCCTGAATTCTCGGCGTACTCCAGCCGAACCATGCCATTCCATGGGAATCGCTAAAAAACGTAAGAAGAGCCTGCACCGCGGCCATCCTACCATTGAAACAATGCACAGGTCAACTGGATACAAACTTCACCCGGTCCCGTCAATTGACATCCCCATGGCCTGTTGATACACTCCTGTTATAGCAGATCCGGCAACTCACCGCCCTGTTCGTGGAGGACATCCTTTGGCCAAACGCCAGAAAATCAGCGTGCGCGATTTCAGCGACGAATACGATGACTTCGAGGACGCGTACTACGAAAAACGCAGCGCCAAACCCAAGCCAAAAAAAGCGTCAGCCGGGCTGATCCACGGCGTGATCACCCGGACCAGAGGCCATCACTTCGATGTGCGCGTGACCACGTCCCATGGCGGGCATCAGATGCGCCTCTGCCAGGTGCGGGGGCGGCTGCGTCAGGAGAAAAACCGGGACACCCTGATCGCGGTCGGCGACCGGGTGTGGGTGCAGCCGGAAGGCAAGGACAAGGGGCTGATCGAGACGGTCGATGAACGGCAGAGCGTGCTCAGCCGCCAGCGCGCCGGCGTGTCCATCCCGGCCGAGGACGTGATCCTGGCCAACCCGGACCAGCTCCTGGCGGTTTTCTCTATCCGCGACCCGGAGCCGCATCTACGCATGGTGGACCGCTTCCTGGTCATCGCCGAGGCCAACAAGCTGCCCGCCCTCATCTGCGTCAACAAGATCGACCTGACCGGCGTCGACTTCGCCCGCCAGGTCTTCGGCCTCTACGAAGAGATCGGCTACCCGGTGATCTACGCCTCGGCGACAACCACGGCCGGCATCCAGGAACTGGGGAAACTGCTCACGGATCGCATCACCGTGGTGGCCGGGCCGTCCGGCGTGGGCAAGAGCAGCCTCATCAACGCCATCCACCCCGACCTGCATCTGGAAACCGGCGAGCTACGCGATTTCATGGGCAAGGGCAAGCACACCACCCGGGCCGCCCACCTGCTCCCCCTGCCCTTCGGCGAGGAGACCTACATCGCCGACACCCCCGGCATCCGCGAACTGGGCCTCTACGACATCGATCCGGAGGAGCTGGGTTTCTATTTCAAAGAATTCGAGCCGTATATCAACCAGTGCCGCTACCCCGACTGCACCCATGATCACGAACCCGGCTGCGCTGTTCGCGCCGCGCTGGAGGCCGGCCGCATCTCCCCCCAACGATACGCCAGCTATTTGCGGCTGTTGCACGGCGAGGAGGAGTGAGGGGATGACAGGATGATAGGATGACAAGATGACAAGGTGACAGAGTGACGCGGCGAGTCTTCGTCTACCGTCATCTTGTCACCCCCTCATCTTGTCATCTTGTCACCCTGTCATCCTGTCAAAAAATCTATGTCTCAACTACTAACGACCCTGAATCCAGAACAGGCCGAGGCCGTGCAGGCCGTGGACGGGCCGGTGCTGGTCCTGGCCGGGCCGGGGTCCGGGAAGACCCGGGTGCTGACCCATCGCATCGCCTACATGATCGAGGAGGCGGGGATCGCGCCCTGGAACATCCTGGCCGTGACTTTCACCAACAAGGCCGCGCGGGAGATGCGCGAGCGGGTGGAGCGGCTGCTGGGCGACCAGTTCGGCCCGCCCCTGCCCGGCCAGCCGCCGCGCCTGGGCGGGCTGGCCATCGGCACCTTCCACAGCATCGGCGCTCGCATCCTGCGGGTGGAGACGGCGCGTATTGGCTACCAGCGCGATTGGGTCATCTACGACGCCGCCGACCAGTTGGCCCTGACCCGGGCCATCCTGCGCGAGCTGAACCTGGATGAGAAGCGTTACAGCCCCAAGGCCATCAAGGCCCACATCAGCAAGCAGAAGAACGAGTTGATCGCGTCTGAGGACTATCGTTCGGAAACCTATTTCGAAGAGATCGCGGGCCGGGTCTACGCCCGCTACCAGGAGGCGCTCCGGGCCAACAATGCCCTGGATTTCGACGACCTGCTCATGCGCACGGCCCTGCTCCTGCGCGATGATATGGAGATGCGGATCAAGTATCAGCGCAAGTGGCGTTATCTGCTGGTGGATGAGTTCCAGGACACCAACCTGGCCCAGTACAAGCTCCTCCAACTCATGGCCGGCGAGCCGGAGAACAACCGCAACCTCTTCGCGGTGGGCGACGACGACCAGTCCATCTACCGCTTCCGGGGCGCGGACTATCGCAACGTGCTGCGTTTTCGGGAGAGTTATCCGGACGCCAAGGTGATCCTGCTGGAGCAAAATTACCGCAGCACCCAGACCATCCTCGACGTGGCCAACGCCATCATCGCCAACAACCGCAGCCGCACGCCCAAGGTCCTGCACACGGAAAACGACAAGGGATTGGAGGTCAGGGTCTACGAAGCCTATAACGAGAACGAAGAGGCCGCCTACGTCTGCGACGAGATCGAACGGCTGGTGGCGTCGCGCGCTTTTACCTACGGCGACTTCGCGATCATGTATCGCACCAACGCCCAGAGCCGCGCCCTGGAAGAGGTCTTCGTCATGCGCCAGATCCAGCACAAGCTGGTGGGTGCGACCCGCTTCTACGAACGCATGGAGATCAAGGACGCGCTGGCCTATCTGCGCCTGGTCCACAACCCGCTGGACAGCGTAGCCATGGACCGCATCATCAACAAGCCGACCCGGGGCATTGGTCCCAAGACCTATGGCCTGCTCAAGCAGTGGGCCGCGGACATGGGCGTGAGCGAGTATGTTGCGCTCCTGATCCTGCGCCACGGCCCGGAGCTCGCGGCCCGGCGTCTGGACGCGCCCCTGCCGGCCCTGGCCGACAAAGCGCCGTCCATGGGATCCCGGGCGCAGAACGCGCTGCTCACCTTCGCCGGGCTGCTAGAGGAGTGGGTCATGCGCAACCGCAGCAACCGCTATCCCAGCGTAGCCGATCTGCTGGATGACATCCTGGTCGAGTCGGGCTACACGGACAAGCTGCGCGATGGCAGCGACGAGGGCGAGGAGCGCTTCGCCAACCTACAGGAGCTGCGGGGCGTGGCCGCGCAGTACGTCCCCGGTCTCACGGGTCCCGACAGCGAGCAGACGCCCCTGGGTCTATTTCTGGAGGAAGTGGCGCTGGTCTCTGACGCCGATCAGGTGGATGAGAGCAGCGGCGCGGTCACCCTGCTGACCCTGCACACGGCCAAGGGGCTGGAGTTTCCCGTGGTCTTCATGGTGGGCCTGGAGGACGGCGTCCTGCCCCACGCCCGCAGTCTGGAGAGCGGCGACCCGGAAGACCTGGAAGAGGAGCGCCGCCTCTGCTACGTGGGCGTCACCCGGGCCAAACGGCGGCTCTACCTGCTGCATACATACCTGCGCAGCATATGGGGCGATAGCCAATTGTAGGAACCCAGCCGTTTCCTGGATGAAATTCCGACAGAGTTGCTCAGCGGGACGGTCAACAAACAGAGCCGCCGGCGCAAGAGCTACAGCCGGGCCACAAGCTGGGGAAACGAAACCCGCAGCCGTTACAGCGACGCCAGTTCGCGCGGTGGGTGGGGGCGCACGAAATCCCGCGCCGGTAAGAAAAGCGCTACAAGCAAGACGAATTATAACTGGAGCCAGCAACAACCATCCGGCCAGAACAAGAGCCGCGGCAGTTATTGGTCGCCCGACGCCAAGCCCATCGAGCGTTCCTCCCAGCGCAAACCGGATCAGCAGGCCGCCGCCACCCAGTTCAAACGCCGGGATAGCGTCCAGCATGCCAAATTCGGCGTGGGCACTGTCATCGAAAGCAACATAGTCAATGGCGAAGAAGAGGTGACCGTGGCCTTCCCGGGCATCGGTATCAAGAAGTTAGCCGCCTCGCTGACCGGACTGAAAAAACTTTAACAAGATGCCAGGGTGAGGCGTGACAAGTCATCCTGTCATCCTAACTATCACCAAAAAAAGAATTCTATGGCCGATCAACACATCGCGCAAACAAACACAACATCATCTCCGCCGTGGAGCAGAATGACTAAGGCCATCACAGCGGTCTTCGCCATCCTGCTGATTTTGCTGGTGATCTGGCGCTTTCAGGAGTTGATCACTCCGCTGATTATCGCGCTGATCCTGGCTTATCTGTTGCACCCGGTGATCAACTTCATCACCCGTCGCACCGGCTGGAAACGGGGCTGGGTGACCATGCTTGTCTACGCGCTCACGCTGTTCATTTGGATCGTCCTCGCCGTCGTGATTGGCGTCATTGCCATCGAGCAAGTGTCACGCCTGCTCTCGGTGTTGCCATCGATCATCCAGGACATGCTCAGCAAAGGGACCGTCTGGCTCACAAGCATCACCGATCACGTCTATGAATTCGGGCCATTCAGCGTCTATATCCCAAACGCGGAAGAACTCGTCAATCTGACTGAAATAGAAAGCCAGGCCGCCAGGGTGGCGCAACAGTCCATCAGCAACGGCGGTTCGGTCATGCTCAGCCTAGCCCAAGGCATCTTCTCCAAAGTGACCTTAGGGTTGCTCATGTTTGTGGTCTCCCTATACATCGCCCGGGACCTGCCCAAGCTTGGCAATCTCTTTACTGAAATGGCGCGCTTTCCCGGCTACCAAGATGACGCCAACCGGTTGACATCCGACACGGCCAAGATCTGGAACGCCTATTTGCGGGGACAGATCACCCTTGCGCTCATTGTCGGCTCAGTCGTCGCCGCCTTCATGTGGGGCATGGGCGTCCGCTACGCGCTGGCCCTGGGCGTGCTGGCCGGCCTGATGGAATTCCTGCCCATCATCGGCCCCACCATCAGCACGGTCGTCGCCATCATCGTTTCCCTGGTCTTCGGCAGCAGCCACTTCCCGGGCATGAGCCCGATCGCCTTCGCCGGGATCATTCTGGTATTCATGACCCTGGTCCAACAGATCGAAAACGCGGTGCTGGCCCCGCGCATCGTGGGCGGTGCGCTCGAATTACATCCCCTGGTCATCATCATCGGCGTGCTCATGGGCGGCACCCTGGCCGGCGTGCTGGGCGCGATCCTGGCCGCGCCCGTGCTGGCGACCCTCAAACTCTTCGGCAGCTACGCCGCGCATAAGATGTTCGACCTGCCGCCGTTTGACGAGTTGGATGTCGAAGAGGCGGCTGAGGCAGAGAGTGTGACAAGATGACAGGATGGCTCATTACCCGTCACCTTGTCATCCTGTCATCTTGTCAGGAAAGGAACATGACATTATGTCAACAAATAGCCCCGCCATCTACCCGCTCACCTTCGATCCCGTTTTCAAGGACTACGTATGGGGTGGGCGCAACCTGGAGACGGTGCTGGGGCGCGAGCTCCCGGACGGGGTCATCGCCGAAAGCTGGGACATCGCCGCGCACCCGGACGGCTCCAGCACGGTCAACAACGGGCCGCTAAAAGGCGAAACCCTGCCCCAGGTCCTGGCCCTGCTGGGCGAGCAGTTGGTGGGCGGTCGCAACCGGCGCATGCTGGAGATGGAGCGCTTTCCCCTGCTGATCAAACTGCTGGACGCGCACCGCTGGCTCTCGGTCCAGGTCCATCCCGATGACGAGTACGGTCTGGCCCACGAGAACGACCTGGGCAAGACCGAGATGTGGGTGGTCCTCCACGCCGAGCCGGGCGCAGAACTGGTCTACGGCTTCAAGCGCGGCGTCACCAAAGCAGCTTTCGCCCAGGCCATCCGCGAGGGGACGGTGGAGCAGTGGCTGCACTATATCCCCATCCAGGCCGGCGATGTGATCTTTGTGCCCGCAGGGACCATCCACGCGCTGGGACCGGGCGCAATCGTGGCGGAAATCCAGCAGAACTCCAACACAACATATCGCATCTATGATTGGGGCAGGCCCCGGCCCATCCACATTCAACAGGCGTTGGACGTGCTCAATTTCGACCTGGTGGAGCCGGGCCCGCTGGAGCCGACAGTGCTCGAACAGAACGAGCGCCGGCGGGAGCTCATCGGCCAGTGCGCCTACTTTCGGACCGAACGGCTCTATATGCCCGCGAGCGATGTGTTTGAAGGTCGCTGCAACGGCGAGACCTTCGAGATCTGGGGCGTGATGGCCGGCGAAGCCACCGTCCGCTGGCAAGGCGATCCTATCCACATGGAGGCCGTGGGCTGGGTCCTCCTCCCCGCGGCCCTGGGCGACTTCCGGGTGGAGGCGGACGTGGAGAGTACGCTGCTGCGGGTCTTTACGCCTTGAGAACAGCTTTGACGCAAAGGCGCGGAGCCGCAGAGAAACGCAAAGAAAAGCGCTTTAGGTAAAATTGTAGTTCTCTGCGATCCTTTGCGCCCTTGCGCCTTTGCGTCAAAGTAGTTCTCTGCGATCCTTGTGCGCCCTTGCGCCTTTGCGTCAAAATCTAATGGAGCATACCAACATGCATGACATCGTGATCAAAAACGGCCATATCATCACCTCGGACGGCGTCTTCATAGCCGACCTGGCCATCGACGGCGAGACCATCGCGGCCATGGGGCTGGACCTGAAGGGCCGCCGCGTCATCGATGCGAGCGAGTGCTATGTGCTGCCCGGGGGCGTGGATCCCCACGTGCACCTGCAAATGGCCCTGGCTGGCCGGGTGAGCACCGACTCCTTCGAGAGCGGGACCGTGGCCGCGGCCTGCGGCGGAACCACCACCGTCATCGACTTCGTGGAACCCAAGCCCGGCCAATCCATGCTGGAAGCCCTGGCCCAGCGGCAGGAAGAGGCCGACGGCCACGTGGCTATCGACTACGGTCTGCACATGAGCATCCCCACCTGGCACGCGGCCGCGGACGAGCGGCTGGCCGAGGTCCCGGCGAGCGTGGACGCGGGCTGCGCCACCTTCAAAATGTACCAGGCCTATGACGGCATGATCCTGGATGACGTCTCCCTGCTGCGGGCCATGCAGGCCGTGGGCGCGTCCGGCGGGCGGGTGGTGCTCCACAGCGAGACCGGCCCGGTGTTAGATCTGCTACGGGCCCAGGCCCTGGAGGACGGCCATATCGAACCCATCTGGCACGAGCGCACCCGCCCCGCGCGGCTGGAGGCCACGGCCGTCCACCGGGCGTCGGAGCTGGCCTACCAGGCCGAATGCCCTCTTTATGTTTTCCATGTGGGCTGCACCGAGAGCGTGGCCGAGGTGGTGGCCGCCAAAGTGCGGGATGTGGAGATCCACGCCGAGACCTGTCCCCAATACCTGCTGCTGACCGCCCACGATCACCTGGACGGGCCGGACGGGCAACTTTACGTCTGTGCGCCGCCCCTGCGCGATCACGACGACCAGGACGCGCTCTGGCAGGCGCTGGCCGACGGCGATCTCGACGTGGTCAGCACCGATCACTGTCCGTGGACCCGGGCCGAAAAGGATCAGCCCGATTTCACCCAGATCCCCGGCGGCGTGCCCAGCATCGAAGCCCGGCTCTCCCTGGTCCACCACTTCGGCGTCAACGAAGGCCGACTCACGCCGGAACGCTGGGTGGAGGTCTGCGCCACCAACCCGGCCCGGCTCATGGGCCTGACCCGCAAGGGCGTTTTGGCCCCCGGCTATGACGCCGACGTGGTCATCTTCGACCCGCTGCGGGCCAAAACCATCAGCACCGACACCCTCCACGAGGCCGCGGACTGGACGCCCTACGAGGGCCTGACCGTGGAGGGTTGGCCGCGCACCGTGCTCTCGCGGGGCCGCGTCATCGTGGAAAATGAACGTTTCATGGGCGCGTTGGGGGAGGGGAGATTTGTTCCCCGCGCGCTGGAAAGTTGACGAAATTGGGGAGATTGGAGATTGGATCCAGACGCACTCGCCGTCCAATCTCACCAATCTCTAATCACTTGTTTTCAACCATCAAGGAGTCAACACCATGCCCCAAGATTTTTCACCCGCCGATTGCCCCTTTTGCGCCATCCTGGCCGGAGACGAGCAGGGAACCGTTATCGACCGCGACGAGGAACGCAGCTTTATCCTCGTCGAGAGCATCCATCCAGAAAGCGCCATCCACTGGCTGGCCATGCCCATGGAGCACATTTGCACCATTGAAGAACTGGAGTTGAACAACAGCAAGCGTTTCCTGGAGTTGGTGAACTTTGCGGTCCAGGCAGCCAAGAAATACAGTGCGGATCACCCGGAGCTGGAGCGGGGCTTCACACTCAAGATGCATTTCGGATCTTTCCAGACCGTACCTCACGCCAAGATTCATATTTTGGCGGTGGAGTAACTATACAAGCTCGCATCCGATAGAACGCGGATTGAGCAGATTAGGCTACTTCAAGAAAATAAATACACGTCATGTCCCCGGCACTTTCCAGTCGCACTCTGGTCAGCGCCAAACTCGTGACAAGTGCCGGGGACGTTAATTCCCAGGAAGGGCCTTAGCTCGTGCCTGAATTGATGGTTGACTTCGGATGATTCAATGACCCAAACCACGCACATCGATCCGGCGCCTGCCACAGCCAAACCGTTTCTGAAATGGGCTGGCGGCAAAGGCCAGTTGCTTAGTCAATATAGGGAATACTATCCCGGCGAGCTGGCTCAGGGAGACATTCATCGTTATGTGGAGCCGTTTTTGGGTGGTGGAGCGGTCTTTCTGGATGTAGTCCAGCGTTATCCTATCGAGGAAGCGGTGTTGATCGACATCAATCCGGAACTGGTGCTGGTCTACCGGGTGGTGCAGCAGAAGCCACAGGGGCTGATCGAGTTGCTACGCGGGCATCGCGAGGCCTACTACGCCCGTTCCGGGGAGCGGAGGGAGGAATACTTTTACGAGATCAGAGCCGCCTACAACGCCCAGCAAGCCAAGATCGATCACGACCACTTTTCCGATGTCTGGGTGGTGCGGGCGGCCTATATGATTTTCCTGAACAAGACCTGTTACAACGGTCTCTACCGGGTGAACGCCAAAGGAGGATTCAACGCTCCCTTTGGCCGCTATGAACGGCCTGCGATTGTCAACGAAGAGAATATTCTACGCGTCTCCGCGCTGTTGCAGATCGCCGAACTGCGCGTCGGCCCCTTTCAGGAAGCCGCGTCCTTCGTCCATGATCACGCGTTTGTCTATTTCGACCCGCCCTACCGCCCCATCAGCCCGACCGCCAGTTTCACCTCGTACTCAAAGGCCCGGTTCACCGATGCAGATCAGCGGGCGCTGGCGGAATTCTTTGCGCATCTGGATAGGGAAACTCACGCTAAACTCATGTTGAGCAATTCGGACCCAACCAACATCGATCCTCAGGATCGCTTCTTCGAAACGCTCTATGACGCGTTTCACATCCATAAAGTGTACGCCAACCGCATGATCAATTCTCATGCACACAAACGGGGGAAAATCACAGAGTTGCTGATCACGAACTACTGACGGGGACGCGCTCAGTGTTTTGCCATCTCCAGCGCAGGATAGCCACGGCGAAGAGGAGCGGCTCTAACAGAAAAAGCGGATGGGTCACATATCCCCTGACCCCACCTTCGACAATCTGTCGCGGCGGCCAACCGAACATTCTCATACTCAATGGGTAGAGGAGGGGCGTGCCATGGACGATCACATCCAGCAACAGATGCGAAGCGCCTCCAATCGCCGCGAGACCGACGGACATCTGTAAAAACGGCCATCGCCCCAGGCGATACAGCATATACCAGATGAGCGCCAAACCAAGATACGGGAAGATGCTGTGCGTCCAGAGAACGCTGTGATTCACAAACCCGCGCACCAGCGCGTTATAGATCACATCTGAATCCGGCGCCACTGTGCTGACAATAGCCACGGTCCACAGCGTGTATCTCTGCATGCGCCCCCACTCTTCACGCCAATAGGGCTTCGATACGCTGGCGGCGAAATAGCCTGGAACCACATGGGCGAATAGCATGGTTGAATTCCTGGATTCATCACACGATGCAAACGATGGTCTCCCCTTGCCCCAGAAGCCATTAATGCCATAGACGAAGTTGACGACAAAAGTGGTTCCCTTTCAAAACTAACAGCCGAAATGCGCTTCAGCGGACCGACCGCAGAACGGCGCCGTTCCCACCAGTCGGCTTTAGCCGACTTTCGCTGTCAGCCTGAACTTGCAGTTCAAGGTGGCCCCGACTCGAAACGCCCCCCCCGCCACCGCGCAGTACATTGACACAACGTCACCCACCGCCTATAATAACGTCAGGTCAAGGCAAGCAAAGCCGTGCAGAAACCGAACCGGGAATGGGAGGCGATCAGGTTGTCTGGTCGCCTTTGTTTACGAAGGATAGTCAACGCATCATCATGGCAAAAGCCAGACATCGAAGAACCAAGCGACAGCCCCCGCGCCAGGGCAAATCCCAGCAGGCGTCCGCCGCGACCCCCACCGAAACCGGCGCCATCGTCAAGGACTGGGGCGGCAAGATCCCCGTGGCCCTGACCATGCCCAACAGCTACTACGTGGGCATGAGCAGCCTCGCGCTCCAACTGCTCTACGCGGCCTTCAACCGGGAGCCGGACGTGGTCTGCGAGCGCGTCTTCTGGGAAAAGGGCGCGGCCCAGGCCGGCAAGCCCCTGCTCTCCCTGGAAAACGCCCGGCCGGCCGAAAAGTTCGACGTCTGGGCCTTCACCATCTCCTGGGAGATGGACTACTTCAATGTGGTCTCCATGCTGCGCCAGGCCAACACCCCGCCCCTGGCCGCAGACCGTTACGCCAGCAAGCGCTGGGACGGCAGCGACTGGCCCCTGCTCATCGCCGGCGGCCCGGGCGTGACCATGAACCCCGAACCCATGGCCCCCTTCTTCGACGCCATCCTCATCGGCGAGGGCGAGGAGGCCATCCCCCACTTCATCGAGCTGATCCGGGAAGGACTGTACGAGGACCGGGCCGCGCTGCTGGAGGCCCTGGACCGCACGCCCGGCTGGTACGTGCCCGCGCTGCGCCCCTCTCACCGGGATCATCCCCACTTCCGCAAGGTGAAACGGCTGTGGGTGCGCACCCTGCCCGACTATGAGACCAGCAGCACGCTCTACACGCCGGACACCGAGTTCAGCAACATGCATCTGATGGAGATCGCGCGCGGCTGCGGGCGGGGCTGCCGCTTCTGCCTGGCCGGCTACGTCTACCGCCCGGCCCGGGAGCAGCCCCTGGAGCGGCTGCTGGCCTCGGCGGAACAGGCTATGGCCGCGGGGCATACCCGGATGGGCCTGGTCTCGGCCGCGGTCTCCGATCACACCCAGATCGATGAGCTGGCCGTGGGCTTGCAGGCCATGGGCCTCAGTATCAGCGCCAGTTCCATGCGCATGGACCCCATCAGCGTCCCCCTGATCCGGGCCATGGCCGAGACGGGGGGCAAGACCCTGACCGTCGCGCCCGAGGCCGGCAGCCAGCGCCTGCGCAACGTCATCAACAAGACCCAGACCGAGGACCAGATGATGGCCGCCATCGACCTGGCCCAGGCGCTGAACTTTCCCCAGCTCAAGCTCTACTTCATGGTCGGCCACCCCACGGAGACGGACGAGGACATCCAGGCCATTGTGGACTTTACCCTGGCGGCCCGGGCCCGCTTCAAGCGCCGCATGGCCATCAACGCCACCCCCTTTGTGCCCAAGGCCCACACGCCCTTCCAGTGGGAGGGAATGGCCCCACCCAAGGTGATCCGCAAGCGGCAGAAGCATATTTACCGTTCACTGGCCCGCCACGGCGTGGACGTGCGCGCGGACTCGCCCGACTGGGCCGAGGTCCAGGCCGTGCTCTCCCGGGGCGACCGGCGGCTGGCCGAGTTGCTGCTGGCTATCCCCGACGGCGGGCTGACGGTGCGCTCCTTTTTTCAGACCATGGAAGAATTGGGGCTGGATCGCAACGAGTACGCGGGCAAGCACAAGATCGGCGATCCGTTGCCGTGGGATGTGGTGGAGAGCGGGGTGAGCGAGAAATACTTCCACTACGAACTGAAGCTGGCGGCCCGCAGCGAAACCGGGCTGAGTTGTCCGCCGGACAGCGCCGGCTGTCTCACCTGCCAGGTGTGCGACAAAGAGTGGGCGTTCCGCTACGGCGGCAACGAGAACCGGCCCATCCCCGCGGCCAAGGGCGGCGCGTGGCGGGCCGAGGATTGGCGTCCGTGGACGCGGCTGAAAGCGGTAAAAAGGTGAGTCACTCGCCCATCAATTTGATGATTTTCTCGATCACATCGGAGAGACGGGGAGCAGAAGTTAGCTCAATATCAGCGGGCGTATGCTTATGTTCCGACTGTGCAAGAGCGGGTTTGTGAGCAGGATCGTTTCAATATACTGGGCGTATTCAGGGAAGCTGGTAGCGCGCATGTTCCAGCCCGTTCAGTTCCACTTCCAACCCTTTCAACAGTTTGGCTTCGTCCGCCCACTCCACATATTCAAGATCGCCGCCCTGTAAATCCTCTGCGGTCATCTCCGCCAAAAATCGTTCGGCGCTGACTTGATATTTGCTTTCAAATTCGGCCAGACGATGTTGTGTGCGTTGAATACTCGCGCGCAGGCGGGCTTTATAGCTTTCCACCGCCTGGACAACAAGCGTGCGCCCTATTTGATTCCTCGAATTCGATTACTATGTGTACGCTCATCAAATTATTCTCCCATCCGCTACACAGCCACCTACCCGCTATCCTACTCGCCCCCACGGATTCCGTCAAGCGTCTTTCTCACCCGCCAGTTCGGCCCGCAACTGCTGCACCTCCAGCAGCGTCTTCTCCAGTTCGGCCCGCAACTGTTGAGCCTCCAGCCGATCCCGCCGGGCCGCGCGCAGCTCCTTGCGCCAGCCCAGCCAGGCGTTGGAAACCAGCCCCACCGTAGACGTGATCAGGGTCAGGGCCGAGATCCAAAGCGCCCACATCCCGCTCCCGGCTTCACCGCCGCTCTCGCCCGGCTGAGCGGGGCTGATGTCGCTTGCCGCGCCCTCAGGTTGGTTGCCGCCGCCCCCGCCCGGCTCCGGCGTCACCACCGGGCGCGGCAGGGTGACGCCGGCCTCGCCCACTGTCTGTCCGCCTGCGACGACCAGATAGATCAGCAGCCCCGCGGAGAGAAGGATCAGCCCGCTCCACAGAAAAAGGCCGATGATGGATTTACGTTCTGCAGATTGATTTTGAGACGACATGCGTATGGTTCCCCGTTTGCTATGAATCAGACCACACATTCACAGACGGTCTGTACACTGGCGATGTTTCATTTTCAGTATTTTTTTCAATCCCGGAGACCGAAGGTTTTTGGACTATGCTACGATAAACTTAATGAGCGTCACGCGCCGAAGGTCGAGTTCATCTCCTCAAAAATCGTGGTTGCGCGCACCCCCGATCTGGTCTACAATTCAACGTGTATAGCCAAAATCAAGTGCAGATTGTTCTCCATCCAATCACGCCTCCACCTCTGTGCTGATCGTTCGTTTGCTACACCCGCATTCGCGTACAACGTCAAGTGCAATAACATCAAGTACAACAAGGAGTATACCATGTATCGAAACATTTCTCCGCCCAGGGCGGTCCTGGCTGCGTTGAGCCTGGCGATCGCCATTATGTTGATCCCCCAGAGCAGCGTCCTGGCGGACGGCGGACGGACCGCAGCCATCCAACAAGTCAGCCCACCCACGGACGCCGGCGACGCCGACGATCTGGCCATCGACAACCTGGAGGACGCCCAGCAGGCCGTGGTGCTCATCGAGTCCGTGGGCACATTTGTGGACCCAGCCGAAGGGTTGCGGATCAACGCCGCCGGCCGGGGCACCGGATTCATCATCGACGAAGCCGGCGTGGCCGTGACCAACAACCATGTGGTCACCGGCGGCGCGCTATACAAGGTTTATGTCAATGGAAGCGACGAACCCGTCAACGCCCGGGTGCTGGGCGTCGATGAATGCGCCGATCTGGCCGTCATCGACATCCAGGGGTCCGGCTACCCCTATCTCCAGTGGCGGGAGGATCCGGTCAAAGTAGGGCTGGATGTATTCGCCGTGGGCTTCCCGCTGGGCGATCCGGAATACACCATGACCCGGGGCATCATCTCCAAAGCCCGCGCCAGCGGCGAAACCAACTGGGCCTCGGTGGACGGGGTGTTGCAGCACGACGCCACCCTCAACCCCGGCAATTCCGGCGGCCCTCTGCTGGACGAAGACGGGCGTGTTGTCGGCATCAACTACCGGCGCAATGACGCCGATCAGTTCTTCGCCATCGCCGCCAAGGATGCACTGCCCATCATCGAACAACTGCGCAGCGGCGTCGACATCGACTCCATCGGCATCAACGGCGAGGCGGTGAGCGACGGCGAAAAACTCTTCGGCATCTGGGTGGCGTCGGTCCAGTCCGGCTCTCCTGCCGACCAGGTGGGGCTGTTGCCCGGCGACATCATCCTCAACATGGAAGGCGTGCCCCTGGCGACCGACGGCACCATGTCCACCTACTGCGATATCCTGCGCAGCCACGATCCGGGCGATGTGCTCACCATCGAAGTTCTCCGCTTCGACAGCGGCGAGATGCTGAAAGGCCAGTTGAACGGCCGTACGCTGGAACAGAGCATCCCCCTGGACAGTGGCGAGGAAGCGCCGGGGGAGAACGCCCAGACGGCCGACGGCTCACCCGCCGAGGCCGCGCCGGCCTATGAGGCGTACCAGGCCATCAGCGACGAGCAGGGCATCCTCAGCGTGGAAGTGCCCACGGCCTGGAGCGACGTGCAGGAAGATCCCTGGCAGATCGACGAGCAAACTGTGGGCGTCAAGCTCTATGCCTCGCCCGATCTGGAGGCCTTCTTCAGTGACTGGGGCGTCCCCGGCCTGATCATGAGCTATTCCGACGTATTGGCGGGGACCATCGATCAAGGCGCTTACCTGGATTCCATCGATTACACCGAGAACTGTGATGGGGTGGAGCGCTCCGAACTGTCAGAGGGATTCTACACCGGCCCCTATGACGTCTGGACCGGCTGCGGTGACGCAGGCTCCAGCGTCTGGATCTTGGAACTGACGCCGGAGACCAATGATTATCTGCTCGCCATCGAGATCTACGCCGCCAGCGAGATCGATCTGGCGGCCCGGGATCGGATTCTGGACAGCTTCATTGTGACGCCGCCCGGCCAGGCCCAGGAAGAGCCGGACGTCGCCGATATCACGAGCGACGAGGGCGAAAGCAGCCTGCTCAACTCGTACGTGCAGGTGGAGGACGTCGCCATCAACGCGCTCATCCCGGATAGCTGGACCGGCGCCCGCTCTGAGGATTGGATCATCGATGACGAGGCGGTCGGTTCCATTTTCACGGCCTCCACAGACCTGGATGGCTATGACAACGGCTGGACCACGCCCGGCTTCACCGTTTATACGAATCTGAATCCGGTCGAAGGCTACGATCCGGTGGGCGCGCTGGACGATCTCGATTTCTCCGAAGATTGCACCTATGAAGATCGCCAGACTCACGCCCACAGCATCAATGGCATCGACTATACCGGGGCCTATGACATCTGGAGCAACTGCGGCGACGAAGACAACTTCCTGGTCGTGCTCTCAGCAGCATCGGACCCACTGGACCACGCGGTCTTCCTCTTCGCCCAGGGCAGCGGTGACGCTGATGTCGAGGCCTTCAACGTCCTGGCGGAGACATTCTATGTGGTGACGCCAGCGACCGAGCCGCTCATCCAGGCCAACCAGGAGGAAAGTCAGCAGGAAGAGCAGCAGACGCAACAGGAGTACGCGTCCTTCATCGACGAAGCGGACACTTTCTCCGTCCTCCTGCCGGCGGAATGGACAGACATCGAAAATGACGACTGGATGATCGACGGCAACGCTGTGGGACGAACGTTGACGGCCGCCCCCGACCTGGTCGAGTTCGACGCCAGTTGGGATATCCCCGGACTCTTTATGGGCGTTTCGGACACCCTGCCGGAGGTCATGGATGCGGACGAGATCCTGGATGCATTTGAGTTCTCGGACGAGTGCGAATATGACGACCGCTACCCGTACGAAGGCGAAACCCTGATCGGCCGTTACGACATCTGGACTACGTGCGGCGGACTGGAGGACCAGAGTCTGGTGGTGCTGGCCGGCGTGGCCAAGGAGGACCAAAACAAAGGTGCGTTAGTGGTCATCAGTCTACCCAGCAGCAACGATATCCCCCTGTTCGACACGATCCTCAACTCCATCAACCTAACGGGCCAGGATGGCGCGTCAGCCAGCGGCTCAGCCGCCAACCAGGGACAGACGCCCACCGCCACCGTCGTGGTCAACGCGCTCAATCTGCGCAACGGTCCGGGAACCAACTACCGCCGCGCAGGCACATTACAAAAGGGTGATGAGCTCCAGGTTCAGGGACAGGTGAACAACTGCGCCTGGCTCTCCGTCGTCGCACCGGACGGACAGAACGGCTGGGTCTCCGGCGCCGCCCAATACGTCAATCTGAACGCCGCCTGTGACGCCATCCCCGAAGCGCCGGCGCCTGCGAGCGGCGGCTCCTCGGCCGGAAGCTCATCGGCCAGCGCCGGCCAGGGCTGCTACCTCTTCCAGAATCAGTTAGGTGCGGAACTCACCATCACCTTCACACGTCAAGGGGACGGTTGGAACACCAATTTCAAAGTCGCGCCCAGCGCCGAAAAGGAGCAGTGCTTCGATCCCGGCAAGTACACCTACACCCTGGACGCGCCGCCGCCGTGGGGATCCACCAACGGCGAACTGGAAGTCGCCAAGGGGGATTATTACTTGTTCCCCATCAGCCCAGAATAGGGGAAAGATTGAAGATTGAGGATTAAAGATTGGACAGCGGAGCCCTCCCGCTTCCTGTAGCTGTCTTGTCAGCGAGGTCAACAGTGTCCAATTTTCAATCCTCAATCTTCGATTTCCAATCCATGCATCGCATCACCCACGCCAACGGCGTCATCACCTACACCTTCGAAACGCTGGCCGGGCTGCCCGTCCGCGCGCATGTGAGCACGCGCCATGGAGGCGTCAGCCCCACACCCTGGAACACGCTCAATTTCAGCATCCGCCGGGGGGACGCACCCGATCGGGTGCGGAAGAACCGGCTGCGTTTCGCGGCCGCGGCCGGCGTGAACGCGGACGATGTCGTCTCCGCCGAGCAGGTTCACGGCACGGGCGTAGCCAGAGTGGACTGGAGCGACGCCGGCCAGCGCATGGTGGGCAGCGACGGTCTGATCACGGACGAAATCGGGCTGCCCCTCTCCCTGGTCTTCGCCGACTGTGCGCCCGTCCTCCTCTACGATCCCCGCCACCACACCCTGGGCGCGAGTCACTCCGGCTGGCGAGGAACGGTCAACGGCATGCCCGCGGCCACCCTCTGGGCCATGCAGGCGGCCTTCGACACCGACCCGGCCGACGTCATCGCAGCCATCGGTCCCAGCATCGGGCCGGAGAGCTACGAGGTAGGACCGGAGGTGGTGGCCATGGCCCACGCCAAACTGCCCCGGGCCGACCGTCTCTTCCGCCACCCCAACGGCCCGGAGCGCAACCCCTATTTCGACCTCTGGCAGGCCATCAGCGGACAGTTGATCGATGCCGGCATTCCCGAAGAACAAATTGAGATCAGCGGCGTGGACACCGCCCGCACCACCGACGACTTTTTCAGCCACCGGGCCGAGCGGGGACAGTGCGGGCTTTTCGGTATGCTCGCATGGCTGGAGGAAAAACAATAGAACACGGATGACGTGGATTGGGCGGATTTTCACGGATTTTTTAGATCCGGCTCTTCCCGCCCGTTCACGTAGTGGGCGCAAAGCGCTATCCGTTCAATCCGTGTTCTATTCAGATCGAGGTAACCATGAATCATCGTAGCTATCATTGGAGACACAGCCTGCTAAGCGTAGGCTTGGCCTGGGCCGCGCTGCTGGCGCTGGCCGCTTTCGCGCAGGCCCAGGGGTTTGCACCCGCCACCGGCACCATCGCGCCCGCACCGCCCGTGCTGGAGAACCCCAGCTTCGAATGCAGCGTGGGCTACGTGGATGGCGAAGGAAATGACCGCGTGCCCAGCGGCTGGACCGCGGTGCAGATCGATGGCGATCCACGCCTCCACAGCACCCGGGAACGGGTCTACGGCGGCGAATGCAACCCCAGCAACGAACGCCATGTGGAACGGCTGGAATTCGACGACAGTTTCATGGTCGCGGCCCAGGATCTGGAGACGCCGCCCGAACCGGGCAAACCCTTCGATGTCGCCATTTTCCAGCAGACCGCGGTCACGCCGGGCGCGGACTATAGCCTCAGCGGCTGGATGGTCAGCCTCTGCGGCGGGAGCGCCACACCCTCCGACTGCCCGGACGGCGTCTACATGGCCAAGATGCTGGGGATCGACCCCACAGGCAGCGCGGACCCCGAGGCCGAGAGCGTCATCTGGGTGGAGAATCGGGCCAACTTTGTCGAAGCCGACGGCGTCACCCGCATCGGCTGGCAGAACCTGCGCACCAGCGCCGTGGCCCAGACCGACCGCCTGACCGTGTTCGTACGCGTGCGCAGCCCTTTTCAATGGCATGGCAACCACGCCTTCGCCGACGCGGTCAGCCTGATCCGCGCTCCGACCGCGGCTTTCGTCGATCCGCCGGCCGAAGTCAGCGGTCCCCAATTCACCCTGCGCTGGAGCGGTGCGCAAAGCCCAGACGTCCTGGCCATCCCTGGCAGCACCCACCGGCTGTTGATCGACGTGCAGACCCGGCCCCAGGGCGGCGAGTGGCGGGACCTCGCGGTTGGCGCGCCGATCCCCGGCGATCAGGGAGACGGGCAGGCCGACTTTACGGCCCGCTGCCTGGATACGACCTATGAGTTCCGCATCCGCGCCCGGGCCGAGCAGCCGCCGGCCGATGAGGGCGGCGAGGGAGCGTGGCCCAACCACCGCTTCCCCGGCAGTTGGAGCCAGCCGGTTCCGGTCCGCTTCCAGACGCCGGCCTCCACGCGTTCGCCCGCGCCGTCTGCCGGGGATGAACGTATCTATTTGCCCCTGATCCGGGCCTTTGTCGAGTGCTAACGCGGGGCCTTCAAACCACCCCGCCCTTTGCCAGCGCCTTCATTCGCTGGTACAATCGCTGAAAGAGAATCATCACAATTCAGCGACCGCGATCGGAACGCGGATAGGGCGGACGCCATGGGCGTAATTCACGAATCAACAGTTGAAGAGATCGCAGCCAATCTGGCCCGCGTCCAGCAACGCATGGCTGACGCGGCCGCGCGCGCTGGCCGGGATCCGGCGGAGATCACGCTGGTGGCGGTGAGCAAGACCCACCCCTTCGAGGCCATCCAGGCGGCGTTGGCGACCGGCCAGCATGATTTCGGCGAAAACCGTATCGAGGAATTGTGGGAAAAGGTCGAACGCGCCCAAATCCTGGGGCTGGACGACCGTATCCGCTGGCATATGATCGGCACGATCCAGAGCCGCAAGACCAAACAGGTGGTGGGACCGTTCGTCCTGGTCCACTCGGTCGACCGGGTCAAGATCGCCAACCGGCTTTCCCGCGACGCCCAGGCCGCCGGTCACGTGATGTCTGTGCTGCTGGAGGTCAACGTCAGCGGCGAGGCCAGCAAGCATGGCTTCCAGCCAGAAGCGTTGCTGGCCGCCCTCCCGGAACTGGCGCAACTGCCCGGCATCCATATCCAGGGGTTGATGACCATGGCCCCGTTCGTGGATGACGAGGTCGTGCTGCGTCGCGTTTTTCGGGAGACGCGCCTGCTACACGACCGGGCCCAGGACGCCCATCCGGATCTGGATCTGCGCCAACTGTCCATGGGCATGTCCCATGATTTCGAGATCGCCATCGAGGAAGGGGCCACCATCGTCCGCGTCGGGACCGCGATCTTCGGATCGCGTGAGTATTGAACGATTCGACGCAGAGCCTCGGAAACGAAAAAGGAATGCAGAGAGCGTTGTCTTTCTCCGCGTTTCTCTGCGTCTTGGCGTCTCTGCGTCGAATCAAAAGTCGGTTGACCGGAGGATGTGCGGTTCCAAACCACGCCTACGAATCCTGCGTCAAATCAATTTTTTACCGAATAAGCGAGCAAATCCACCATGTTGAACATCGAGAAAATAGGCATTGTCGGCAGCGGCGTCATGGGCGAGGCGTTCACCAAAGCCCTCCTGAACAAGGAATTGGTCACGCCTGAAAAAATCATTGCCAGCGATCTGTGGGAGCCGCGACGGGGCTATATGGTCCAGGAATATGGCATCAACGCCACGGAAAGCAACCGCGAGGCGGCCGAAAACGCAGATATCGTCATCCTGAGCATCAAACCCCAAACCCTGGGCAAGGTGACCAAAGACCTCCACAGCCGAATTCGCCCGGACGCGCTGGTGCTGAGCATCATCGCCGGCGCTCGGATCAGCACCCTGCGCAAGGGGCTTTTCCACGATCGCATTGTGCGCGCCATGCCCAACACCCCCGCCCAGCTTGGCATGGGCATGACGGTGTGGACGGCCACCTCCCATGTAAAACCGGAGCAACGACGGGCCACCGAAGAGATCCTGGGCGCGCTGGGCGAACAGTTGGAAGTGGACGAAGAAGGCTATCTGGACATGGCCACCGGGTTGAGCGGCTCCGGGCCAGGTTTTGTACTCCTCATCGTCGAAGCCATGATCGACGCCGGCGTGCACATGGGATTCAACCGTCGAGATGCTGAAAAGATGGTGCTCCAGACCATCGAGGGCAGCATCGAGTTGATGCGGGTTACAGGCAGCCACTCGGCTGCGCTCAGAAATCGGGTCACCAGCCCGGGCGGCACCACCGCGGCCGGCCTGTACGAGCTGGAGAAAGCCGCCACCCGCGCAGTGCTGAGTCGCGCGATCTTCGCCGCCTATCGCCGCAGCCAGGAATTAGGCGACATTAGTGAAAAGAAGGATCTGTAAATGGGGGCTATTTTTGCACTGCTATCGCAGGCTATTCAACTGTACACGTTCGTGCTCCTGGCGCGTATTTTGATGACCTGGATCCCGAATCTTGACCCGTATAATCCCATCGTCCGTTTTCTGATCCAGGTGACGGAGCCAGTGCTGGATCCGGCGCGCCGGATCATCCCGCCCATTGGCATGATCGACATCTCCCCCATCGTCGTCTTCTTCGCGCTCCAGATCCTCTCCAGCATTTTGATGGATCTGTCGCGTTCGTTTTGATAGACCGCGGCCTATCGAATGCAGGCTCAACGAGGAGGCATTCGAGGATGAACGGAACCATTGGAAAAGCGCTCTTCGTCACAACGCTGATCGCCATGACGCTGCTGGCCGCCTGTCTGCCCGCGTCCCCACGCCAAGACGCCGTCCAATCGCCTTTGGCGCTCGCCTCACCCCTGGAGAACGCGGGCCGGGCGGCTTCGCCTGAGGATGCGCTGGCAGCCAACGCGCAGGCGGACCTGGCCTAGCAACTGGGCGTCTTCCCGGACGAGATCGAAGTCGTCAGCGTGGAGGCTGTCGAGTGGGGTGACAGCAGCCTGGGCTGCCCCCAGGAAGGCATGATGTACGCCCAGATGATCACGCCCGGCTACCGCATCGTGTTGGCATACGAGGGCGGAACCTACGCCTACCACACCGCCGATCAGGCCGACAGCCCCGTTATTTATTGTCCTGAAGACGAAGCCTCGTCCGCCCCCGCGGAGGAGGCGCAGCCCACAGAAGTGGCCGCGCCCGACGCACTGGTCGAAGCCGTCACCGCGGACCTGGCCGAGCAACTGGACGTCTCCCCGGACGAGATCGAAGTCGTCAACGCGGAGGCCGTCGAGTGGCCCGACAGCAGTTTGGGCTGCCCCCAGGAGGGTATGATGTATATGTCGGTGGTCACGCCTGGCTATCGCATCGTCCTGAAGTACGAGGGCGAGATCTACGCCTACCACACCGGAAAGAACGCCGATAAGCCCTTCATTCTCTGTCCCGATGAGGCGGGCGCGCCCGCCCCCGCGGCCGACACAGGAGGAGAATCCATGCAATCCACGAGCGCAGCCCTGGCGGCCCGCGCCGCGGCGGACCTGGCCCAACGGCTGGATATGGACGCTGATCAGGTCAAAGTCGTCAGCGTGCGTGCGGTGGAATGGCGCGACGGAAGTCTGGGCTGTCCCAGCGGCGGCATGATGTATCCTCAGGTGATCACGCCTGGCTATCTGATCGTGCTTTCTGCGAACGGAAAGAAATACGAGTATCACACCAACGATTGGGCTGGCGGCGTGATCAAGCTCTGCAACCAGGGCGAGAAGACGAAAAAAAGCGGCGGAACGTCCGCATCGCAATAGAATAATCCTCCCTCTCTTCAACCCTGTACACATCTGGAGGGTGTGATCATGTCCTCTGCAGAAACCGCCAGATTGGGAACGCAACCGGCGGGAAATGGACGCCAGCCGCGCCGTCTGCGCTGGTTGGGGCCTGTTCTGCTACTCCTGCTGCTGATCGGCGCGGCAGGCTGGTGGCTCTACGCCTCATCCTGGACGCCCCCGTGGGTGGAGACGGACGGGCTGCTATCAGCCTCCGGTTCGCTGGAGGCTGACGAGGTGCTCATCGGCGCGGAGGTGGCCGGGCGCATCGTCGACCTGGTCCAGGAAGGAGACAGCGTCGACGCCGACCAGGTGGTGGCCAGCCTGGACGACTCATTGATCCAGCTTCAGATCCGGCAGGCCGACACCCTCCACCTTCAGCAATTACAGATCATCGCCGACCGCTACCAGCTTCGTTCACCCATCTCTGGCGTGGTGACCCGGGTTCCCCTGCACGTGGGCGAAGTCACCACGCCTAGCCAGACGGTGGCCGCGGTGGCCAATCTGAACGTGCTGGACCTCACCGTTTATGTCCTGGAAAAGGACCTGGGGCGGGTGCAGGTGGGCCAGGAAGTGATCGTCACCGTCGATCCCTTTCCTGATCGCGAGTTTCACGGCGTGGTGACCTCCACGAACCCACGCGCCGAATTCACCCCCCGCAACGTGCAAACCCAAGCCGACCGGCTGAACCTGGTCTTTGGCGTCAAGGTGCGGGTCGACAACCCGGACGGCGCGCTCAAGCCCGGCATGCCCGCCGACGCCACTTTTCCACCCACGCCCTGATGGAGGCTGGCTATGATTTCCCGACTCCTGGCGATGGTGCGCAAGGAATTCATCCAGATCCGTCGCGACCGGCGCACGCTGGCTATGGTGCTGATCATGCCGGTCATGGAACTGTTGCTTTTCGGCTACGCCATCGACACCGTGGTCGATCACCTGTCCACCATGGTCTATGATGAGGCGAGCGATGTGGAAAGCCGGGCCTTGATTGCGGCCTTCGAAAACAGCGGCTACTTCGACATCGAGGGATACGCCCTCTCCCAGTCCGAGTTGGTCGAGGCCATCGACGCCGGCCGCGCCAAGGTGGCGCTTCACATTCCGCCCCGCTTTGGCGATCAGTTGCTGCGCGGCCAACAGGGGAACGTCCAGCTCATCATCGACGGCTCAGACCCGAACGTGGCCTCCACGGCCTCCTTCGCGGCCAGTTCGGTGGTCCAGGCGCGTATGGCCGAGATCACCGCCGCCTCTTTGGAACGGCGGGGCTTGGGACGCGCGGCCGCCGCCGGCATCGACCTGCGTCCGGTGGTGCTCTATAACCCCACCATGAGCAGCGCCCACTTCATGATCCCCGGCGTCATCTCTCTGATCCTGCTCTTTCAGGCCCTGATCCTGACCGCGTTTGCCGTGGTGCGCGAACGGGAGCGGGGCACGCTCGAACAGCTGATCGTCACGCCGGTCAAATCCTGGGAGCTGATGTTGGGCAAGGTGCTGCCCTATACCGTAACCGCGGCGACGGCCACGATCCTGACCATGCTGGCTGGCTGGATCCTCTTCGGCGTAGGCGTGGCCGGCAGTCTGCTGCTCCTGGGCGCGCTCTCGCTTCTCTACCTGCTCGGCTCCCTGGGGCTGGGATTGCTGATCTCGACCGTCTCCCAGACCCAGGCCCAGGCCATGCAGATGGCCATGTTCTTCATGATCCCATCGATCCTGCTCTCGGGGTTCATGTACCCGCGCGAGACCATGCCATTCGCGATCCGGCAACTCTCACTGCTCACGCCCATGACCTACTTCCTGTACATCCTGCGCGGCATCATGCTCAAAGGCGTTGGCCTGCGCTTTCTCTGGCCCAGCGTTTTGCCTCTGGCGCTCTTCAGCATCGCCGTCTTTGCGCTGAGCGCCAAGCGCTTCCAGAAACGGATCGCCTGATGGCCACGGACGCGATCATCGATGTGCGCAACCTGACCAAGCGTTTCGGCGACCTCACGGCCGTGGACCAGATCTCTTTCTCGGTGGGCGCGGGGGAAATTTTCGCCTTCCTGGGGCCCAACGGCTCTGGCAAGAGCACCACCATCCGCATGTTGTGCGGCATCCTCAGGCCAACGTCGGGGACGGGCCGCGTGCTCGGCTTCGACATCGAGCGAGAAGGGGAGAAGATCAAGCGCGGCATCGGCTACATGAGCCAACGCTTCTCACTCTACGAGGACCTGACGGTGTGGGAGAATCTCGAATTCTACGCCGGCATCTACAACGTGCCCCGCACCCGGCGGCGGGAGCGGCTGGAAGAGTTGGTGGCCATGGCCGGGCTGACCGGTCGCGAACGCCAACTGGCGGGGCAGCTTTCCGGCGGCTGGCAACAGCGGTTGGCCCTGGGGTGCGCTTTCGTCCACCAGCCTCGCCTACTCTTTCTGGATGAGCCGACCGCGGGCGTTGACCCCATCTCGCGCCAGGAGTTCTGGACGCTGATCCACGACCTGACCCGCCAGGGTGTGACTATCTTCGTGACCACCCACTATCTGGACGAGGCCGAGCACGCCAACCGCATCGGCATGATCCATTTGGGCAAGCTGCGCGCGGCAGCCACGCCGGCCGAACTCAAGCGCATGGTGCATGGGCGGTTGCTCAACATCGCCTGTGACGCGCCCTTCGAAGCCGTAGCCATCCTGCAGACCATGCCGGAGGTGCGCAACGTAACCTTCCAGGGCAATGACGTCCACGCCCTGCTCACGGATGAAGGCGCGGAGGAGACGATCCGCAACAGCCTACGTCAAGGGGGCGTCGTTGTACATGACGTCCAGCCCATTACCCCTTCCCTGGAAGACGTCTTCGTCAGCCTGATCGCGGGCGCGGAGTAGGGGAGAGATTGGGGAGATTGGAGATTGAAGACTCGGCGATTGAGCGAAAATCTCCCAATCCCCAATCTTTAATCCTCAATCTTCAATTTCCCCCTACTGCGCGCCGGCGATGGGCAGCCACACCTGATGGCTCATGACCGGAATGGTCACCTCGAGTTGAGCGCGAGCGCCGGGGACCACGGCCCAGACCTGAACCGGCGAATCCGCGTCGGCGGGCACGCGCAGGGTCGTCGTTACCTGACCGCCCCGGGTCGTCAACTCACCGGGGGTCAACACGCCGGCGCTGGCGAAGAAGCGCACCGACGTGCCATCCGCCACGAAATTGGCGAAGCGATCCTCGACAGCGAAGGCCAGATCCACACCCCGGACGCTGGCGGCCACAAGGGCCGGCGGCTCCTGGGCCACCATTTCAATACGCTCAGCCATGCCCGGCGCGATATCAACGGTTACGGCCTGCCCCAGTTGGCCCACGCTGAAGTGCAAGGTTGCGCTCCCGGCTTGCTCGCCGGGATAAAAACTGGCCTCGTACCAGCCATCCTCAATGATCACATTCCTGACCTGCCCGCCCTCGCCCCAATGCCCCAGATCGGTTTCCAGACGTAGGGGCAGTTCGCCCAGCACCGGCTGATCGGCGTCGTCCACCACGCTCACAGCCAGCGTCAGCGGGTCATCCCCCACGGCGGCTGTAGCCACGGGCGGCGTCACCCGGACCCACGCCGGCTCCGCGGTGACGGTCACCGGAATCGTCATCCGATTCGCCCCCACCTGGACGGACAACTCATACTCGCCCCCAAGCGCGGGGGAGAGGAAGGCGATGGTGGCCACGCCATCCGCGCCGCTGACCGAGCGCCCCATGATCTGGGTGGGGACGTCACCCTGCACAGGATTCAACGCATAGTGCACCACCGCGCCGGCCACGGGCAACGCATCCCCCTCGCCGGCTGCGGGGGCGGTGACATCCACCCGGATCGCCGCGGGTTCGCCGGCGAAAATGATATAGTTGCTGGCGTCATGGGGGACCATGCGCAACCCGGAAGCCGCCTCCTGAAGCGCGGCGTCATAGTCGACGCGGCCATAGCCGATATCGTTGTCGAAGCCGGGTGCGCTGTCGGCGTTGACGTCTACGGCCGTGCGGCGGATGAGATCGATCACTCCGCTGCCGGCAAGATCGGGTCGCAGGTTCCAGACCAAGGCGGCCAGGGCCGCGACCTGGGGCGTAGCCATGCTGGTGCCGCTCTGGGTGTGATAGCTGTTGTCCAGATAGGTGGAGAGGATATCGACGCCGGGCGCGGCCACGTCCACCTGGGGACCAGCGTTGCTGAACGAGGCGCGCTGGTCGTCGCTGTCGGTGGCGGCAACGGCCAGGGTCTCCGGGTAGGCCGCAGGCCAGTAGACGCCCGCGCCGTAGTTGCCGCTGGCCGCGATCACCAGCAAGCCGCCTTCCTGCGCGGCGATGACGGCGTCGTGCAGCGCTGGCGAGTCATAACGCAGGACCAGGCTCAGGTTGGCCACGCGCGCGCCCGATTGCAGGGCGTAGTAGAGGGCGTCGATCAGGTCGCTGACCTGGCCGCTGCCATATTCATCCAGCACCCGCAGAGGCATGACCTTGAGCGCGGGGGCCAGCCCGGCGACGCCTAAGCGGTTGTTGGTCGTGGCCGCGATAGCCCCGCCAACATGGGTGCCGTGGCCATAAGAGTCGTTCATCACGCCGTCGTTCTCGACCCAATCCCAGCCGTGGAGATCGTCGATGAAGGTGTTGCCGTCGTCATCCACCAAAGCCTCGCCATTGGCTTCCACCCGGTTGGTCCAGAGGGAGTCCGGCGAGAGGTCCTCATGGGCCAGATCATAGCCGGAGTCGATGACCGCCACCACCATGCCGCCCCCGCCCTGGGTGATGTTCCAGGCGTCCACGACCTGCATCTTCGCCAGCGCCCACTGCTGATCGAAGAGGGGGTCGTTGGGGGACACCGGGGCCAGGGGCAGGTCCACGCCCGCGGCTTTCTGGGTCGCGGTCGGCTGATCGGCGGCGGCAATGCGCCGATCGTAGTCGGCGTAGCGCACGGATGGAAGCGCCTCTACGGCCTGCCGCTGGCTCGCCAGTCGTTCCAGGGTCGCGGCGGCGTCAAGTGGTTGGCGCGGTCCCTGGGCGATCATGCGCGCCTCGGCCAGGCCGAACGCCGGCCAGAAGCGGACCAGGTCCATCCCCTGGGCGCGCAAAGCCGCCGCCAGCACATCGCTGGAGACGCCGTCCTCCACGCCGATGAGAAGCGTATCCGCGCGCAGATCGCCAGATGCCGCGCGGACGAATTGCCCCTCCGCAAGTCCAGACGTCTGAGCGCGCGCGGTGAGCGATGGCGCAAGCAGGGCCATGATCGTCATCGACAGAATGGCGAGGTGGCGGGAGCGACGTCCTGACAGGGGCCAGGAGAACAGGGAAGCAGTGAAACGCCGAATAGCATGGAACAACGCACAACTGATTTTCATAATCGGTAGCATACCAGAAAAACACAAATAAAACCCGTCTATCATCCAACGATTGGACAATGGAATCGGGTCCTGACGTATTCAGCCGCCGCGCCATTGTCCCAGAGGGCGAAACGGTTTATACTATCAACCATGAACCGATTCGACTACCGACAGCCAACAGTCCCGCGGGAACGATTCGAGGAACTGGTGGACGAAGCGCTGAAGAACATCCCAGACGAGCTCTGGAACATGATCGACAATGTAGCCGTCCTTGTGGAGGAGTGGCCCACGCCCTGGCAGTTGCAGAGTGTGGGGCTGGGACCGGGGCGTCTATTGCTGGGGCTTTACGAAGGCGTGCCCCTGACCAACCGCACCAGCGGCTATGGCCTGACGCCGCCCGACAAGATCACCATTTTTCGCCAGCCCATCCTGCGCGTCTGCCCGCCCGGAGATGAGGACGCCATCCGCGCCCAGGTGCGACGCACGGTGTTGCACGAGGTGGCTCACCATTTTGGCATCAGCGATCAGCGGCTGCGGGATCTGGGGGCGTATTGAAGTGACAAAGGTGACTGTGCAGAGAGGCTTTGGTAGAACGCGGATTTTCGCTGATATAAACGGATTTTCACAGATTTTTCTGGAAAAATTTGCGAAAATCCGCTCCCGTCCGTGAAAATCCGCGTTCCAAGGATGGACGCTGAATAGCCAGAGAATGTGTGGCTTGGAACCGCACCTACGGCGAGGGAAGGGAAGAGATGCGATCTCCGATGCGTGTATGGATGAGCCGATTGATTATCGCGCTGGCGGCGATGGCGCTCCTGGCCGGCTGTGGCGGGAGCTTGCCCTCGTGGCTGGGCGGGGACGAAGCGCCCAGCTTGCCGGATCTGCCGCAACTGCCGGATATTCCCCAGTTGCCGTCATTGCCCGGCCTGCCGTCGGAATTGGAGCAGTTGCCGGGGCTGCTGAGCGAGTTGGGGCTGCCCGATCTGAGCCAGATCCCGGGGCTGCCGGACCTGGGCGATCTGCCCCTGGTCCAGACGCCGCCGGGCGGCATGATCTTCAACGGACCGATTGAGCGCGGTCTGCGCGTGGGCGACCGCGTGCCCGGGACCGACATTCAACTGGTGGGCGTCAGCGACGCGGGGGCCGAATTCACCATCGCCGGCCTGCGCAGCGTGCGCGTGGCTGGCGATTCGCTGGACTATGACGGGGCGTGGCCAGGCGTTCCGGGCGTGACATACAACCTGCGCATGCGCATCTACCGGGTGGGCGATCAATCCGTGCGCGCGGCCGGCGTTCATCAACTGACGGTCCAGGGCGTACAGCCGGTTCAGACCAACGCCAGCATCAGCGACGCGACCCTGCGCTTCCCCTTCACCACCGGAGCCAACATGGGCGAAAATTTCGCAGGGATCACCTACAGCTATCTGGGGGCCGACGACCGGGGTGCGCAGATCGGCGGGCTGCCTGAGGGCGATTATCCGTACCGCAAGGTGGGAGACAGCCTGTTCTGGGCGGGCAATTTGCGCCCTGATATGGCTGCCGAATACAATTTACGCATGATGACATACAATGAATCAAACGCACGCGTGGGGGGAACGGTCAAACTGGCCCTCCCGTCGCAATAATTAGAGTTGAGAACCGCCGGGAGGTGGCCTGGAATTGTCTGGCCATCTGAGTGTTGTTGTTCACCTCCGGTTAGGTTCATATCCAAGCATCGTCTCATCCAGGCCACAGGTGACATCATGACAGCCAATGACTCCCCGCTCAAGACCACCAGCTCCATCGGCGGCATTCGCGCGCCGGCCAGCTTCCAGGCCATCGAAGCCAAGTATTACAACATCACGGACCGGACCGGCATGCCCATCGCCGGCCTGTTGGTGTTGCAGGATCGGCTGCAACGGCCCGTGCGCGCTGAGCTCCATCTCTATGACGACCTGGAAGATTCCATGCGCGAGGTGGCGCTGCGCCAATCCCAGCTCATCCTCCAGGACCGTTACTACAGCCGGGAACCGGTGCAACTGCGAGTCATGCACACCTTCCCGGAACGCTCGGCTGTGGATGTGCCCCTGCCGGCCGGCCAGTCGAAAAAGCAGGCTTCGGCGGGCGGAAAGTCAGGCGGCGTCAACTGGAAGATGGTGGCCGGCGTCGTCATCGGCCTGCTGCTGGTGGCGGCCATCATCTGGGGGGTCTCACACTTCATGGGCCAACGCCAGACAGCGTCCAGCGACGGCGCTGCACCAGCGGTCAGCGCCCCCGTTGAATCCAGTTCCCAGGGAGAAACGTCACAGGAAACGCAGACGACGGCGGCCACGGGCTCGAATCCAGCTCCTCAGACCAATGGCCTGCCGCCCAGCAAGAACGCGCATCCCGACCTGGCCGTGGGCCAGACCGTCCGCGTCGTTCCCGGCTACCAGATCACCCTGCGCAGCGAGCCTGGGGCCGAGTCGGGCGTAGACGTCGCCTACATGAAAGAAGGCGACCAGGCGGTCATCATCGGCGGACCGGTCTGGGCCCAGGGCGACTCCGACACCATCGTCTGGTGGCAGGTGCAGTTGCCCGATGGGACGGAGGCGTGGGCGCCTGCGAACACGAGTCAGTTGCGGTTGTTGGAGCCGGTGGAGTAGGGGTTCAGAGAATGAACGGTAACACTTCAAAAAAATGGGGACGCAGAAAGCCGCGAGAGGTTGCATAGAGAGCCGCAGAAATTTTTGAGAGTCTTCCCGAAATGTTGAACAGACACACTTATGCCAATCAGAATCAAAAAAATCTGGCTGGCAAACGGGTGATCGTCAGCACTGATGGCGGTTGTATTCGATTGCGAGAGAAAAAACGAGGATCCAAGACCGCCAAGAAATACACTTAGTACAAAGTGCCATGGCGAGAACCCACGCTGTTCATCATCTACGTGATGGAGGATGATGAAGGACATCGATCACGCTCGTTCGCACCACCGATCGGTTCTTGGTGCAAACTCAACACCGAAGCCACGTTGCTCTCGCACACTTTCTACAAAAGCGGTTGCTGGCAACAGCTTAAACCGTGGGTCTTCTCTTCTGATATGTCTATTCTCGCTAACCGTAAATATGGGATCGCACCCGGAAGAAGTATAGATTATACTTATAAGCCTTATCTCGTTTTCAGTTTAATATCAAGGAGCCTTTTATGCCTGAAATAGTGCCAATTCAAATTGATGGAGAAGAAGTCTTTGTTGAAATTGACACGCATGGAAGTTATTATTCTGAAAAAGTAGGCGTTGACAAAGTTGCCAGTCAAGCTGCGGGTTCATTTCGTATGGCATTAAAAACTATTCGTCTAGTAGCTAGTGCCACAGTAAAAGAAGTACGTAATATTGACGACACATCATCGCCAGATGAATTTCAACTAACATTCGGGATAACGCTAAATGGAGAATATGGTGCAGTTATAGCCAGGGTAAGCGGTGAAGCACAAATATCTGTAACACTCACTTACAAAGCACCAGATAGAGCGTAAAGTCTACTGAAAGGTTTCATCATTATGCCAACTCCTCCTTCTTTTGTAGGAACGATACGTACAGATGATAAAGTACTTGGATCTGGTTTTATTGTTGCTCCCGACTATCGACTTGTTGCAACAGCCGCCCATGTTATAAACAAGCCGAATTCAAATATACCTATTGCCATCTCCAATTTACGATTCCAACCCCTTGGACAAACAATACTTTTTAAAATTAAATCCCTGATCGGGATAAAGCCTGCCCATCAGGAAGACATTGTATTGCTCGAATTATCTGAACCTCTACCAGATGACATTGAAGTTCCCACATTATTAACGCACATTGCTCCCACCTCTGATGTTTGGGTTATTGGATATGCTGTAAGTAAAGGGTTGCACCGAGAATATAAATCAGCACAAGGAAAATTAAAAGGAATAACTATTCGAGATGGTATTAACTTGTATGAATTGGACATGCATGGAAGCTACCATGGTATGAGCGGGGCACCAATAATATTTGGAGAAAACAATGTCATTGGCGTATTAACAGAGCGTGTAAAAGAAGAAGGATCTGATGAATTTTCTACTGCTCTAGTGACACCTATTGAATATGTCATTACCTTAGACAACAGAATAGACACACCTCGAACGCGATATCTTAAAAATTTGATGACAAAGTTGTTAAATGACCAACGCTCGATTTTTGGCTTTGAAGAATACTGCGATCTCCAGACAAAAATATTAAATTCATCTGATGCAAAAGATAACAAATTATCGAGTACAAATGCCTTAACCCTGTATGACAAATATCGTAAACTTATGTTAGTTGGAGAATCTGGAGCAGGTAAATCTACTGTTTTACGGCATTTTGCGATTCAAGCCGCTCAAAAAGCACTTGATGATCTGAAAGCTCCATTACCTGTTTTTATTAATCTATACAGTTGGAGAGGAGAAGACTTTAATGATTTTTTACACAATCACCTGACTCATAATCTTCCAGCATCAGTAATTCAGGGTAACTCAGTAAGGCAGCAATTGGAAAAGACTCCATTCTGTTTATTTTTAGATGGTCTTGATGAAGTTAATTCTAACATACGTATCCTCAAGGAATGGGTAGAAAGAACAAACGTAAAATTAGTATTGACATGTCGAACATCTCACTTTTTCGGGATTCGGCGTTTTAATATACCTGCTGCCGAATTGAAATCTTTAGATTCTATGGAGATTTTCACATTTGCCAACACGTTGCTAAGAGATACTATGTTAGCCGATAAATTCACTAACATAGTACTTCCGGCGGACCGGGATAAATTTGAATCTCGCATTTCACAACTCGCAACAAATCCGTTCTTTCTCACCGCAATGATAACAGAATTTCAACACTTGCAGGCGAAAAATTCTAACGATACGTTGTTATATACTCGAACACAGTGGCACATCGTTACTACGATAATCAGAAACCTATGGGAAACTCCAAGAATTCTAGATTTGCTAGCAAGTGATCACATTCTGGAGCAAAAGTATGCGAAAGTGGATGCTGTAATTGATGACTTAGCTCATATCGCATTCTCAAAAATCGGTCAACGCTTACTATCGCGCAAAGAAGCCGAACGGACATTAGATGCAAAATTTTTAAAAATTCTTGATGAATCCCAAATCATATCGCTAGAGGAAAACGAGTTACGCTTTCAGCATCAATTATTCGCTGATTACTTTGCGGCACATCGTATCGATCTAAAAAATATTGATGATTATCTCCAAAAGGAAGCATATCTTGCTTCATTGGGAATTTTATCGACGCGAAGTAGCTCAGACCGAAAACAAATCCAACAAGCTCTATTAAAAATTCTTCCCCAAAAATCGCAAGGAAACTTAGTGAAGCTCATTGGCGAAATAGGGGATGAACAAGCGATCGATATATTGATAGAACTACAGGAACAATATCCTAAAAATGCAGAAATTCTGATCGCAATGGCAAAAATTGCAAACCGTCTGTCAGACACAAGTAAACAAAAAAAACAAGTCGTTCACCTGCTGAAATCCATAATGCTTAACCCGACATGGGCAATGACAAGCAATGGAGACATTCTTTATGAGTTAGGTTGGGCCTGGGGAGACTATCTTACAGCTGTTGAAGCGATGTCATATATTCATAGTTACGAAGCTCTTGACGCAATATTAGAGATACTAGATGAAAGTGCGCATTTTTTCTATGACAAAATGCCAAACGCATCACTGCTTCGTGAACAGTGGTTTGGGCAGTATATATCAAACTTAGGAGGATGGGCCGTCCCCCGGTTGCTAGAAGCTATTAACTCAGATCACCCAGACGTATCATCCACGATTGCTAGAGCCATTCTCCAGATGAATCGCCCTGTAGGCATCAAAGATTTAGGCAAAATCCTCCTGAATCATCCAAACCCTCGTGTTCGATACGATATAGCGCTTACCTTAGGCAAACATAAACATCTGGACGCTATTCCCTATTTGAAGACAGCACTAAAAGATATCGAAATTTGGTCAAGAGGTAGCGCTTTCACGGGATATGTGCACTATTTTGTTGCAGATTCCGCCGCTACGGGGTTGGCATATATTAACAGCGATGAGTGCAAAACCATATTGAGAGAAAATCTCTATGAAGAAAATGGGAATTGGACTGATGACTTATTAGTGCAACGTCTAGATAGCGTACTTGAAGATGTAATCAAACATGATCCATGGAGATCTCAAATTGCTATGGTTTTAGCCGCCCGAAGCCGTTTAGATTTGTTATTGCCTAGACTTAACCACGGGGCTAATGTTGCAGCAACTGGTTTCCGAGACATTCCTCCTGTAGTATTAGCCCTAATCAAGCGGTTCCATCGATCTCAATCGGATGATATTCTTAATCCGCGCCTTATAGACTACATCGATATTACTCCCCAATTGATATCATATCTTCATGCCGCCGAAGATATTACAAATATTACAAATTTGGCGTGGACGTTAGTACTCCTTGGTAAAGTTGGTAATGAAGATGCTTATCCAGAGCTTATCAAATACTTGAAACAACGCGAAATACCAGAATTATGCAGTGCTGCTGCTTACGGTCTTGGCAGTTATTTAGCGAGACACACGGAAAGTTTTCCTAACGTTGAAGATTTATGCGATCTCATTCTTGAAATAATCGACTATGTACAGCCCACCGCTTATGGTGGAATTGGCTATGGCTTATCAGATATTATTGGAGCGCATATAGATAACCCAATTGTTGGAAAAATCAGAGCATCACTTATCCCAAAAATATATGACGAATCTATTAATATATCAAAAACATCCCTCGATGCACTAGAAATAATCTGTTTGAACAATAGCCGATTCATTGATGAACAAGTGCAATCAATAATTGATATTAGCCCGAGCTACTATATGAAACTCGGGAACTCGAATTATGATGCCGAAAGAATTCGAGAATTAAATCCAGCTTTGGCGGCATATGCGCGTTATGACGAAACGCTAGAGAACTATCAAAAAGCCCTAACACTCAAAGAGACAAATAATGCCACCTTCTGGACATCCAGATATAACGAAAGTGATTGGAGGGATTTAGGTTGTAGTGACGGCATACTATATCATTGGATCGGTAGAGTTCAAGGAGTATTAAAAAACTGGAGTATGGCTGCAATAGCATTTGAGCAATCATCCAGAAGCTTTGCCAGTCAGTCCAATATAGATTCTTTTGAAAAACCCACTTTCCTATACTCGATGCTAGAAGGTGGTAATGTCACCCTAAAGTTTCTAAATATGCCAGAGGTTGCAATGCAATTTTACACGACATCTTTGGATTTTGCTCAAATTTTGACTAAAAATGAGTGGCGTGTCGATGGTTTACCCCGTCTGTTTATATATTCAATGGGTCTGTTCCAATCGATTCTAAAAGAACATGGATATCACCAAAAGGCGATTGAAATTGGCTCTACTTCTTTAGCACTTATGGATTGGTGTGCTATGTTGGTCAGAGAGGAAGCAGCAGACATTTATGTGAATATGTGTCAATCTGCTTTATCACAAGGTGATAACGAAACAGCACTTTCATATATTCAACATGCATATGATCGATTACATACGTCACCACGTCGCAAATTTAGGGCAAGCACATACTTACAAAGAGCAGATATTTTAATCAAATTTAATCCTACTGCTGACATAGAAACAGACGTATTGGAAGCTCTACGAGTATTCAGAAAAGTAGATGACAGCTATGCTATATCACAAGCTCTGTTTACTTTGGCACAATCGTCATGCAATAAGAAAAACTATACCGATGCTCTCAAATTGTACCAAGAGTCCTTGTCACATTCGAATAAATTGGATACTCCTTTCGCTTTGGATCAAAGTATAATAACTTTACACCACATTGCTCTTCTATTTCAGGATCAGGGACTATATTCACAGGCAAAGATGTACTATGAAAAAATTCTTAATATCATAAAAGAGGAAAATGTACCTACTCTATTGACACATGTAATTCTTCCAGATTATGCGAAAACTCTACATTTAGCCGGTGAACATGAAAAGGCTATAGACATATTGATATCTGTGCTACAGGAACGTAGCATGATGAATTTAGATGCTGGATACGCTGGAGATCTGCTCACGGAAATTGACACTGAACCGGGTTGTAAAATGCCAGCTACAATTGCTCGTAAATTTGCAGACGAGACAATTAGTGCGATGCGAGGAACTGAATCAAAACGCGAAGTGTTAACTCGTTTAGAATACTCCATAGACTATCTTAAAAAAGAGGGTGGTAACGATAGAGAAATCGAATATATTGCGGCGTTACATCGCGTGTTGCAAGATAAAAACATCCAATTACCAGAAGAGAATCCATACTCAAAATATTTTGTCTCAGTAGAGCAAGTTAAGCGCACTAAGAAAAATATTTCTCTATCTCGACTTTGGCCCAAAAGGAACGCAAAGTAGCTAAATCCATTTCGGCGAATAGACTTTATAAAATAGCAGATCATCAACCTTGAAGGTGCGTTCTAGCAGGCTGTCGGGGAGGAACAGCACTATATGCAGGTAGATTTCCGTTGAATTGTCTTTATATAGTAGGCGATTCGATAATAATTTGTGCTATGCGACACAAAATGCTGAAAATCGCTTCGCATAGGATTAAAATTGGAGTCCTCTTACCAGAGTAATCCTTCTTCGACAAGCTGCTAGATGAGTCAAATCCGCATTCCGGGATTAGGCCCAAGACCATTCAAATAAGCGGATACTGAAGGCGATCCGAACGGGTTATAGGAACCGATCGCCAGAGTACACATCCGAAAACGTTTGCTGCGATCTGTAGCCACAATCCTTATTTGAATGGTCTTGGGATTAGACCACAAAATATGCCGCAGCGGAAGATGGCCTGGCCTAATCCGGGAATGCTAACCGTTTTAGGAGGCACTCAAACCTTTACGCTCCCAAAGCCTGCCAGTTGTCAGTGATAACCTTATCTTCATCCACAGGCCCCATCCGCAATGGCGCCCTCAAGCGATCGAAGCGGGCCAGAAGATCAAACCGATTCAGCCCCAGCAAGGCCGCGGCCCGCCCCAGGCTGATATCGCCGTTCAGATAGGCATGAATGACCAGATTCCAAGCCGCTTGGGTACCCTTTTCGTGCGAAATCTCTTCCATCGTTTCCTCATCAAGTCCAGCTGGAGTTTCATCCTCGTGCTGCACAGGTGCATCAGGGCGCGCCTGATAACTGGCGATCGCGCGCAGAAGCCGATAGTCGTAGATGTCCAAAATAGCGACCTGCTCCTCGCCAAAGCTCTTGACCAGAATGGTTTCACCGCGCCGCGCACGGTCTACCGTCTGACGGGTGTTGCGGGCGAGTTCGGTTCGGGAAATTGTGACCACGGATTCCATATTCGCCTCCTGAAATGACAAGATTAGCTACACATATTTTACGCAAAACACGTAATTTGCGCAATCTTGCAAAAAAGAGACGTCCACCCCTCACAAAAGCGTCATCAACGCCGGATCCAACGCCAGGCAAAGCTCCGCACCCGGAACCAACGCCGCGGGATCCACGGGCCGCCGTTCTCCCACCGCGAGCAGACGATAGGCCGGTGCGTCAAAGGTGAGGGGCAGGGTGGGCGTACGCGGGTCCGCGGGGGTGAAGGCGCGCAGGGTGAGCCGGTAGTAGCTGCCCCGGAAGGAACTGGACTCCAGCACGCCGCGCACCGGCAGCCCGCCCACGCCCTGGCCCGCCCGCGCGCAGGGGCCATCCCCGTCCCCGCCGGCTTCCCCATGACCAGCCACAAAGCGCGCCGCCTCCGGCCGGATGAGGAGCAGGGCCTGGCGCGGCGCTTCCCCCTCTGGAACCCAATTCACGCCCACCAGTTCGATGATTCCCAGCGCGGTCTCGACGCGCACGCGGCCTGGCAAAGCATCGCCCGCGGGCGCAACCGTGGACGGCAGCAGGTTGTGGAAACCCAGAAAGCGGGCCACGAACTCGCTGGCCGGCCGGTCGTGGATGGCCTGGGGCGCGCCGATCTGCTCCACGCTGCCCCGCTGCATGACCACGATGCGGTCGGCCACCGCGAAGGCCTCCTGCTGGTCGTGGGTCACGTAGAGCGCGGTCACGCCCACCCGTTTGAGGATGAGCCGCAGTTCGGTCATCAGCTCCTCGCGCAGGCTGCGGTCCAGCGATCCCAGGGGTTCGTCCAGCATGAGCAGGCCGGGGCTGGGCGCAAGGCTGCGGGCCAGGGCCACCCGCTGGCGCTCGCCCCCGCTCAGGTCGAAGATGGAACGGTCCGCGTAGCCGGCCAGATCGACCAGGCCCAGCATCTCCCCCACGCGGGCGTCGATCGCTGCCCTGGGCTGGCCGGCCATGCGCAGGCCAAAGGCCACGTTCTCGCCTACTGTCTTGTGGGGAAAGAGCGCAAAGTCCTGAAACATGAGGCCGAAGCCCCGCTCGTGGACGGAGACCTGGGCCAGGTCGCGCCCTGCATAGAGGACCTGACCCGCGTCCGGCTCCTCCAGCCCGGCGACGATGCGCAGGAGGGTGGTCTTGCCGCAGCCGCTAGGCCCCAGCAGGCCGACGATCTCGCCCGGAGCCACGTCCAGGTTGACATAGTCCAACACCGGTTCGCCCGGGGTGAAGGCTTTGGAGATATGGCGAATCTGTAACAATGGTTGGGGTTGTTGAGTCAAGGGATCACCTGTTCCGCGTCCGCGTCTTGTCCTGACTGGCAGATAGAACGCGGATTGAGCGGATTAGGCGGATCTACACGGATTTTTTTAGATCCGTGTAGATCCGCCTAATCCGCTCAATCCGCGTTCTATTCCATCGTCGTACTCAGCGCTTCACCGTCTCGATCCACGCCAACACCTGGCGCACGTTCTGGGTGATGGCGTCGTAGTCGCCGGCGGCCAGCCACTCCTTGCGGATGAGCTTGCCGCCCATACCCACGCAGCAGGCCCCGGCCTCGAACCAGCCGCGGAGACTCTCCTCGCTGGCGGCCACGCCCCCGGTGGGCATGAAGCGGGTCCAGGGCATGGGGCCGCGCACGGCTTTGATGAAGGCCGGGCCGCCGATCTGTCCGCCGGGGAAGATCTTGACGATCTCCACACCGTAGGACTCCGCGGTCGAGATCTCGCTGACCGTGCCGCAGCCTGGAGCATAGGCGATCTTGCGCCGATTGCAAAGTCGGGCCACCTCCGGGTTGAACATGGGGCCGACGATGAAGTTGGCGCCGCTGGCCAGGTACAGGGCCGCGGTGGGCGCGTCCGCGATGGAGCCTGCGCCCAGGATCAGGTCAGGGTGGGTCTGATCGCAATACTCGATCAGTTCGGTAAAGCGATGCCAGGCCCGGTCGCCTCGGTTGGTGAACTCCAGCACCCGCGCGCCGCCGGCCGCCACCGCGTCCACTACCCGCTTCACCACTTCGATATCGTCATGATAGAAGATGGGAACCAGCCCGGATTCGATGATTGTATTGAGCACCGTCAGACGGTCGAATTTGGCCATGGTTTGTGTCCTGAATTGATGATAGAACGCGGATTGAGCGGATTGGGCTGATTCCCACGGATTTTTCTTTGAAGAATCCGGTCTGATCCGTTTAATCCGCCAAATCCGCGTTCTATTCTCTTCAATCTCCCAATCTCTTCCAATATTACCGACTCACCCGCCCGGACGCATCCCCGCCCATGAGCTTCTCCACCTCGGCCACCGTCACCAGGTTGAAATCGCCAAAAATGGAGTGCTTGAGGCAGGAGGCTGCGACCGCGAAATCGAGGGCCTGCTGGGGATCGTCCAGGGTGCGTAGGCCGTAGATTAGCCCGCCCATGAAGGAATCTCCGCCCCCCACCCGGTCGACGATGTGGGTGATGTCGTAGTCGGGTCCGGTGTAAAACGTCCCGTCCCGCCACAGGACCGCGGACCAGGTGTTGTGGCTGGCCGAGATGGAGCCGCGCAGGGTGATGGCGATGGTCTTCAGGTTTGGGTACTGACGGGCCATCTCCTCGCACACGTGGCGATAATTCCCGGCCTCCACCTTGCCCGCGACCACGTCCGTCTCCGGGGCCTTGACGCCCAGGGCCTTGTCCGCGTCCTCCTCGTTGCCGATGGTCACGTCACAGTAGCGCACCAGGTCGGGCATGACCTCCCGCTGGGTCTTGCCCCACTTCCACAGCTTCTTGCGATAGTTGAGGTCGCACGAAATGGTCAGCTCCATCTCCCGGGCCGTCTCCAGCGCCTCCAGGAGCGCGTCGGCCGCGCTGGCCGAGATGGCCGGGGTGATGCCCGTCCAGTGGAACCAGTCCGCGTCTGCGAAGACGGCCCGCCAGTCGATCATGCCCCGCTGGACGGTGGAGAGCGCGCTGTGGGCCCGGTCGTAGACGACCTTGCTGCCCCGCTGCATCGCGCCCATTTCCAGGAAGTAGATGCCCAGGCGCTCCCCGCCGCGCACGATATGGTCCACGCCCACACCGTACTGGCGCAGATAGGCCAGGCAGGCGTCGCCCAGGTCGTTCTCCGGCAGGCGGGTGACGAATTCGGCCGGAATCCCGTAGTTGGCCAGGGAGACAGCCACATTGCTCTCGCCCCCGCCGTAGACCACGTCAAAGCTTCGGGCCTGGCCGAAGCGCTGGTAGCCCGGCGGCGACAGGCGCATCATGATCTCGCCAAAGGTGACGACTTTTTTCATCATCCCCACTCCTGTTTGTAGTAGGTCACGCATCCCTGCGTGACGTTCTCGCAACCCGTTCGCACCCGTTCGTAGTGAGCGCTTTAGCGCTCATTTGTCCGGTCCCGCGCTAAAGCGCGCACTACGAACGGGGCGGCGCTAAAGCGCACACTACGAACCGTTTGCTACCGCGCCAGCCAGCCCCCGTCCACGGGCAGGACCGCGCCATGCACATAGTTGGCGGCGTCGGACGCCAGGAAGACGACCGCGCCCTGCAACTCTTCCGGTTCCCCCCAATGGCCGGCGGGGATGCGCTCCAGGATGGCGGCGTTGCGCTTGGGGTCCGCGCGCAGGGCCGCGGTGTTGTCGGTGACCATGTAGCCCGGCGCGATAGCGTTGACGTTGACGCCTTTCCCCGCCAGCTCATTGGCCATGGCCAGGGTCACGCCCACCAGGCCGTGCTTGCTGGCGGTGTAGGCGGGCACGCGGATGCCGCCCTGGAAGGAGAGCAGGGAGGCGATGTTGATGATCTTGCCGCCACCGGCCTCCACCATGCGCCCGGCCGCCAGTTGGGCCAGTTGAAAGGCCGCGGTCAGGTTCACCTGGATGACCAGGTTCCAGTCCTCGTCGCTGTAGTCGAGGATGTCCGCGCGCCGGATCAGCCCGGCGTTGTTGACCAGGATGTCCAGCCCGCCCAGTTGGTCGATCACCTCGTCGATGGCGGCCTTCAGGTCCGCGCGGGTGGCCGCGCCCAGGTCACAGGCGATGTGGTGGTAGCGCCGGCCCGCGGCCGTCACCAGCGCGGCCGCGCCGCCGTTGTCCGAGGAGCGGTTGAGGCCGGCCACGTCCGCGCCGGCTTCGGCCAGGGCCGCCGCGATGGCCCGCCCCAAACCGCGATTGGCCCCGGTCACCAGCGCGACTTTTCCGTCCAGCCGAAATGCATCGAGAATAGTCATCAACGAGATTCCTCCATAGAAACAGAATATCCGCTCCGCTCCACATAAACCCGCCAATCCCCACCGGGGATGACGGGAAACCGGGCAGCGATTTCAGGTTTGCCCAGGTAGACCCACGCCTCCACCCTTGCCCCCGTCTCCGCCAGGATCACGGGAATGATCGCACGCGTGTAGCCGTCACCCTCGTACGCGTCCAGGAGAGCCAGGGTGCGTTCGTAGCCTTCCGAAGCCAGCCAGTGGAGCTCGCCATGCACAACCTGAGCCGCCTGGTCGCCCGCCTCCGACAGCGCGGCCATGGGATAGCGGCCCAGATCGTGGAGCACTGCGCCCGGCAGGCGCGCGGGCGCGTAGCAGAGCACGGCCGGAGCCAGGCGATGAAACGCAGCCTGGTCGAACATGAGGGTGCCGTAGGTGAAGAGGGGTGCAAATGAAATCATATTTTTTGACAAATGCATTCCGGGAATGGGGCAGGAACGCTCGAGTGAGCGAAGTTGTAACGCCCCATTCCCGGAATGCGAAAATCGCGCTCCCCGTTTGATTCCTGGTTCTAACGTTTCCTGTGGTTTGGACAAAAGAATGCAAAATGAGGCAAAATTGACTCAAAAAGGCCTGCCAGCCAAGGAGTCAATATGCCTCAACAAACAACAGTATAACAAAATAACAGACAAGAAAGCAAAGTAGGCCAAGACGAATCCGCGTGCAATTCTTCCGCTTTCGTATGCAGAAACTGAAAGTGACCGTTCCTATGCAGATATTCACCATATGCGCCAGTGATGTGATGCCATGACGCATGCCATGAACCGCATCATCTACGGGCTGACCGATCAAATCCCCGCCTTCCACGACCAGACTCCTCGCCAGATTGGCGACCGGCTGCTGGCCATGGGCTGCGACGGCGTCTTTCTCAAACACCCCCACCGCGAGTGGGTGGACGGACTCCACGCGGCCGGGCTGGCGGTCTACCTTTCCCAGCCGGTCTTCCTGGCCATGGACGACCTCTGGACCCGCTTCCCCCACAGCCGTCCCATCCTCCCCGACGGCAGCCCGGCCCCGATCCAGGAATGGTATCGTCCGGCTCTACCCACGGACGACGATCTGCGAGCCCATCGCCTGGCCCAGTTGAGGGAAACCCTGACCGCACTGCCCGTGGATGGCGTCTGGCTGGACTTCATTCGCTGGCCGGCCCGCTGGGAGACGTCGGCGCTGCGCCTCTACGACAGTTCCTTCGACGAGCGCACCATCCGCCATTTCATCACCGATACAGGCCTCTCGATTCCCACGGATATTGCCACGCCGGCCCTGGCCCGCCTGCTGCTCCACGACCTGGCCGACGACTGGTTCGCCTGGCGCAGCCGCCAGATCGCCTCCTTCGTGGAAGAGGCGCGCGCGTTGGTCGACCGATTGCGTCCGGGTGCGTTGCTGGGCCTCTTCACCGCGCCGTGGACGGGTGACGATGGGCTGGATCACACCGGCGTGAACAACGCGCACATCCGCATCGTTGGCCAGGACCCGGCCCTGCTCGGCCCGCTGGCGGACGTCCTCTCGCCCATGGTCTACCACCGCCTCTGCGGCCGCGATCCGGCCTGGATCGGTCAGGTGACGGCGCGCCTGGCTGCGCAGGTTTCATGCCCCGTCTGGCCTGTCATCGAGGCCCTGCCCGACGATCCCGGCTACACCGTCGCCGAATTCAGGCAGGCGCTCGCGTCCGCGGTTGGGGCCGGCAGAGAGAGGGTTATCGGCTTCAAATTAGAGGGGCTGTTGTCTGATCCGGAGAAATTGACGGCGTGGTGGGGAGATTGAGGAGGTTAGAGAGGCTGAGGGAATTGGAGAGATTGAATGGTTGCCCCGCCTCGGGCTTGCGCAAAACAGTTTGTTCGGGCTTGATTGCTGGTCTATAATGAAGTGTATTGTACGCGAAAAGTTTGGAGGAACAGCAAAATGCAGATACAAAAAACTTCGTCTTATCAACAGGCGCTGGAAAGCATTCGTCTGCTTAGCCCAGCCGAGCAATTGGCGCTGATCAGCGATATTGTCGCAGAACTGCGTGAATCCTATGAAGAGGAGGAACGGATCGAGGCGGAGATTTTGGCGGAGTCGCCTACTTTTCACCGGCTTATTGAGGTTGGGTTAAGACAAGTCGAAGCTGGCCAAGTCCGACCGGTAGAGGATCTGCTCGATGAGTTATGAGATCCTCACGACCCCGGCTTTCGACAAGGCTACCAAACGCCTAAG
>JAJRVT010000223.1 GCA_024277175.1 Chloroflexota bacterium | reverse complement strand
GTCACGCACCCCATGTCACACGAACGCTTCGAGTGGTTGGAAATTCCAGAGGAACGGTTAGCGCCCAAGGCTTCGACGCGCGAAGAAGCGGCCACGGTCATGGGCAAGCGCTGCCCCGAGTGCGGCTGGCTGGATGAGGAGACGGCCACGGTCTGCTTCCGCTGCGGCTATCGCTACAACGTAGACCGGGAGATGACCTCGCGCATCGTCCAACTGGGCGTGGACCTGCCGCCCCGGGTCATCGAGACGCCCCAGAGCCTGGAAAACTTCTTCCGCATCCATGGCCGGGTTCGCCAGCCGGAGCCGCCGGAAATTTTTCAGTTGCAGGTCCAGGCCGAGGCCCTGCGGCTGACGCCCGGATTCGACCGCCTGATCTGTCTGGAAGAGCTGGACGTGGAGCACTACACCCACCAGCTTGAGACGGCCCTGCGCGCGCTGCGGGACATGCGCGGCCGGGCGCTCCTGGCCGATGAGGTGGGCCTGGGCAAGACCATCGAAGCCGGCATCATCATGAAGGAGCTGATCCGGCGGGGGCTGGCGCGCTCCATCCTGGTGCTGACGCCGGCCTCCCTGGCTGAGCAGTGGCGGGAAGAGCTGGAAAGCAAGTTCCACGAGTCCTTCACCATCATGGAGACCGCGGCCGACTGGAAGGCTATGCAGGAGGCGGACGAGGGGCGCTGGCTGATCAGCCTGGACCGGGCCAAGCTCCCCCGTCACCGGGAGACGATCCTGGCCAGGGACTACGACCTGCTCATCGTAGATGAGGCCCACAAGCTCAAGAACCGCAGCACCCTGGCCTGGCGCTTCGTCAATCGCATCCGCAAGCGCTACGCGCTCATGCTCACGGCCACGCCGGTGCAGAACGATCTCATGGAGTTGTACAGCCTGATCACCATCCTGACGCCGGGCCAGTTGGGGACAGTGCGCTCCTTCCGCCGCCATTTCCTGCTCGCGGGCGACAGCCGCCATCCCCAGAACACGCCTGCGCTGCGCCGCCTGCTCAGCGACGTCATGATCCGCAACCGGCGCAGCAAGGTGGACGTTCAATTCCCCCGCCGCCAGGCCGCCATCTACCACCTGGCGTTGAGCGAGGACGAGTGGCGGCTCTACGCCGAATTCAGCCAGTATATCCGCCGCCGCTTCCGGACCGATGACAGCACCAAGGCCCTGCGCCTGACCCTGGTCACGTTGCAGCGGGAATTGACCTCCAGCCCCCAGGCTGTGGCCGCCACCCTGCGCAAAATGGTGGCGGACCGGGGGTACAGCGATCAGGTGCGGGCCGACCTCCGGGGCTATCTGGCGCTGGCCGAGTCCATCGACGTGGGGCGAAAACTGCTCGCGGTCCGGGAGATCCTGGAGCGCTTCCCCGGCCAGTTTCTCATCTTCACCGAGTTCCGCAAGACCCTGGACGTGATCGTGGAAAAGCTGGACGACTGGGGGATCGACGCGGTGGGTTTTCATGGCGGGTTGAACCTGCAACAAAAGGAGGCGGCGGTGGCCGCGTTCCGTGGCGATCCGGAGCGGGGCGTTCCTGGCGTGCGGGTCATGGTCAGCACCGAGAGCGGGGCCGAGGGACGGAATCTGCAATTTTGCCACCAGCTGATCAACTATGACCTGCCCTGGAATCCCATGCGGGTGGAGCAGCGCATCGGCCGCCTGCATCGGCTGGGCCAGACCCGCGACGTGACCATCTTCAACCTGAGCTGTAATGAGACCATCGAGGCCCACATCATCAACCTGTTGGCGCGCAAGATTCGCATGTTCGAGTTGGTCATCGGCGAGTTGGATCTGATTCTGGGCAATATCGAGGGCGCGAAATCGTTCGAGGATCTGCTACGCAAGGCGTGGGAGCAGGCCAGCGACGAACGGGACCTGCGCGAGCGCATGGAGGAGATCGGCGATCTGCTGGACACGGCGCGGCGTCGTTACGAGTATGTGCGTGAGAGCAACGCGATCCTGGATGACGCGATCGAGTGACTAAAGTTCCTACGTCCAACTATCCAGTCTTTGCCGCCAGAGTTTGCCTGACCTCGATAAAGGCCGCCTCTTCCATTTCTATCCGCTCCTGAATGATTTGGGCAAGCCATGCGTCAAGACTTTCTGTCCGATGTAATTGCGCAAGAAATGCTGAGCGCGCTGCCAGGTCTGCGGGATATAGACAAAGATGCGGGAACCTCCCGATGGACATAAACAGGATCCTCCCAAGCAGAATCGTCGTCGGCTTGTGCAATGACAAATTGATCGATTTCCTGGTCAGATAATTTTCTCTCGCTGTCACTCATATATCCCATCCTGTAATAATACGAACAACGTTCCCAGGTGTGAGTTGGAAGATGATTTTGAGGCGCCGGCCACCAATCGTTCTCCCGCGCAACTGGTAACGGTCACGATACGATCTCATCTGGGCTGAGGTGTGATTAGCCGAACCGAGGGAAAGTAGGTGCGATAGCGAGAGGAATCGCGCGTAATCAATGGTAGTCCCAGCACAGCGGCTTGCGCGCCAATGTAGAAGTCGGGCAGCGGAGATCGCTTCGTTCCCTGATGTCCTCGTCGATAACGCAAAAAAGCTTTCCCCGCCAAAAAGAGGGCTTCTTTGGGGATCGCCAAAAGCTGGAATCCACCCTGCGCGAGTGCAGATTCCAATGCCTCTATGCGGGCAAAGCCAATCGAGACTTCCGTATAGATAATGTTGTTGATGAAGAGGTGGGCGGAATTGCTATGTTCAGCCAAAACAGACTCAGACCAATCCGCCCACCGAAAATCATCCAGGAAAAGATCCAGAATCACATTAGAATCAACGAGCACTCCCTTCATTCTTCTCCCCGAGTCAACGCCATAATCTCATCGGTGGTCATTTTGACGGTGGCGACGCCGCGCAGTCTGGCGAATTTGCGAGTGGAAGCTGCGTTCTCCTTGCGTTTGACCAGATAGACGCGCCCCCCCTCTTCGACAAAATCAACCTCTGTTGCCGGCGTAATCCCTAGCTTCTCCCGAATTCCCTGGGGGATCGTCACTTGCCCTTTGGTCGTCACCCGCATGACGCACCTCCTCTACTGAAATCAAAATAGTATTCGGTATTACTTGTAATAGTAATACCTTTCATCTCTGATGTCAATTTTCGGAAATACACTCACCACGTTAGAAAAGCGTACCCGCGCTCACAGCCAAAGTCAGGCGAAGGTGTTTCAATGATGAACACCTGAAATTTGACAGTCTGTCCCTTTTTTGTTTTAATTACTGCGTTTAATTCGATTAATCTGATTATTATGACGAATTCCCTCAACGGAGAGGACGTCCCAGCCATGATCGCTTCCCGGCTGCCATCCGAATTCTTACGCTATCTTGTCGGCAACGGCTACCAGCCCGGCGACCGGCTGCCACCGCTCAATGAATTGAGCAAAGAGATCGGCATCAGCACCGGAAAGCTGCGGGAGCAACTGGATGTGGCCCGGGCCCTGGGCTTGGTAAAAGCCAGCCCGCGCCGAGGCGTCACCTTCACCGGATACCGCTTTCACCCGCCGGTCCAACTCAGCCTCATGGTCGCCTTGGCCATGGATCCCCAACAGTTCGACAATTTCAGCAATATGCGCAACCACCTGGAGGCGGCGTACTGGAGCGAGGCCACCGCTCTGCTCACAGACCAGGATAAAGAGCATCTTCGCGCCCTGGTGGAGGAGGCCAAACGTAAGCTCAACCAGCCCCGCATCCAGATCCCCTTCCGCGAACACCGAGCATTTCACCTCACCATCTTCAGCCGCCTCAACAATCCATTCGTGATCGGCATCCTGGAGGCCTATTGGGACGCCTACGAGGCGGTGGAACTGAACACCTACGCCGACTATATCTATCTACAGGAGGTATGGGATTACCATGATCGCATCGGTCAGGCTATCGCCCGCGGCGACGCCGCAGAAGGGCGCCGGCTGCTGATCGAACACTTCCAACTACTACACAAGCGGGGGGTGCAGATTGAGGCGTGAAGCGTAAACCGTGAAACGTAAAGACGTGACGAGTGATGCGTGACGAGTCTGCAAATTACAACTCGCCACTTGAAACTATTCCATTAACGGAGGAAACGCAATGAGCGTACTTGTGCAGGAAGACCATGCGGTGACGGATGAACCGTCCCGCATCGTCAATGACTTCAACATCAATGTAGCCACGGTCAACGGCTCGGGCAGCCAGACCAGCAACGCGGTCCTGATCCGCGCCCTCTTCAACATGGGCGTGCCGGTCACCGGCAAGAATCTGTTCCCCAGCAATATCCAGGGCCTGCCCACCTGGTATCATGTGCGCCTGAGCAAGGACGGCTATCTGGCCCGACGTGATGGCGTGGAAGTCATGGTCTGCATGAACGCGGCCACGGTGGTGGAAGATATGGAATCGGTGGCGCCGGGCGGCATCATTCTCTACGACGATGCGTTGCCTGTGGCCAACCATCGCAAGGATGTCACCTTCTTTCCTATGCCCGTAACCAAACTGGTGAAAGAGGTCAACCCACCCTCATCTCTCAAAGGCTACGTGGCTAATTTCGTCTATGTGGGTGTGCTAGCCTGGCTGCTGGAGATCGAGATGGAGGAGATCGAAGCCGGGCTGGACTGGAATTTCGGTGGCAAGCGCAAGCCCATCGAGATGAACTTGACCATGGCCAAAGCGGCCTATGACTGGGCCGCCGAGAACCTGGAGAACAACCAGCCATTCCGGGCCGCGCGCATGAACGGCTTCAATGAGGGCAAGATCATGGTGGACGGCAACACCGCGGCCGCGCTGGGCGCCATCTTCAACGGCATCCAATTGATGGCCTGGTATCCCATCACCCCCTCCTCCAGCATCGCCGAAACCATCAACAAACAAGGACCCAAGCTGCGGGTGGACCCGGACACGGGCAAAGCCACCTACGCCGTCATCCAAGCTGAGGACGAGCTGGCCGCGATCGGCATGGTGGTGGGCGCGGGGTTCGCTGGCGCTCGCTCCATGACCGCAACCAGCGGTCCCGGCATCAGCCTCATGGCCGAATTCATCGGGCTGGCCTACTTCGCCGAGACGCCAGCCGTCATCTGGGATGTGCAGCGGGTCGGCCCCAGCACGGGCCTGCCCACCCGCACCGGCCAGGGTGACATTCTGAGCACCTACTATCTGAGCCATGGCGACACCCGTCATGTGCTCCTCTTCCCGGCCACGCCCAAGGAATGCTTCGACTTTGCGGGCACGGCCTTCGATCTGGCCGAGCGGCTGCAAACGCCAGTCTTCGTCATGAGCGACCTGGACCTGGGCATGAACACGGCCATCAGCGATCGGTTCGAATACCCGGACCAGCCCATGGATCGGGGCAAGGTGGTTACGGAAGAACAGATTACGGAGTGGGGTTCCAAGTGGGGACGTTATGTAGACTTGGACGGCGACGGCATCCCCTACCGTTCGATCCCCGGCAACAAGCACCCGCGTGCGGCCTATCTGGCCCGGGGGACCGGTCACAACGAATACGCCATCTACAGCGAAGACCCCAAGGTGTGGGAGAAGAACATCGCCCGCATCGAGCGCAAGTTCGAGACCGCACGCACCATTGTCCCCAAGCCGGAAATTTTCGGCGATAAGGACGCGGCCGTGGGCATCATCAGCCTAGGCACCAACCATGAGGCGGTGATGGAAGCCCGGGACCGGCTGGCCGACGCCGGCGTCTCGTCCGCGTACCTGCGTCTACGGGCCTTGCCCATCGGCCAGGAAGTGCGCGACTTCATCGACGCCCACGAGACTATCTTCGTGGTGGAGGCCAACAGTGACGGCCAGTTGCGCCTGATCCTCCAGACTGAGGAGCCGGCCCAGGCCACCCGCTTGATCCAGGCGGCCAAGGGCGATGGCTGGCCCATCACCGCGCGCTGGATCACGGAGACGGTTTTGGAGCATCTCGGCCAATGACGATTGCCGTCGGACGGGAATTTTGAGGGCAATCGGGGATGTGCGGCTGCAAGCCGCGCCTACGGTTGAAGCGAAATTTTGATGACCACCAGAATCGTGCGGCAGGGATGCCGCACCTACGATAAAGGAAGCAACCATGAGCACCACAACAGCAAGCAAACGCCCGGCGCGAGCGCCCAAGGTCAACGCGCTCGGGCTGGAAAAGAGCGCCTACCGGGGTGGCCCGTCCACCCTTTGCAAAGGCTGCGGACATAACAGCATCAACCAGCGTATCATCAACGCAGCCTGGGCGCTGGGGCTGGACCAGAGTCAGGTCCTCAAGCTGAGCGGCATCGGCTGCAGCAGCAAGACGCCGGCCTATTTCCTGGGCCAGAGCTTTGGCTTCAACAGCGTGCATGGACGCATGCCCGCGGTGGCCACGGGCGCGCTGACGGTCCAGCGGGGGATCAAAACGGTGGCGGTCAGCGGCGACGGAGACACCGCGTCCATCGGCTTCGGCCAGTTCAAACACGCCATGCGGCGCAACGTCCCCATGGTCTACATCGTAGAGAACAACGGCGTCTACGGTCTGACCAAGGGCCAGTTCAGCGCCACAGCCGACATGGGCCAACAGCTGAAATACCAGGGCGTCAACAACCTGCCACCCCTGGACATCTGCCTGGAGGCCCTGATCGGGGGCGCTACCTTCGTGGCCCGCAGCTTCGCCGGCCACGCCCGCCAGGTGGACGCATTGCTGGAGGCGGCGCTCAACCACCATGGCATCGCTGTCATCGATATCATCAGCCCCTGCGTCACCTTCAACAACCATGATGGCTCCACCAAAAGCTACGCCTATGGTAAGACTCACGAGACGCCCCTGCACGAGTTGAATTTTATCCCCTCCTACGAGGAGATCGAAATCGGGGACTACGAGGACGAGATCGACGTCCAACTCCACGACGGCTCCTGGATCGTGCTCAAGCAGTTGGGCCAGGACTACGATCCCACCGACAAGGCTCAGGCCTACCAGACGCTTTTCGAGGCCAAGGAGCGACACAAATTCCTGACTGGCCTCTTCTATGTAAACGAAGACCAGCCGGACCTCTATGAGTTGCTGCACATGGTGGACGAGCCGCTGGCTTCTCTGCCGGAGAGCAAACTGCGTCCCAGCCGGGAAGCGCTGGACGAGATCATGGCGGGTATGTAGAGGGGCCGCGACTTTCCCCGCCGGAGAGCGTAGTGGGCTGTAGGCGTTCGAGCATTCAATTCACAGGAGGACGATACAATGGACGAAGAAACCACTGAAAACACCGGTGAAAACAGTGTAAACGAAAAAATGAACGAAGAGCAGCCCGCGGGCGCAACCCCCAATCCGGATGACGCAGGACCCAGCACCGACGAACTGTTCGAAGAAGTGCAGCGGCTGGGCGCCCGCTTCGCTCAGGTGCTCCAGACGGCCTGGAACAGCGACGAACGCAAGCAGATCGAGACGGAAGTGCGCAAAGGACTTTCCGCCATGGCCAGCGGCGTGGAAGAAGGGCTTCACAAAGTCAGCGAGGACGAACGCGCCCGTAATGTGGTCGATCAAGCCGACGAGGTCATGACCTCCGTGGGCGAAACGATCCGCTCCAGTGAAGTGACCAAAGAACTGACCAGCAGCCTGGCCAGTGGTCTGCGCAAGGTCAGCGATACGCTGTCAAGGTGGGTCAACGAACAGGGGCCAAAGGTTTCCGACGATGCCGGGGAAGAGGAAGGCCAGGATATCCCGGTTGAGGAAGGATAACATAAAACGTAAAACGTGAGAGACGCGGCGTCAACTGATTCGCGGCGACCTCACGTTTTACGTTTGTTTCACGCGCCTAGAAAAATTTCTTCGCCAACCCCAGTGCGCCCTGCTTCCACGGCACGCGATGGGAGACGCCTGACTGGCCCTCAAACTCGTCCAAATGGTCGATATACCACTGGTAGTTGCGGACGAGGGCATCTTTGTTGGAATACTTGGGCGCATACCCCAACACCTTCTCCGCCTTCTCGATGGAAACGAACGAATCTTCGGTCACCGTCTCGTACACCCATTTGTAGAGGGGGGACATCTTCATCCGATCCAGCACGCGCAGGGTCCAGATGGCCGGCGCGGCCGGGATGGAGACGATCTTCTTGCCGAAGCCGGCATAGTCGAGCACAGCCTGGTAGTCCTCTTTCAAGGTCGTGAATTCCTTGGCGCCGATGTTGAAGACGTCGTTGACCTTCTCGCAGGGCAAGGTCGCGGTCAGGTAGATAGCGTCGCACAGGTCTTCCACATCCAGCAATTGATAGCGGTTGTTTCCGCTGCCCAGGACAGGAAAATTTTTGCCATCCTTGGCCCAGTCATAGAGCAGCGCAAAAACGCCCAGCCGTTCAGGGCCGACGAAGGATTTGGGCCGGATGATGGCGATGCACATCCCCTTCTCCCGATATTCTTGACAAATCTCCTCCACCAGCACCTTGGACTCGCCGTAGGGACCGACGCCATCCAGTTTGTCGTCCTCGTAGAGGGGGTGGTGATCTGGAATGCCGTAGACTGCGGTGGACGAAATATGGATGAAGCGCTCTACATTGTGCTCGTAGGCCGACTGCAATACGTTACGGCTGCCATCGATGTCCGTGGAATAGATGTCCTGAGGCGAGTAAAGGGGTAGCGCGGCCGCGGTGTGGATGACGATGTCCACCCCCTCCATGGCCCGGTCCACGTCATCCCGGTTGCGGGTGTCGCCCGTGATCTCGGTGATCTGGTCCCGTTCCGGGTAATCGAAGGGAGCGATGTCCAGGGTGACCACATTGTGGCCCCGGTCCAGCAGATGGCGCACCACGTTGATGCCCAGGAAGCCGGCCCCGCCGGTGACCATGAACGTTTTAACGCCGATCGCGGGCTGGACTTCCAGTTTATTCTGGCCGTTTTCGTTTTTCTCACTCATTTCACTTCTTCTCCCGTTGACAATATTTTTTCTCGTTCACAGACACGGCGCGTCAGGCCGCGCCTGTATTTTCCCGCCGACGTCGCCACGAAGCCAGCAGCGCCCGGGTCGACTCGAACGCCAGATCGTCGGGGATCTCGCCGGGAGCGAACCATCCGGCCTCGCTGACGTCGTCATGGGCTTCCAGCGACTGCCCGTCCACATGATTCGTCGGGATGGCGGCATAGGCCAGGACAATGCCTCTGGCGTCCACGCCCGGCCCAGCCATGGGGTAAATTTCCAGCAGCCGCTCGATGGCAACGTCCAGGCCGACCTCTTCCCGCATCTCGCGTTTGAGCGCGTGATCGGGCATCTCGCCAGCGTCCATATAACCGCCCGGCAACGCCCACTTGCCCTTGGCCGGGTCCACAGCCCGCCGGATCAGCAACAGCTTCTCATCCCGGACCACGAAGCCGATAACGGCCACTTTGGGATCCTGAAAATAAACGAACCCGCAGGCGGGGCAAACAGGCCGCACCTGGCCAAAACGCTCACGCCTCTCCAGAGGGGTGGCGCAATAGGGACAGTATCTATATGTCTGATCGTACATCGTCTCGCTCCTGTGTGTAACGCCAAACATCAATTATACATCGCCCGTCTCTGTTTGGAGAAAGATGATCGGCGTTTAACACGGTAAACCCCCGAAAAATTTGTCGTTTCCACTCGGCGAGGACTATAATGCTGACATTGATTCATGCGCATTCATTGCGCGAAACATTGCATTATGTCAATAAAAAGCTGGATAAAACCTGACTCAACGGGAAAAGGCGCTTACACATCGCACCCCTTCCCCAAAAGCCATAAACTGTAAGGAGGAGTAGGTTGAATTTACACGAATACCAGTCCAAGCGCATCTTCGCCAAGTATGGGATCCCCATTCCCAAAGGTGAAGTTGCAATCACCCCGTCCCAGGCGCGCGACATCGCCGTGCGATTGGGCGGTCCGGTGGTGGTGAAGAGCCAGGTGCTGGTCGGCGGCCGCGGCAAAGCCGGCGGCATCAAGGTGGCCCAAACGCCTGACGAGGCCGAAGCCCGCGCTGACGAGATCCTGGGCATGAACATCAAGGGCCTGACCGTCAAGAAGGTGTTGGTGGACCAGGCCGCGGACATCCGTTCCGAGATCTATCTGGGTGCGGTGCTGGATCGGGCGCGACGCCGGGTGGTGCTCATGGCCTCCAGCGAAGGCGGCGTGGAGATCGAGCAGGTCGCGGCCGAGACGCCAGAGAAGATCGTGACCGTGGCCGTGCACCCCTTCCTGGGCCTGCGCGACTACCAGGCCCGCATCCTGGCCGAAGGCATTGGCCTGCCCAAGGAGCACACTCGCCAGTTCATCAAAATCGCCAAAGGTCTCTATGCAGCCTACATGGGCAGTGACGCCAGCCTGGCAGAGATCAACCCGCTGGTGATCACCGGCGACAATCAACTTCTGGCCGTGGATGGCAAGATCGCACTGGATGACAGCGCCCTCTTCCGCCACCCGGATCTGGCTGAAATGCGGGACCCCGACTCCGAGTCCCCGGCCGAGGTGACAGCCCGTCGCCATGACCTCAACTACATCCAGTTGGACGGCGAGATCGGCTGCATGGTCAACGGCGCAGGCCTGGCCATGGCCACCATGGACATCGTCAAATTCTACGGGGGTGACCCGGCCAACTTCCTGGACATCGGCGGCGGCGCACAAGCCGACAAAGTGGCCACTGCGCTGGGCATTATCCTGGCCGACGAGCAGGTCAAGGCCGTGCTGATCAACATCTTCGGCGGCATCACCCGCTGCGACGAGGTGGCCAAAGGCGTGCTAGCGGCCATCGAGAGCCTCAACGCCGACGTGCCCTTCGTGGTCCGCCTGGCCGGCACCAATGAGAAAGAAGGCCGCGAAATCCTGGCCGAGGCCAACTTCCCCACCGCCACCACCCTGGCCGAAGCGGCTCAGTTGGCGGTTGCGGCTGCGAAAGGAGAGCAAGCATGAGCATCCTGGTCAATAAGGACACACGCCTGCTTGTGCAGGGAATCACCGGTCGCGAGGGCGCATTCCACACCCAGCAGATGATCGAGTACGGCACCAACGTGGTCGCCGGCGTGACCCCGGGCAAGGGCGGCGAATGGGCCGTGGGCAACACCCCCGTCTTCGACACTGTCATGGACGCGGTCAATGCCACCGAAGCCAACGCCAGCATCATCTATGTGCCGGCCCGCTTTGCACCCGGAGCCATCATCGAAGCCGCGGACGCCGGGCTGGACCTGGTGATCTGCATCACCGAAGGCGTCCCGGCGCTGGACATGGTGGAGGTGCGCGCCTTCCTGGACACCACCAATACCCGCCTCATCGGCCCCAACTGCCCCGGCATCATCACGCCGGAAGAGGCCAAGGTGGGCATCATGCCGGGCCACATCCACACCAAGGGCCATGTGGGCCTGGTCAGCCGCTCCGGCACCCTTACCTACGAAGTGGTCTACGCATTGACGTCCCGAGGTATCGGCCAGAGCACGGCCGTGGGCATCGGCGGCGATCCCATCATCGGCACCACGTTCCTGGATGTGCTACAGCTTTTCGAGGACGATCCGGACACCGAGCAGGTGGTGCTCATCGGTGAGATCGGCGGCACGGACGAGCAGAAGGCGGCTGAGTTCATCGCCAACCGCATGTCCCAGCAGGTGACCGCGTTCATCGCCGGCCAGACCGCGCCTCCCGGACGGCGGATGGGCCACGCAGGGGCCATCATCTCCGGCGGCGAGGGCACCGCTGCCGAGAAGATGGCAGCGCTCAAGGCCGCCGGCGCGTAGGTCGCCCGCCACCCCGACGAGATCGCGGAGATGGTGGCAGCGAACCTGAGCTAAGGATAAACAGCAGAAAAGCAATAGCAATAGAACGCGGATTGGGCGGATCGTCGCGGATTTTTAAAAAGAATCCGTGCAGATCAGCCCAATCCGCTCAATCCGCGTTCTATCGCGTTCTATTCAATCCCGGATCGGCAGATCGTCGGGGCCGGCCGTCGCCTCGCCGCCGTTGCGGACGATAAACTCATCGATCATGCGGCGGGCGATGCTGATCTTGGGCGGGATGCCGGGCAGGTCGTGGGCGGGGAACCAGTGCGCCTCCGCGATCTCGGCCTCCTGGGGCGTGATGTCGCCGCCGGCGTAGTGAGCGGTGAACGCGATCATGAGGGAGTTGGGGAAAGGCCAGGGCTGGCTGCCGAAGTAGCGGATATCCTCGATACAAATCCCCACCTCCTCTAGCACCTCGCGCTCGGCGCACGCCTCCAGGGTCTCGCCCGGCTCCACGAAACCGGCCAGCACGCTGTAGAAGCCCGGCCGGAAGCGGTGGTTGCGGGCCAGCAAAATGCGTTCGCCGTCCTCGAAGCGGCGGGTCACGGCGATGATGATGGCGGGCGACAGGCGCGGGTAGGAGGTCAGCCCGCAGTTGGGGCAGGTGCGCACCCGTTCGTCCGCGGCCGGTTGGGTGGGCGTCCCGCAGCGCCCGCAGAACTGGTGATCCCGGTCCCAGTGGACCACCTGCTTGGCGCGCATGGCCAAGCTCAGGGTCGTCTCGTCCAGGGTGGCGAAGAGGCGACGCAATCCCAGGGCCACGTAGCCCGGCGGCAGTTCCTCCCCCTCAGCTAGCTCCCCGGAATAGCAGTGCAGAGGCCCATCCCCCTCATCCAGATAGCCCAGGTATTGCTCACGCAACAGGTGGAAGCCCAGATCACATGCGTCAACAGCCAGGGGCGTCTGTGCGCGGTCGGTGTCGCTAACGACCAACCGTTCCCCCCGAAAGAGGAACCAACGCGCGGGCTCGGTTCGCTGTGCGGGCGGACGGACCCCGGGCGTGAAGCGCCCCTTGAGTCCCTGGCCCATCATTTGAACCGCCGCTGCAACTCGGCTTCCAGCTCCGCCAGGGTCAGGCCCCGGGCCGCCAGCAGCACCAGGCTGTGATAGACCATGTCGGCCATCTCGTAGAGCACCCGTTCATCGCCCTCGCCCTTGGCCGCGATGATGACCTCGATGGCCTCCTCCCCGATCTTCTTCAGAATCTCATTTTCGCCATCCCGGAAGAGAGACGCAGTGTACGAACCTGCCGGCATGGTCTGCTTGCGCTCTTCGATGGTCGCGAAGAGGGATGATAGTGTGTCGCTCATGATTTTTCGCTTTCGTTGATGGTGCAAGTTGCAGGTGGCGAGTGGCAAGTGATAAGTTGCAGGTTGCAGGTGACAGGTGGAGGAATGGTCACCTTGTCATCCTGTCATCTTGTCATCCCTTCATTCCCGTCACTTGTCGATAGAAACAGCTCACCGCGCCCGTGTGGCAGGCGGGCCCAGCCGGGTCGACCAGGACCAGGAGGGTGTCGCCGTCGCAGTCGACGAGCAGGTCGATAACCCGCTGGGTGTTGCCGCTGGTGGCGCCCTTGTGCCAGTATTCCTGACGACTGCGGCTCCAGAAGACCGTCTCGCCCAGCTCCAGGGTGCGGCGCAGGCTCTCGGCGTTCATCCACGCCATCATCAGCACCTGGCCGTCGCGCGCGTTCTGGACGATGGCCGGAACCAGGCCGGCGTCGTTGAACGCGACCAGGGCCAGGAATTCCTCCCGCGGAAGTGTGGAGGCCGCAATGTATTGATTTTTGCTCATTGTCAAAAAACGCCCCTCCTGATAGAATACCAGAAACGCGACCAGAGGAATAGGTTTACCCCCGATGAAAACAACTGGCTACTTCCAAAAAAGCGTTATGCAACGTCGTCCATACCTAAAAGAGGCATGGATTCAATATGTACTTGATCATCCGGTGTATACAGAACAACAGCCCAATGGTCGCATCCGACAATGGGCGTATATCGCTGAGCTGGACAAATATCTACGCGTCGTGACTGAACCTGATGGCGAAACTGTACACAACGCTTTTCCCGATCGTCGTTTCAAGCCTCGAGGTTAGAAAATGGTATTTAAGTACTTTCCCGACACTGACATGCTATATATCGAGCTTCTCGATGCTGTGACGACCGAATCAGAAGAGGTCGCCCCAAACATCGTGCTCGATTATGACGAGTCGAACCAGGTCGTCGGTATTGAAATCGAAGACGCTAGCAAGTTGATGGACGTCTCTCGATTGGAGATCTCCGCGCTCCCGTTGGTTGACCTGGTCATTAGCAACGCGCTCCCCGCGTCAACCCCGGAGCGGACGCCGGCCTGAACAAGACGCCATGATTTGTTTGTGCAGTTGCATCCATCCCTCGCCATCCAACGCGACCTGCCCATGAAATTGGCCAATAGCGTGAGACACACTCACGCTTCACGTTTTACGTCTCACGCCCTCACGCCTCAATCGGGATCCGCACCGCCACCCCCGCCGCCTGCAAATGATGCTTGATCTCCATAATGCTCAGTTGGCGAAAATGGAAGAGGCTGGCGGCCAGGGTCGCGGCCGCGCCGCCCTCGGTCAGCGCGGCGGTGAAGTGCTCCGCCCGGCCGGCTCCGCCGGAGGCGATGACCGGGATGTTGACCGCATCGCTGACCGCGCGGGTCAAGGCCACGTCGTAGCCCTGCTGCGCGCCGTCGCTGTCCATGGAGGTGAGCAGGATCTCGCCCGCGCCCCGGCGCTCCACCTCCATGGCCCACTCGATCGCGTCCAGTTCGGTGTTGATGCGCCCGCCGCTCACGTAGACGTCCCAGCCGGGGCCGCGCTGGGTTTCGTCACCCCTTTCACGACGCTTGGCGTCGATGGCGACGACGATGCACTGGCTGCCGAAGCGAGTCGCACCCTCGGTGATCAGCGCCGGGTTATGCACGGCCGCGCTGTTGACGCTCACCTTGTCCGCACCGGCCAACAGGAGCGCGCGCATGTCATCCACCGTGCGGATGCCGCCGCCCACGGTGAAGGGGATGAAGACCGTGTCGGCCACCCGACGCACCATGTCGATGACGATATCCCGCGCTTCATGGGTGGCAGTTATGTCAAGAAAAACCAGCTCATCCGCGCCCTCCCGGTCATAGATCAGGGCCTGTTCCACCGGATCGCCGGCGTCGATCAGATTGACGAAGTTGACGCCCTTGACGACGCGGCCGTCCTTGACGTCGAGACAGGGGATGATGCGTTTTGCGAGCATGGCGGGACTCCGGGATGACAAGATGACAAGATGACAGGGTGACAAGATGACAGGGTGACACCCCCCATGATTGGGGCCGGGGGCGTGACAAGGTGACCGGGCCGGCGGATCCCAATCTCCAATCTCTAATCTCCCAGTCTCCAATCTTCAATCCTCAATTTCCCCCTCAACAAGGCCGCCCGCTCAAATACGCAACCGCGGCGTCCAGCGCGGGGAGTTGCTCCGGCGAGGTTTCGGTGAGCAGTTCCCAGGCCTCCCGGGCGTTGACCCAGCGGGCCTCACAGTGATCTTCGGAGACCAGTTGCACGTCACCGGGGTCGCATTCGGCCAGAAAATAGATGATCGTACGCTCGATCTCGTAGTCCCGGATCTGGGCCGTGTAGTGCAGTTCGGTGCGACATTCGGGGATCAGACGCTTGATGTGCAGGCCGGTCTCTTCCTGGAACTCGCGCTGCGCGCACGTCAGGTCCGATTCGCCCTCCTCCACGCCGCCCCGGGGTAACTGCCACTGTTCGAAAAAGGCGTCGAAAATGAGCAGAAACTCCGGCCCCTCCTCGCTCATGCGAAAGGGCGCGATGCCGGCGCTGCGCCGGCGCAGAGGCTCATGGCCGATGGCGATGGCGTCGGCCAGCTTCAGCGCACCTGTGTAGATGGCCTGCCCGGTGATGACGCCCTGGATGTTGAAATGTTCACGACGCTTCAGGCGGCGGATGTCATCCAGGCCGGCCACGCCGCCGGAGGCGATGACGCGCAGGCCGGTGATGTCCCCCAGGCGCGCAGTCGCCTCCACATTGACGCCGCTGAGCATGCCGTCCCGGCTAATATCGGTGTAGACCACCAGGCGCACCCCCAGCGCGTGCATGCGATGTCCCAACTCGATGGCGTCCAGGGAGCTGGTCTCCTGCCAGCCATGGGTGGCCACCATGCCGTCCCGGGCGTCGATGCCCACGACGATGCGTTCGGGTCCCCAGCGTTCGATGGCGGCCCGCACCAACGACGGCTGCTCCACCGCGACCGTACCCAGCACCACCCGCTCCGCGCCCAATTCCAGGGCCAGGCGGATGTCGTCCAGGCTGCGCAGGCCGCCGCCGAACTGGATAGGCAGATCCACGGTCGCGTGGATCTCGTGAAGACGGCGGAGGTTGATGGGCAGACGGCGCATCAACTCGTCATGGGGCGACTCAGGTGCGTCCTCGCCCGGATGCTGGATCAGGATGCTCTCCGGGCGATGGAGAATATTCAGGTGCGCGTGACTCGCGCCCAGTGCGCCGTCCAGGTTGACCACGTGCAGCCATTCCGCGCCCTGGTTCGCCCAGTGGCGGGCCATGGCCGCGGGGTCATCGCCGAAAACGGTTTCGGCATCGGGATCACCCTGACGCAGACGAACGCAATTGCCATGACGCAGGTCGATGGCGGGGTAGACAATCATAGACTTCTCTGATCTTTCGAATTGTTCAAGCGAGTCAATAGAACGCTGATTTGGCTGATTGAGCGGATTTTCACGGGTTTTTAGAAAAAATCCGTGAAAATCCGCCTAACCCGCTCAATCCGCGGTCTATCACGGCAACTCTACCACAAGAGTATCGTATGCGAACGTAATATCCCATCCTCGTTGGGCGCGCAAATTGGCCGCCACCTGCTCGAATTCGGGCGGTGACACGTCCATGGGCTCCTCGATGTGGGCCATGACCAACTTTTTGGGCTGCAATTTCTCCATCATGACCAGGGTCTGGCGGAAGGTGGCCTCCCGCTCCAGCACCGGGTGATCGATGGTAATGTGACGTTCGCCGGTCAGAGGGTTGAACTCGAAAATGCCCGCGGGAACCACGGCCAGGTCCACGCCGGTCCAGGCGTCAGGCGGCGTCCAGCCGAAGAGTTCGTCCATGCAGATCAGCACCCGTCGGCCGGGCGCGGTCATCTCCATGAAGAGGAAGGCGTAGACGTAGAATTCGGCCACCGGATGCGCACTGATGCGCCAGTTGCCCAGTTCGATGGGCTGGTCGAAAAGGCGCACATCCACCATGCCCTTCTCCTGGAGATAGGCGAAGTTTTCGGCCAATCCCAGCTTTGTCTCGAAATCGGCCGCAACCTGGGGCGGCAGGTAGATGGGCGTGCAGAGATTGTGATGGGGCCAGTGGCGGGTGTCCCAGTTGCGGGTCTCGTACATGCGCCGGCCGGCGGTGTGATCCGGGTGCCAGTGGCTGTAAAAGCCGGCGGCGATATGCCCAATGCCGGCCCGATCCACCTGCAGGGCGCTCTCCTCCGGCGTGTCGATGAGCACGTCCGGCCCGTGGACGAAGACGCTGGGTCCCGTACGCTCCCAGGGGATGCCGTGTGTGCGCGCGCCTTCACAGAGGCGGCAACGACAGCCAGGGCGCGGGGTGCGGAATGCGCCGCCGCTACCGAGAAATTCGATGGATAACATGGTGATTCTCAATTCTCCATGATCAATTGTCAATGATCAATTCTCAATGGGCGTTCCGCGGGCCATGGGGGTCGTGGTGGGTTCGAAATCGCGTAGCAGACGATCGGCGGCGGACGCGTCGTTCAATTCGATCAGGGCGACGGCGGCGAAGCTGAGGCCGCGCCAATCGTCCATGCTGACCTGCGGTTGATGGAGCAGGTGGGCGCGGTAGAGGCTGGAGGTCAGGCCGTGGCCGACTAGGGCCAGGGTTTCGCCCTCAAAGCGATGGCGAAGGTCGTCGATGCCGTCCAGAAAGCGGTCGAGGGCACGGCGGGCAGGCTCCCAGCCATGGGCGGAGACATCCGGCCGGGCAAAGGTTCGGGCCACCCGCAGGCTGTAGTCATCGACCCAGCCGCCGCGCGCCAGTTCATCGAAGCGGGCGTCCACATGCACGGGCAGGGGGCGCTGTTCCAGCAGAGGAGCCACCGTCAGGTGCGTCTTAGGCTCGCTGCTCAGGATCACCCGATCCACGCGCGGCCAGAAGGGTTGCCGAGCCAATGCACGGGCCTGCGCCGCGCCCGCAGAGGAGAGGTCCCAGCGGGTGCAGTCCACCTCCCACACGGGCTGCGTATGGGCGTGGGTGATCAGATAGAGCAGGGTTTGCGGGCTGGTCCTCATGGGCCTTCCTGCAACACATTGCCCTGTTCACCCTTGCCCGCGGCCGCGACCATGCGCATGAAATTGGCCAGGATGCGCAGCCCCACGGTATGACTCTTTTCCGGGTGCGGCTGGATGCCCCAGGCGTTCCGGTAGCGGACGATGCTGGGGTAGTCGATGCCATAGTCGGTGGTGGCCAGAACCGCGGAGGGGTCGGTGGCGTCGCAGTAGTAGCTGTGGGCGAAATAGGCGTAAGCGCCGTCGGGCACGCCGTCCAGCAGGGGATCATCCTGGCGGCGGTGGAGTTGATTCCAGCCGATCTGGGGAACGCGCAGGGTGTGGCCGGCGCGGGTGGGATCGGGCATGGCCGCAGGGAAACGGCGCACCTGGCCAGGGATGAGGTGCAGCCCCTCGTGGCGGCCCATCTCCTCGCTCTCGTCGAAGAGCAACTGCATGCCCACGCAGATGCCGAGCAGGGGCAGGCCGGCGGCCACCGCGTCCAGCAGGGGTTGATCCAGTTGCTGGCGGCGCAGGTTGTCGACGCTGTCGCCGAACGCGCCCTGACCCGGCAGCACCACCGCGCGCCAGCGGGTGAGATCGGTGGGTTTGTCCACAATATCGATGGCGATGGAAAGAGGGGTGGCCACAGTTTCGAAGGCTTTATAGACGCTGCGCAGATTGCCCACGCCATAGTCGAGGATCGCAATCATGGCTCTTCCACAGGGTCCGAAGTCTCTGTCTTGAGGATGAACCGACGCACCATGGCCGGCGGAAAGAGCTTCTGGCTCATGCCCAGGGTGAATTCACGGATGCGAGTTTCGGCCAACTCGCTTTCGGCCGGACTTAACTCGCCGCTGGCCACCGCGGCGTCGAATTCCGGTTCGTTGAGGACCGTTATGCGGCCATCCAGATCCAGCCAAAGGGCCAGCACCAGATCGGTAGTGGAAAGATAACGCTCGTGAACCTGAAATGGCATACAGATAGGCGTATAGAGACCGACCGGCTGACGATCGGCGGAGAAATATTTCTCCACCACCTGATCGGCGTCCAGCAGCCAGAAGCGGAACCAAATGTAGCCGGGCGCAACCACAGTCACATCCCCGATCTTCACTTCAGGCGCCTCAGCAGTCCAGGTCGCGCGCTCAACGTACATGTCGTTGAAGCGCTCGGCCCGATAATCTTCCATCAATTCGGCGGATTTCCAGGACCCGCTGTTGATTTCTCTCGGCATAGCTCAATTTCACAATGATAGCAGCAGTAGGTAAGTCGTAAGTGGCAGGTGGCAAGTTGCAAGGGGCAGGTTGCAAGTGGCAAAGGGCAAGTGACCAGCTACCTGCAACCTGCCCCTTGCAACTTTTAATACTTCTTGACCACGGCCCGGTACGCGGTCGGCTCCCGGTACTGGATGAGCTGGCGATCCTCGCGCACCTGGCGCACACGGTCCAGATCGACGGTGGCCACGGCGTAGCCTTCGATAGGTTCGTCCAGGCGGGTGTAGAGTTCGCCCAGAGGACCGACCACCATGCTGTCGCCGTGGAAGCGCATGGTCGGCTCTTCGCCCACCCGGTTGGCGCCGGCCACGAAAATGGCGTTCTCGGCTGCGCGGCTGATGAGGTGGGCCATCCACAGGTCCTTATATTGCTCTTCCCAGTTGGCGCAGACCACCACAAGGTCGGCCCCGTCCAGGGTCAGACTGCGGGCAGCTTCAGGGAAGGCCAGGTCCGCGCCGATGGTGATGCCAAAACGGCCCCAATCCGTCTCGATGGTCTGGAAGCGGAAGCCGTTGCGGTAGACCTGACGCTCCTCACCCAGCAAGTGAACCTTGCGATATTCGCCGGCCAAATCGCCATCCGGCCCCAGACAGACCGTACCGTTGTAGAGGATGCTCTCCACCTTTTCTTTGATGACCATGCCGAAGACGATGTGAACGCCAAAGTCGCTGGCGCGCTTGGCCAGGAAGTTGGTGGCGTGGCCCGGGACGCGCTCGGCCAGGTCCGTGGCCCGCAGGCCCAGTTCATTGCCGGTGTAGCTCAATTCCGGGAAGACGATCAGGTCAGTCTGTTGTTGACTGCAAATACGTTCGACGAAATCGCCCATCTTGCGCAGGTTGGCTTCGGGATTGGCCAGTTCGGGGGCCATCTGCACCAGGGCAATGGTGATCTCGCGTGACATAGTTAAAGATGCTCCTGATAGTGAATGCCGGTACTTGGTGGCGGACTGACGATGATCGGCCAACGACGATAGGCTGCGATCCGGACAGATTCACGGGGAGATAGCGAAACCACAAAACCGGCATTGGAAAAATGTTGGACCGTGCGCCTTGTACGGCCTCTGACGATGACGATCGCCAGACGACGGCAGACAGTATACCATAGACGGGGACAATAAGCGCTATCAAAATGGGTTCGCATCCTACGGAATGCGGATTGTACGGATTGGGCGGATTTGCGCGGATCTTTTCGAAAAGATCCGCGCAAATCCGCCCAATCCG
>JAJRVT010000222.1 GCA_024277175.1 Chloroflexota bacterium | reverse complement strand
TCTCCAGTAAGCGTATCCAGTTTGGTGAAATGAGGCAAGATGGACCTATCTACGAAGCAAGTTCGATTCATCTTCAGGTGCGGCTCGGCCTCTTCTTGCCTCATCTATAAGATACCAGGTGCGGCTTGCAGCCGCACGATCTCGAGATGCCAGAGTGTCCGGGGAAAACAAGAACGTGCGGCTGCAAGCCGCACCTACTCTCAGGAGCGAGGTGAGCCATGACAACCCATAAGCCAGGACGGTTCGATGGCAAGGTGGCCCTGATCACCGGGGCCAGCAGCGGGATCGGCGCGGCCATCGCCCATCAACTGGCCCTGGAAGGCGCGTCCGTGGCTCTTTGCGCGCGGCGGGGACACATGCTCTATGATAAAGTCGATCAACTGCGGGCCCGGGGCGATTCAGCGCTGGCTATCCCCGGGGACATCACCCAGGATGCAGCGCTCATCGTCGAGCGCGCGGTTCATGAATTTGGCGGTCTGGACGTGCTGGTGAACAACGCCGCTATCTCCGTGGGGCTGGACATCGGCGAAATGACGCCCAACGCCTGGCGTTACGTGATCGCCACCAACCTGGATGCGGCCTTCGATATGGTGGCCTACGCGCGCCCACACCTTGTTGAACGCCGGGGGAACGTGCTCCATATCAGCAGCATCAGCGCGGTGGCCGGCTATTTCGACGACCTGGCCTATGTGGCGTCCAAGGCCGGGCTGGAGGGGCTGAGCCGCAAGCTGGCTCTGGAATTGGCCGAGTTCGGCGTGCGCTCCAATGTCATCCGCCCCGGCCTGATCATGACCGAGGCTTTTACGGGTATGCCCAGCGATTTTTTCGAGACCCAGGCGCAGATGATTCCCCTAGGGCGCGCCGGCCGGCCCGAGGAAATCGCCAAGGCTGCCGCGTTCCTCTGCTCTGACGACGCCCGTTTCATCACCGGCGCGGTGCTGACCATCGACGGCGGTGAATCGGCCAAGTGAACGTTGAGCCATAGAACGCGGATGAGACTGATTTAGCGGATTTTCACGGGTTTTTTTAAAACCATCCGCGAGAATCCGCTCAATCCGCCAAATCCGCGTTCTATTTGGTTCGTGCCTGAATAGATACGTTTGGATCGATAATCCTCAGCAGAAAGGAAGGGCGACATGACTGTAACAGCCGTAGTGGGCGCCCAATGGGGCGATGAAGGCAAGGGGCGCATCATCGATTACCTGGCCCAGAACGCAGACGTGGTCATTCGCTTCCAGGGCGGTGACAACGCCGGCCATACGGTGGTCAACGAATATGGCAAACACGCCCTGCACCTGATCCCGTCGGGTATTTTCAACCCGGAAACCCAGAACATCATTGGTTCCGGCTGTGTGGTCAATCCGGAGGCTCTGGCCAAGGAGATGGAGAGCCTGACCGCGGTGGGCGTTAGCCTGGACAACCTCTGGCTCAGCACCCGCGCGCAGATGGTCATGCCCTATCACCGCACGCTGGACGAGCTGGAGGAGCGGGCCCGGGGCAAGGACACCATCGGCACCACCAAGCGCGGCATCGGCCCGGCCTATGCGGACAAGGCGGCCCGTTCCGGCCTGCGCCTGGGCGATCTGCTCCACCCCGACTGGCTGGAGGCCCGGCTGGACAACGCGTTGCGCACCGTCCACCGCAAGATCGAGATCCTGGGCGGCGAGCCGGTGGACGGTAAGGAACTCTACGCCTGTTGTATGGACTACCGGGAGCAGTTCGCGCACCGCATCGTGGACACCGCGCCCATGGTCCGCCGCGCCATCCAGGCGGGTCAGGACGTTCTATTGGAAGGCCAGTTGGGCGTCATGCGTGACCTGGACTGGGGCATCTATCCCTACGTCACCAGCAGTAATCCGACCGCGGCCTATGCGCCTGCGGGCGCGGGCCTGCCGGCCAGGGCCCTCGACCGGGTGGTGGGGGTGGTCAAGGCTTATAGCACCGCGGTGGGCGACGGGCCCTTTCCGGTGGAACTCTTCGACGAGGCCGGCGAGAAGCTGCGGCAGGTGGGCGAGGAGTTCGGCGCGACCACGGGCCGCCCCCGGCGCTGCGGCTGGTTCGACGGCGTGGCCATCGGCTACGCGACCTGGCTCAACGGCATGACCGGGCTGGCCATCACCAAGCTGGACATCCTGGATCACTTCGATGAGATCAAGATCTGCGTGGGCTACGAGATGCCCGACGGCTCGGTGATCACTGACTCCATGCCCGACACGCCCCTGCTCTACCAGGTGAAGCCCGTCTATGAAACGTGGCTGGGCTGGCGCGAATCCACCGAGCAGTGTCGCCGCTGGGATGACCTGCCCAAGGCAGCGCGCGCCTATATCCATCGCCTGGCCGAACTGGCCGGGGTCAAGGTGGACTACGTCTCCGTGGGACCGGAGCGGGATCAGATGTTTGTGGTTTGATGATAGAACGCGGATTGGGCGAATTTTCACGGATTTTAAAAATCCGGCTCTTTCCGCTCAATCCGTTTCATCCGCGTTCTATAGTTTTTGATCAGAAGAGCGCTAATTGCTGGGCCGGCCGGCGGCCATTCAGGAGGATGAAGGGGGTGGATTTTTGCAGATCGCGTACGCCAAGGGCGCGCAGGTGGGCCAGGTCGGTGAGGGTCCCCTGGCGGCGGGCGCGTAGGATGGCGTCGGCCAGCTTGGGACCGATGCCCGGCACCCGCAGCAGTTGGCCACGCCCGGCCCGGTTGATCTCCACCGGCGCGCCGGCCAGGTGCTCCTTGGCCCAGGCCAGCTTGGGATCCATGTCTAGGCGCAGGTTGGCGTCTCGCTGAAAGGGCATCTCTTCCACGTCCCAGCCGTAGTCCCGCAGCAGGAAGCTGGCCTGGTAGAGACGGAATTCCCGTTTGCGGTCTGACGGAGGCAACTCCTCGAAGGGCGTCTGGCTGACGGGGCGGAAGGAGGAGAAGTAGGTGCGCTTGAGGCCCAGTCGGTTGTAGAGACGGTCGCTGATCTGGAGCAGTTCCAGGTCCGTCTCGCCCACCGCGCCGACCACGAACTGGGTCACGGACGAGGCCCGCAGCCTCTCCTCTTTGCGCAGCCGGCTGATCCAGGCCAGGCGCTGGATCAACTCGGTCCAGTAGTCCTTCTTGGGAGCCAGGGCCTGGAGCCGCTGTTCGGTGGCCCCCTCCAGGTTGACCGAGACCCGGTCGGCCAGTTGCATGGCCCGGCGGATTTGGTCGTACTCGGCCCCGGGCATGATCTTGAGGTGGATGTAGCCCTTGTATCCATAGCGCTTGCGCACGATCTCAGCGGCGTCGATGATCTTGTCCTGCGCGCTGACGCCGCCTTTGATGATGCCGGAGGAGATAAAAAGACCGTCCGCGACCCTGGCCCGCTGCATGGCGTCGAAGGTGGCGGCCATCTCATCGGGCGTGAAGGTGACGCGGCGGGTTTTGGCGCGACCGGCCCGGAAAGGACAGTAGAAGCAGTTGCGTTCGCAGGCCGTGGTCATCATGGCCTTGAGCACCGGCTTCTTGCCCGTGGGCGTGCTCACCTGAGCGATGCAGGGCAGGGGCTTGCAGGCGTTCGCGGTGGGCTGGCCCTCTTCCTGGGGCTGGCCGCCGGCCGGCTCGAAGTCGGTGGCGCCGTCGATCAGGCTCAGTTTTTGAATAGCGTCTGGCGCGATCTTGAAGTTCATATACATATTGTAGCACGCATGTTCTATTTGTCAAAATGAATCGTAACTATCTCTATTCAGGCCCCCATCAGGGAACGCGGATTTTCACGGATTTTTTCTGAAAAAATCCGTGAAAATCTGCTTATATCAGCGAAAATCCGCGTTCTACCAGAGCCTGTCTGAATAGTCACAATGAATCTTTTTCGAGTAAGGAAGGCTTATGCGCGCACTCATTCAACGGGTTAGTGAGGCCAGCGTCACCGTGGACGGTCAGGTGACAGGGGCCATTGAGCAGGGTTTTTTGGTCTTTCTGGGCATCACCCATACGGACGGAGAGCCGGAGGCCGCGTACTTGGCGCGTAAGATCGCCGGTTTGCGCGTCTTCGAGGACGACGCCGGCAAGATGAACCGCAGCCTGGCCGATGTGGATGGCAGCGTCCTGGCCGTGAGCCAGTTCACCCTCTATGGCAACGTGCGCAAGGGGCGACGGCCCAGCTTTATCGACGCCGCGCGGCCGGCGCAGGCCGATCCCCTCTACCAGCGTTTCTGTGATCTGCTGCGGGAGCAGGGCGTGCGTGTGGAGACGGGCGTCTTTCAGGCCGAGATGAAAGTCTCACTGATCAACGACGGCCCGGTCACCCTGTGGCTGGACACGGCGGAGTTGATGAAATAAACGCAGTATGAGTTAACTGAAAGGGCTTTCTATGAACTATCGCACACTGGGGCGCACTAACTACCGGGTGTCGGAGATCAGCTTTGGCGCTTGGGCCATCGGCGGCAACTGGGGGGCCGTCGACGATGATGAGTCGCTCAAGGCGTTGCATCGGGCCATCGATCTAGGCGTGAACTTTATTGACACCGCCGATGTCTATGGCGACGGGCGCAGCGAGCGGCTGATCGCACAGGCGCTCAAGGATCGGTCCGAGGACGTCATCGTCGCCACCAAGGCCGGTCGTCGACTGGATCCACACGTGGCCGACGGCTACAACGCCGAGAATTTAACCGCCTTTATCGAGCGCAGCCTGCGTAACCTGGAGACCGATTGCCTGGACCTGGTGCAACTGCACTGTCCGCCGACTGAGGTCTATTATCGTCCGGAAGTGTTCGCAGCCCTGGACGATCTGGTCAAGGCGGGTAAAATTCGTTATTATGGCGTCAGTGTGGAGAAGGTCGAAGAGGCGCTCAAGGCCATCGAGTATCCAAACGTGCAGACGGTGCAGATTATTTTCAACATGTTCCGCCACCGGCCCGCCGATCTCTTCTTCCGCGAGGCGAAGGCGCGACAGGTTGGCATCCTGGCGCGGGTGCCGCTGGCCAGCGGGCTACTCTCCGGTAAGATGCGTGCGGAGACGACCTTCGCCGCCGATGATCACCGCAATTTCAACCGCCACGGCGAAGCCTTCGATGTGGGCGAGACCTTCTCCGGCGTTGACTATGAGCAGGGACTGGCCGCGGTGGAGGAACTCCGGGCGCTGGTCCCGGAGAACGCCACCATGGCCCAGTTGGCGTTGCGTTGGATTCTCATGTTCGACGCCGTCACCTGCGCGATACCAGGCGCCAAGAATATTCAGCAGGTGGAGGATAATGTGCATGCGGCAGAACTGCCGCCGCTCACCGACGAGCAGATGGCCGTGGTGCGTGACGTCTATGATCGCTACATTCGCGACCAGGTTCATCACCGTTGGTAGCCATCGTTAGCCCATGAAACCATCAGGGGGAAATATGTCATCAACATCACTCATCATGGCCGTCGATCCGGCGGTCGATCTCGCTATCGCCCAGACCATGGCCGACGAACTGGAGGATTATCTAGTCAACGACGACCTCTTTCGGCCCGTGGTCGCGCACACGCCGACCGGCGATATGCGTCTGACCATGACTGGAGCCAGCCTGCTTTCCCGGCTTCACCGCCTGGAGGCCGACCGAGACGCGTTGACGCCGGGGCAACAGCAGCAGTTGGAAGCGTTGCAATCTCAGGTGGCGGCCACGATCGCCTCTCTCAAAACCCGCTTCCACGAGCGCCTGCAACGGGAGATGAAGGCCCGGCTCAACAGCCTGCAATGGTTCCTGGACGACTGCGCTGAGGGCGTGCAGTCCTGTAAGGCCAACTTCCCCTTCGAGATGCGTAACCGCCAGCGTATCGAGGAGATCCTGAAAGAGTTGGGCGATGACGTCCCCGCGGCATTGATGGAGCGGTTGAACGGCATCGACCAGCGCATCCAGCGCCTGGGCCAACGCTCCGACTTCATCTGGGATCCGGGGCTGGAGCATGTCTTCCCGCGGGATCCCTACTGGTATCTTTATATACGGCCGTAGCGGGGATAGAAGATAGACCGCGGATTGGGCGGATTCTCACGGATTCTTTTCAGAACCATCCGCGAGGATCCACCTAAGGCCATTCCGAGATCTAACGTCCCCGGCATGGGCCACTGATTTCGACGCATACCAGAGGGCATCTGGCCTGTGCCGGGGACGTTACGCTGGATTCAATTTCTTGGACTTAGAGCGGCCTAATCCGCGTTCTATCGGGTCCGTGCCTGATCGATACAACGTCAGAGCAAATCCAGCGTGACGCGTAGTGATCGATCTATCTGTTTCATTCGATCGGTTGACAGTTCCCCCAGTCGGCGTATGAGTCTTTTCTTTGAGATGGCCCGCATCTGCCCACCCAGTGCAATCGATTCTTTGTGCAGCCCGCCTTCGCCTGCGGGCAGGCGTACATTGCTGGGATATTGTCGTTTGATGTTGGCGGCTTTTGTGACCGGAACCACGACGACGACCGAACTGTACTGATTGATCGCATCTCGGCTAACGACGATGACCGGCCGCGTGCTCGCCTGCTCCGAGCCTTCCACGGGATTCAGACGAGCGTTGAACACATCCCCACGAGTTAATCTTCATAACTCCGCCTGTTCACCCTCCGCCAAGGATTCCCAATCGGCGTTACTGAAGGATTCGGCGATCTGTTCGTTGAGCGCCAGATAATCAGCATCGTTTTCCATCTGTGCAAATTGTTCGTCGATCTCCGCCCGCTCCAATTCCGCCAGATAATATTCGAGTGCGGCCAAAATCAACGCGTTACGGCTTGGGATCGCATCTGGTCCGATGAATCGTTGGCTGCGGTCGGCCAATTCCTGGGGCAATGTTACGGTTGTCCGGATGGCTGCATGTTGTTTCAGCATTGTTTTCTCCATCGATATTGCTATCAAAATACGCGTATCAATACGCGTATGATTATAAGGGGGAGGCGGGCGCTGTCAATCAACTTCATCGACGGAGGGTGCATTCGGAGCTGGGGGCGAAATTTACCTGCTTCGAACGTGCCGGGGAGTTCCGAACTCCCCGGCACATGCCAGCGCCCCCAAATTAGAATACACCCCATCGACGACCGCTCAAAACCAAAAAAGCGACATGCATATTGCGATGCAAGACCGGGATCCACGGTATCGCAACATGCATGTCGCTTCTTTGGCTGTTGAATTGTGATTCCAACTGTGACTGATCAGGGGTTCAACAGGCGGATGACCTCATCGTGCAGCTTCGCGTCGCCGCTGGCCACGATCCCGCTGCCGGCGATGGGGTCCTGGCCCTGCCAGTCGGTGATGCGCCCGCCCGCGCCCCGGATGATGGGGATCAGGGCCATCAGGTCCCAGACGTTCATGATGGGGTCGGTCATGATATCCGCGCCGCCGGTGGCGACCAGGTAGTAGCCGTGGCAGTCGCCCCAGTTGTGATAGCGTTTGACCCGCCGGGTCAGGGCGTCGAACGCGGCTCCGTTCTGATGCTTTCCCACATTCCAATGATCGGTGTTGAGCAGGATCGCGTCCTCGATGCGGGCGCAGGCGCGGGTGTGGACGGGGCGATCATTGAGCCAGGCGCCCTGGCCATCGCCCATGAGAAAGTCATTCACCAGTGGCTGGTTGATCACGCCCAGGATGGGGTGACCGTCCTTGAGCAGCGCGATGAGAGTGCCGAAGAGGTAGCTCCCGGCCACGAAGTTCTTAGTGCCGTCGATAGGATCCAACACCCACTGGTAGGATGCGTCGGGCCGATCGCTGCCGAACTCCTCGCCCAGGACGCCGTGATCGGGAAACTCGCGCAGGATCATCTCGCGCATGCGCTCCTCCGCGCCCCGATCGGCGATGGTGACCGGGGTCTCGTCCGCCTTGTTTTCCACCACGTAGTCGGCCCGGAAGTAGCGGCGAATGATGGCCGCACTCTCGTCCGCCAGCAGACGGGCGAAGCGCTTGTATTCGGTCAGTTCCGCCCGATCAGCGGCGGTTTCAGGCGCATCTGACGTATGTTCGCCCATGGTCAGTCCGCTTCCTCTTTATTGTCGCCGTCACTGCCTTCCACGTTTACTTCCTCGGCTTCGGACGCGTCCTGATCCATCTCTACGCCAAAGTAGGGGGCGACTTCCCGAAGGTTCTCCTCGTCCAGGAGCAGTTGTGCATGGGGCCATAGCTCTTCAGGCAGATATTTTCCGCCCGGTCGGGTCATGCGGCGCAGCAACATGGCGATTTCCAAGTTGCTGTGGGCGCTGGCCATGTTCCCCTGGATCGCCCATCCTAAGCCTGCCAGGATCATGAGCGCCCAGTTCTGTGGGTCTTTCTCTTGTAACGTCTGGAGGACTGAGGACAGCCCGGCCCGGCCTGGGTCGCCGAGATAGTAGGCCGCCAGGATTGTCTCATAGAGGGTGGCATGATCATCTGCGTCAGGTTCAGCGGTGATCACCCTTTCCCAGTCCCGTTGGGCTTTCCTTTCCTCTCCCGCTCGCAGATGAGCCACCCCACGCCAGAAAAAGCGGCCGACGTTTTTGCGCTCATCCCGCTCGATCAGGCCCAGGGCGAGCGCAGGCGGCCCTTCCATGGCGATGGGCTGGTAAATCTCCCCGATCCCAGCCAGATAGCCGTCGTTCCTGGAGACGGCCTCGTCGAACCAGAAGATGCTCTCTTCCCAGGCTTGCCGTTCTAAGGCGAGGCGCGCGCGATGCATGGCAATATAAGCAAATTCGACCTGTCGCTTTTTTTCATCGAGTTCCGCGGATTCTGTCACCAGTGTTGTGGTGTATTCCAGAATGGCTTCGCCTTCCTCCAGCCGGTCGATGGAGATGAGGAAGGTGGCGAAACTACCCCACTCGTTCAGCGCATCACCGATCGGCAGATCCGGCTGGGGGCGCAGGCGCTCTATGGCTTCTTCGTCCCGCCCAGCCTGGTGTAACGCCAATATGACATGGTAGCTCCAGTCGAGAGCCTCTTCGTCCTCCAACTCTTCTTCCATGCGTTCGATGACCTCCAGCGCGCGGTCGTACTGCTCGCGCATGAGGAGGTAGCCCTGGTAGTTGTCCGTCGCGCGCAGGAAGATATTCTGTAGCCGCTCGTCCGCGGCCATGCGTCGGGCCTTGGGCATCTTGCCCAGCCGCGTGTAGAGCTTGTCGAATATGGGCAGGCAGGCATCGTTGAAATTACGGGCGAGACGCTCCGCTTCCGCCAGTTGCGCCTCCCAACTGCCTTTGAGGGGAGCGGCGCTGAATGTGGTTGATGGCATGGCGTAGTTTCCTGAATATGTGACAAGATGACAGGATGACAAGGTGACAGGGTGACAGAGTGCGATCTGGGGCATCCGGTCATCTTGTCACCCCCTCATCTTGTCACCCTGTCATCTTGTCATCCCAAATCAATTTCCCGTTTCACCGTCGAAAGCAAGGTGTCGGCCCGGAGTTCGGGCAGGTTGTAGCAGATGCCGCCCAGCGCGTCGGCCAGTTTCTGGGCCAGGCCGCGGTCGAAGGCGGCATGTTCCATGTTGATGACGATGGAGCGCACATTGGCGTTGTCGAACATCTCGGCAATGCGCATGCCCTCTTCCTGGGCCGGCATGCCGGTCATGCTCACGTTGCCGGCGCCGTCGGTGAGCAGGATGAGCAGGGGGCGGATTTCCGGGTCCCGGCGTTTGGCGTTTTCGATCACCTGCCAGCAGACGAAGAGACCGCTGCTCAGGGGTGTCTTGCCGCCTACAGGCAACTCCTGGAGGGCCTTCTGGGCCAGGTCCACGCTGGAGGTGGGCGGCAGGACCAGGCGCGCCTTGTCCCGCTGGAAGACCACCAGCCCCACCTGATCCCGGCGTTGGTAGGCGTCCACCAACAGACTGAAGATAGCGCCCTTGGTGGCCTCCATGCGTTCGCTGGCGGCCATGGACCAACTGGCGTCCACCGCGAAGAGGATCAGATTGCCTGTGCGGCGCACCCGCACCTTTCGTTGTAGATCGCGCTTACGCAGTTGCAGGGCCAGGTCGTTGGCCCCTTCCTCTTCCTTACGTTGGCGTTGATAGGGCGCGGCCGCGCGCAGGGTGGCGTCGAAAGCGATGTCCTGGGGCTTATCGCCGGCCGGGCGCGATTTGATATAGCGCCCCCGCTTGCGGTCGGTGCGGGTGTAGGAGCGCTTGCCGGCCCGCTCCCGGGTCATCTTGTCCAGGGGCGTGTCCAGCCGTTTGGCCTCGAAGGTGTCGCCGATCTGCACCGGCTTGCGCGCACCCTTGTTATCTCCGGGCGATGAACTCTGCTGGGGCGATGCGTCGGGTTGGGCGATGCCGCCCTCTCCCATGTCTGACGCATCGCTCAGCTCAGATTCATCGCCCTCGGGACTTTTTTTTCATCGGCTGAAGCGCTACTACTCTCCGCTTCCGAAGCTTCCTGATCGTCTTCACCGAAGGCCTCATCCGCGTCGCTGCGGGCCTTGCGCATATTGGCTTCCAACTGTTCCGGGTTGAGGACAGCGTCCTGGAAGGGCTGCTTCTTCATGCGGTGGGGCAGGGCCAGCTCGGCCGCCAGCAGGATGTCCCGGTCCGTGATCTGGAAGCGATCCTCGAACGCGGCCACCGCCCGGGCCGTCTTCAGGATCACGATGTCGGCCCGGTGGCCGTCCACCTTGAAGCTGGATGTGAGCGCGGCGATGGTGTAGAGGTCTCTGTCGGTGTATTCCACCAAGCTATAGCGGCTGCGCGCGGCCACGATACGGTCGCTCATCTCCGCTTCCGACTGCTCGTAGGCGGCGGCGAACGCGTCCGGATCCTGTTCGAAGAAGACCCGGCGGCGCAGAATTTCCACCCGATCTCTGGGGGCAGTCAGGCCCACCACGTCCACCGCGTGGGCGAAACGGTCCAGCAACTGGGGGCGCAGGTCACCCTCTTCCGGGTTCATGGAGCCGACCAGCACGAAGCGGGCCGGGTGCTGGAAGCTGATGCCCTCCCGCTCCACCACGTTGACGCCCATGGCCGCGGAGTCCAGGAGCAGGTCCACTACGTGATCGTCCAGGAGGTTGACCTCATCCACGTAGAGGACGCCCCGGTTGGCCGCGGCCAGCACGCCCGGTTCGAAGCGGCGCTCGCCGTATTGGATGGCCTGTTCGATGTCCAGCGTGCCCACCACCCGGTCCTCGGTGGCGCTCACCGGTAGGTCGATGAAGGGCGTGGGCCGGCAATCGGTGGGCAGGGGACCGTCCTCCTCGCTGTGGTTCAGACAGACGCTGCACGCCATGGCTGGGCTGTCGGGGTCGCAGCTGAAGGGGCAGCCTTTGACCACCGGCAGCACGGGGAGGAGGGCGGCCAGGGCCCGGGCCGCGGTCGATTTGGCCGTGCCGCGATCGCCGCGGATGAGCACGCCGCCGATCTGGGGGTTGATGGCGTTGAGGATCAGGGCGCGTTTCATGCGCTCCTGGCCGACGATGGCGGTGAAGGGGTAGGTCGTTCGCATGGGATATGTCCTTCGTCAAAAGATCAATAGCGTAAAAAGTACGGGTTTGAACGAATCAAACCCGCACCCGTAAGGTTATTTTGCTTCTGTTGCAGTCATGGTGCAGATGTGACGGCCCCCTGATTATATACGAGGGATTGGCGCGCTCACAAAAGCTATGGGGAGTGATTCGCGTGGAACCGCATTCCGGGAATGGGACAGGAATGCTTAGGTGACCGAAGTTGTTGCGTCCCATTCCCGGAATGCTAACTCGTTTTGGGCGCACTCATTTTCGATCAGGCGTTTCGCTTGACCTCGACGCCAGCTTCCTCCTCCAGGTTCTTGATGAAGGCCGAGGCGTTCTCCTCCCCCCAGCCCTTGTTGACGCCGGCCTTGATATTCTCGCGGATCACGGCCAGCGCAGGGATGGGCGAGTTGAGGTCCTGCGCGAACTGGCTGATCAGGTTGGCGTCCTTGAGCATGAGCTTGAGCGCGAAGTAGGTGCTGAAATCCCGGTCGATCAGGGCCGCGCCCACGCCGTCGAAGATGGGCGATTTGAAGTCGGTGACGTGGAGCACGCCCAGCACGTCTTCGGGGTCCAGACCGGCCTTGGTGGCCAGGATCATGGCCTCGCCCAGCGCCTCCAGTTGGGAGGCCACCACCAGGTTGCCCACCAGCTTCATGGCCGATCCCTGGCCGCTTGCGCCCATGTAGTGGGTCGTCTCGCTCAGCACATCCAGGATCGGCTTCATCTCGTCGTAGAGGGCGCGCTCGCCGCCCACCACGATCCAGAGACCGCCGTTGGCCGCTTCGTTCTTGGAGCCGAAGACGGGCGCGTCCAGGAAGCGGACGCCCTTTTTGGCGAAGGCCGCGGCCTCTTTCAGGCTGGCGTCGCGCAGCACGGTGGTCATGTCGATGACGGTCTGGCCGGCGTGCACGGCTTCCAGCAGGCCCCACTCGCCGAAGACCAGCTCCTCCATCGCGGCGTCATCGCTGAGGCAGTACATGATCACGTCGGCGTCGGCCACCGCATCCGCGACTGTGGTCGCCTGGGTCGCGCCCTGATCGACCAGGGGCTGGCAGCGTGCGGCCGTGCGGTTCCAGACGGTGAGCGGGTAGCCAGCCTTGAGCAGGTTGGCGGCCATGCCCCGGCCCATGATGCCCATGCCCATGTATGTGATTTTTTGCATTGCTTTTTCTCCTCTGTTATCTGTTGTGGCGTCAGGTGTGACGGAAATACAAACCGAAAATGTGACCATTCAAGGGGGATCTGTTAGAACGCGGATTTTCACAGATACAAACGGATTTTCACGGATTTTTTCAGAAAAAATCCGTGAAAATCCGATCTCATCCGTGAAAATCCGCGTTCCAAAGATGGTCGCTGATCTGGTTTGTGTGAATCTATGCGGCTTCGCTCGCCCGTTTGTCTTTCCACTTCTCGCTGTAGTAGTTGATCACCATGACCAGGAGCAGCAGGCCGCCCCAGGCGAACTGGCGGAAGAAGATGGCCTTGCTGGAGCCGGAAAGCTGGAGCATGAGCATGTTGAGACCGGTGGAGAGGAACTGGATGCTCAACACGGCCAGGACCAGCCCGGAGACCTTGCCCACGCCGCCGGTGTAGCTGATCCCGCCCAGGATGGCGATGAGCACGGTCAGCAACACATAGGAGGCGCCGTAGTCCGGCTTGGCCGAGTTGGCCCGGGAGAGGAAGATGATGCCGGCGATGGACGCGACTAAGCCGGATAGCCAGTAGGTGCGGATGAGCACCCGGTCGATATTGATGCCGGAAAAGCGGGCCGCGGTCGGGTTCGTGCCCAGCATGTAGACGTTGAAGCCGAAGGTTGTACGGTTGAGCATGATCGAGAACGCCACAGCCAACAGCGCAAAGACGATCACCGGGATGGGCAATCCCACAACCGATGAATTGCCGATGAAGGCCAGTTGGGTGGTGGTGATGGCCGGACCGCCTGTGATCACATAGGAGAGGCCGGTGTACAGTGACCAAGTGCCCAGGGTGGCCAGAATGGGCGTGATCCCGACCTTGGCCACCAGGAATCCATTGATCAGGCCGGCGATGGAGCCGACGATCAGCGCCGCCACCATAGCCAGCGGGATCACCAGGGAAAGGGACATGCCGCCGTCCCCGCCCAGGTGGGTCAAAATCAGGGCGGCTGCGATGGCGGCCAGGTTGGCCGCGCCCACAATGGAGAGATCGATACCGCCTGTGATCATGGTGATCATGATGGCGAAGGCCAGGATGCCGAACTCGGGGAACTGCACTGCCATGGATTGCAGGTTGCGCACCGTAAAGAACTTGCCGGGCAGGACGATGCTGAAGGCGATGAATATGAGAATCGTAATGGCCAGCAGGCGCAGGATGTAACTGTCACCGCTCAGCCGGCTGAGCAAAGATTTTTGCGCGGCTTTCGTTTTTGTCTCTTCCATGGGGTCGATTCACCTCTGGATATGTCTACTCGGCGGCCATTATTGGAACGTGGATTTTACCGGATGGAGCCGGATTTTCACGGATTTTCACAGAAAATCTGTGAAAATCCGTTTTTTATCAGTGAGTATCCGCGTTCTAACCGAACCCGCTTGATTGGTTATCTCTTGACTACATATCGGCAAGGCCGACCATGGCCTTGCCTGCCCGGCGCTCCTGGATCGCAGGCAACCCCGTGCCGATCAGGATGATGATGCCGATCACCACCCGCTGCCATACCGGCGGAATGCCGATCAGGATCAGGCTGTTATTGGCGATCACCACCAGCGTCACGCCCAGGATGGTGCCGATGACCGTGCCCCGTCCGCCGGTGAGGGTGGCGCCGCCCAGCACCACCGCGGCGATGACGTTCAGCTCTGTGCCCACGATATCCTGGGGGTTGGCCTGCCGGTTCAACGCGCCAAAGGTCATGCCGGCGATGCCGGAGAGCAGACCCACAAAACCATAGATGAAGTATTGGATGTGGTTGATGTTGAAACCGGCCCGCTCCGCGGCCTCGCGCGCCCCACCCAGCGCGTAGATGCCCCGCCCCAGCATGGTGTAATCCAGCAGCAGCCAAGTGAAGATCGCGACCACGATCGTAATGAAGATGGCGGGGTGTAGGTTGGCGATGCCCCGGTCCATCTGGATGCTCACCAAGGCCGTGCGCGCGAACGCGGTCAGGCTCGGCGGCAGTTTGTTACGAATGATCTGGTTGCCGATGGCGAAGAGCAGAAAGCCATGGAACATGCTCAACGTGCCCAAGGTGACGATCAGGGTGGGCAGGTGAAACTTGGAGATGAAAAAGGCGTTGATCATCCCCAGTCCCAATCCGATCAGCGAGGCCATGACGAACGCCATCCAGATGGGGGCGTCGGGCGCATATGTGACCATGAACTTCACCGTGGAATAGAGCGCGAAGACGGCGATGGCTGTAAATGAGACGTCGATGCCGCCGGATACGATCACGACTAGCACGCCCATGGCGAAAATGCCGACAACAGTGCCGCTCCGCAACAGGTCGAAAATGTTGCTGTAGGTGTAAAAGACCGGGTTGCGGAAGCCAATATAGAGTACAAGGGCGATGATGGTCACCGCCACCAGGAATTCGTTTCTTTTGATTAGAGAGCGGAACACGGCTTCATTCCTCGATTAATTTGGCGGCCAGTTCGTTTTCGTTGGTCTGTGCGGGCTGAATCTCCTCGACGATGCGACCATGCCGCATCAGCAGGATGCGGTTGCACGTCGCCAGCAATTCCGGGATGTCGTCAGAGATGACCAGTAGCCCCATGCCCTGACCGGCCAAGGTTTTCATCATTTCATGCAGTTCATCCTTGGACCCAATGTCCACGCCGATGGTGGGGCCGTTCATGATCAACAGATTCGGCTCGCTGGCCAGCCATTTGGCCAGCACCACCCGTTGCTGATTGCCGCCTGACAGGGTTTTTGCGGGCAGAGATGGATCGGATGTCTTGATGCTGAGTGCGTTCACCCAATGGTCGATCTGGGCGTTCACCCGTCTGGGGTCTGTAAACCCCAATGTTCCTCTCAGCCGGTCTATGATGCGCACCACCACGTTATTGCCAATGGAGCGCTCCAGGAAAAGCCCCTCGGTCAGGCGATCCTCGGGCACATAGCCGATGCCGTGCGCGATCGCGTCCTGGATGCTCTTGATCTTCACCGGTTCGCCGTTGATGCTGATCTGGCCGGCGTCGATGGAGAGCGTGCCAAAGAGGGCCAGGGCCAGTTCCGTGCGCCCGGAACCGAGCAGACCCGTGACGCCCACGATTTCGCCTGCGTAAAGATCGAACGAAATCTCATACAGCAGGTCTTTGGCGCTGAGGCCATCCACCCGCAGCAGCGGTTCGCTGCTTTTATCAGGCGTATATGTGTAGCGCTTGGTGGTGATGTCGTGGCCGGTCATCTCGCGGACGAGGCGCCGGTTGTCGTACTCGCTGCGATTCCCCTGGCTAACGTTCTTGCCGTTGCGCAGCACGATGATCTTTTCGGAGATCTCCAGCACTTCGTTGAGCTTGTGACTGACGAAGAGGAAGGTGATCCCCCGAGCTTCCAGCTTGCGAATAACGGAGAAGAGGGCTCGCACCTCCCGCTCCGTCAGCGCGCTGGTGGGCTCATCCATGATGATGACCTGGGCGTTTTGGCGCAGCGCCTTGGAGATGGCGATCAGTTGCTTGTTGGCCACCGACATCTCCTCCACCCTGGCTTTGAGCGGAAGCTGGACGTCGATCTGGGCCAGCGCATCTTCTGCAACGCGATAGACATTGCGCCAGTTGACGAAGCGCCGCCCTTCGGCCAACTCTTCATTGAGGGCGATGTTCTCGGCCACCGTGAGGTTGGGGAAAAGAGAAAAGTCCTGATAAATAACTTGGATGCCCTCGCGGATGGCTTCGATGGGGGTCAGCTTTTCGTATCGGGTTCCATTGATGATCATCTCGCCGGCATCGCGTTCGTAGACGCCGGCGATGATCTTGATCAGGGTAGATTTGCCACAGCCGTTCTCTCCCACCAGGCAATGAATCTTGCCGCGCTCGATGGTCAGATCAACGTCCTGTAACGCCCTGACGCCTGCAAATGACTTGTGGATGCCGGTCAGGCGAATAATTTCATCGGCCATAGGATGGGTAACTCGGGATCATGTGGGTTTTGTGCGTGAGACGTAATGCGTGAAACGTGAAACGTAAGGGTTTGAGGGTGAGATTGGAGATTGGCTGACTCGTCATCGTTACCAATCTCCAATCTCTCATCAATCTCTAGCCCCGCAGCTAATCACGTTTTACATTTCACATCTTAGAACGGATACTGGTCCGCATTCTCAGCGGTGACGTAAACCTGGCCCTGGCCGTAGAGCACATTACCCTGCGCACTCAGGTTCTCGTAGCCGGGGATGCCCAGATCGATGCCGTCACCAACCTCTTCGCCGTTGATCATCATCAACGCGATCTGGTTGCAGGCGTAACCGGCCAGCTTGGGATCCCAGAAGCCGACAGCGTCGATGGCGCCGGTCTCTTTACCATCGACGGGGTAGAGCAGGTCGCCGGCGATGGAGGGTAGGCTGGTGCCAACCACGGTCACCTGGTCCTGGAGGCCCGCTTCTTCGATGGCTTGGCCAATGCCGGCCACGTCAGTGGAGGCGCTGCCCTGGAAGCCCTTGATCTCCGGATAGGCCTTCAGAATTTCCTTGGCCTTTTCATAGGCGATCTGAGCGTCGTCGAAGCTTTCGTTCTTCTCGCCCACCAGGGTCATGTTGGGATAGGCTTCCTTCTGGCGAGCGATGCCGCCGTCCACCCACTCGTTGTGGGTCTTGGAACCCAGGCTGCCTACGAAGACCGCGTACTCGCCCTCTTCGCCCATGCCCTTGGCCAGTTCGTCCATGAGGCCGGCGCCGAAGGCCGTGTTGTCAAAGGCCTCGATGTCCCAGTCCATGTTCACCTGGTTGGACGCTTCGTGGGTGATGACGATGATGCCCGCGTCCATGGCCTTCTTCAGCACCGGGTCGAGCTGAGTCGGGTCCATGGGGATGACGCAGAGCGCGTCCACGCCCTGGGCGATCAGATCCTCGATGATGGGGATCTGCTGGGCGGCGTCGGCCTCGGCCGGGCCAACCAGGGAAGCGTTGACGCCCGTGTCCTCACCGAACTGCTTGACGCCCTCTTCCATGCGGTTGAACCAACTGATGCCGGCGATCTTGACCACGGTGACGAAGGTGAGGTCGCTAGCTGCCGGGGCGGCCGCTTCACTCTCGGCAGGGGCCGCTTCTTCACTGGCCGCGGCTTCGCCGCCGCCACTCTCCGCCGCGGGGGCGGCAGGCGCGGTGCAGGCCGAGAAGACCAACGCCATCAGGATCATCGCACTGAACAGCACTAACAGCTTTTTCATGGATTTTTCCTCCTCCATACTGTGTAAAAAGAATAAACTGCTCAAGCTAACACCTATGCAAAATCGGGTCTGCCGGCCCATACGCCGCCAGCCCGCTCATGCCGAATCTCCCGGATACCCAATCTCCAATCTCTTCAATCTCCCGGATACCCAATCTTCAACCTCCCACCACTGCCTCCAACACCAACACAAACATCGCACAGCCCGGGTCCAGCTTACCTTCCGTGCGTTCGCCGACCCAACTGGCGCGGCCGATTTTACTCCGCAGGGGCGTCACACTATCGCGCCCTTCCTCTGCCGCTGCCAACGCTTTGGCGCCGGCTTCCTGCGGAGATACGCCGGCCGCAATCGCAGCCTCGAAGGCCTGCGCGGCCGGGTGGATGGCGTCGATGATGGTCTTGTCTCCAGGCTTGGCCTTGCCTCGGTCCTGCATGCCTTGGTCCGCGGCGTTGAACATGGCGACCAGATCGTCGGCCGTCAGTTCGTTCTTGCCCTTGACCGCCTTGCCGGCGCGCATGAGTGCGGTCGCAGTCAGCGTACCCATGGTGGACGGCCCGGCCCGGTTGGCCGTCATCCCTGCTTTGGCCAACCACTGGCCGATATCCTCCACCGGTGTGGCGTCCACATAATCCAGCAAAGCCGCGGCGATTTTGCCCATGGTAATGCCCATATCGCCGTCTCCCAGGGCCTGGTCCAGAGAGGTCAGATAATCGACCTGTTCGCTCAGCGTTGTACACCCGCGGCGGAGCGCCCCTGCAACCGCCTCGCCGCTGATCGTGTTTCTCATGTTTGCCCCCCCGCTCCTTACAGTTGTGTGAAAAACGGTGTGTGGGCCGGGTAATCCAGGAGTTCGGCCAGTTCATCATCCACCCGGCAAAGGGTGATGGACGCGCCCGCCATCTCCATGGAGGTGGCGTACTCGCCCACATAGGCCCGGTGGACGCTGATCTCCCGGTCGCTGAGGATCTGGTGAACTTTGCGGAACATGATGTAGAGTTCCTCCGGCGGCGTGGCTCCGAGTCCGTTGACCATGACGGCCAGCCGATCGCCGGCCTGGGGCTGGAGATCGGCCAAAATCGCCTCCATCATGCGCGTGGTGATCTCGTCGGCGCTCTGGAGCTTTTCCCGCTTCATGCCCGGTTCGCCGTGGATGCCCATGCCGATCTCCATCTCATCCTCGCCGATGGTGAAAGTGGGCTTGCCGGCCAGGGGCACGGTGCAAGGCGAGAGGGCCACGCCCATGGTGCGGGTGTTGGCCAGAATTTTTTCGGTCACGCGCACCACTTCGTCGATATCCGCGCCCATGTCGGCCTTGGCGCCGGCGGCCTTGAAGGCGAAGACCATGCCGGCCACGCCCCGACGGCGGTCGGCCTCTTCGGGCGGAGCCGAAGCGACATCGTCTTTGACCAACACCGTGCGCACTTCGATGTCATCCATCTCAGCCATCTCTGCGGCCATGTCGAAGTTCATGACATCGCCGCCGTAGTTCCCATAGATGTAGACCACGCCCTTGCCGCCGTGGATACGCTGGGTCACGGACAGCATCTGGTCGGCGCTGGGCGAGGCGAAGACGTCGCCCACCGCACAGCCGTCCAGCATACCCTTGCCCACATAGCCCAGGAAGACGGGCAGGTGGCCGGAGCCGCCGCCCGTGGCCAGAGCCACCTTACCCTCCACCGGCGAATCCGCGCGTACGATGGCGTGGAGTTCGTCGGCGTAGTCGAGTTGGTCCGGATGGGCGCGGAGCAATCCATCCAACATTTCAGGAACGAAGTCAGCCGGGTTGTTGATGATTTTTTTCATGGTCATTCCTTTTTGATTGACTGGTGGTGCTCAATGCGTCGAATGAACTCATGGCTTCGGGCTTGCAGTAAAGTCTCAGAGCGCATGTTGACCGCCAGCGAGCGCGCCAAGGATCAATATCGAAGGATTGTATAGTAGCCCTCTTGTGGCCGAACGCACCTGTCGATAACGCGGCCATGCGAAGGATGAATTGGTTGAGAATATGAAGGCGATGATGGCGTCGGGAGAGGATCGATTCTGCTAGCTGGCATGAGTGCTGTCCACGGATCTGGCCGAATCAAATGCGATGCAGATGGTGCCACCACAGAATTTGGATGACACATGTTGTATTACCACTACCGTATCACATCTACCTATCAATGTCAATCCTTGATTCCCACCAATCCGTTTCGATTTGGGGGTGACGGTAAGCAAGTTGAATGGCCGGCTTGAAATGAAATAGGTGTGTAACGCCCATTTTAATGATTGTAAGGGTGTAATCGTAATCGATTACAATCATACACCAAACCGTAACAAAAACGAAAGCGGTTGATGGTGCATACGCTAGTTTTTGCTGTTGACTTTCATGCCCATCTGGACTAAAGTGCAGATCAAACCATGAAGATTCGTACAAAACTCATCGCCATTATCTCGCTTCTGGCTCTGCCTCTGGCCGCAAACCTGGCCGTCCTCGCCTATCTGGTCGTGACGGTCAATCGCTCGGTGCAGAACATCCAACAGGTGGCCGTCCGTCAGCAGGCTGTCACCCTGCGCATGCGCGCCCAGCTTCGGGACGCCGAGGCCGCGCTCTATCGCTACCAGATCGAAGGTGAGCAGGGGTTCGCGGACCAGTTCGAGGCCAATCTGGACGCGTTCCAGTCCGAGGTGGATCGCTTCCGCCAGATCGCGACCACGGATGTGGAGCGGGCCTGGGCTGATGCGCTGGCCCAGGATCACGCCGACGCCACCCTGCTGGGCCGCCAGTTGATCGCACTACGGAACGCTCAGGCCGAGGACCTGCGCCAACTGGACCTCCTTCAAACGAGTGCGGTCTCTCTTTTGACCGAGATCCGGCTGGGCGCGCAGCGCGTGGCCGTTCAGAACCTGGTCAGCCAGTTGCTAGGCGATGTGCGCGAACTTTCCCTGGCCGTGACCGGCTATCTGGCCACACCTAATACCGCCGATCATGTGCGCTTCACCGAAGCGGCCCTGGCCCTTCGTTTTCACGCCCAGCAACTGGCCGACCTGACCGCGGTCGATGCCGGTCCGGATTCCAGCGCGAACGCGGCTCAGGAACTGGTGGACGTCCTGGACCGCTTGCAGAAGAAGGGATCCCAGCTGATCAATGGCCGTGATCAGCAGCAGACCCAGTTCGCCCAGTTCGCGGCCAACCTCTACCGGGCCGGTCAACAGACCATCGTGGAGGAGATCCAGCCTTACGTAGCCGCCAACCTGGATGCGGCCCAGCGCCGCCTGGCTTCGATCCTCACCGGCGCCCTGACCTGGAGCATGGTCATCGCCATCGCCACCACGGCCTTGGCCCTAGCTCTGGCTCTGCCTTTGTTACGTCAGATCACCGCCAGCATCTACGAGTTGCAACTTGGCGCCGATCGGGTGGCGAGCGGCGATCTCAGCCAGCCGGTGGCGGTGGCCGGGCGGGACGAACTGCACCGGCTGGGCGGAGCGTTCAACGCCATGATGGCCGAGCTGGCCGCGCGCCAGGAACGTCTTCAGGCCCGGATCGCGGAACTGGAGGCCCTGCGCCAGGTCGGCCTGCAGATGACCCGCAGTCTGGATCTGAGCCATGTCCTCCAGGTCATCGTGGAGAGCGCCCTTCACCTGGTGAACGCGGCCGAGGCCCATATTTTTCTCTGCGATGAATCGGAGGACGGAGCGGATTCGCCCCGCTTCGGCGCCAGCGTCTGGAACGAGGTCCGGCGGGAGCCGGCCGCGCGGCGTTGGCGACCGCCCCGGGACGCCGGCCTGGTGATCACGGCCATGCGCGAGAAGACCCCCCAGGTGGTCGACCACGCCCAGACCCATCCCCTGTACAGCGGGTCGGAGGCCCAGGCCTGGGGCGTTCGCGCCGCGGCCGCCTATCCCGTCATGCTGGGCGGCGAGACCCTCGGCGTCTTCAACATTGCGCTGGACGATCGGGATGAATTTCGCGACGACGAACTGCGCATTCTGGAACTGTTGGCCGATCAGGCCGCGGTCGCGTTGGGCAATGCGCGCCTGTATCAGAACATCGCCGACAAGGAGGCGCGGCTCAACCGTCTGCTCCAGAAACTGGCCATGGTGCAGGAGGAGGAGCGCCGTCTGGTGGGGCTGGACCTCCATGACGGCCTAACCCAGATTTTGCTCAGCGCTAACATGCATCTTAACGTCCTCTCCGCTTGGGATGATGTCCTGACCGGCGCGGCCGTCTCAGAGTTGACCATGGTCCGGCGTCGCCTTCAGGAAGCCATCGACGAGGTGCGGCGGGTCGTCTCCGAGTTGCGTCCCACCGAGATCGAGGATTTTGGCCTGGTGGATGGGTTGCGGCATTATGTGACGGGCGTGGGCCAGGACGCTGGCTGGACGGTGAAATTCGTGGCGGACCTGGAGGGACGGCGTTTGACGTCGGCTGTGGAGACGGCTATCTTCCGCATCGTGCAGGAGGCCCTGACCAACGCCCGCAAGTACGCCGACGCCAGCCAGGTGCGGGTCTCCCTGACCGCGCGCGGGAACCGTCTCTCTGTTTTGATCCAGGACGACGGCCGCGGTTTCGTTCCCGAACGCCTGGGCGCCATGGGTACCCGTTTGGGGCTGGTCGGCATGGAGGAGCGGGCTCAGTTGCTGGGCGGCTCATTGCAAATTCACAGCATCCCCGGCGAGGGCGTCACCGTACGCGCCGATATCCCCCTGGACGCCTCCGCCCAACCGGAACCGGTGAGCGTATCATGACAGGATCCATCGCTTCAGAACCCATCACTGTCCTCATCGTTGATGACCACGAGATGGTGCGCATTGGCCTGCGCAGCATGTTATTCGCACCTGACATTGTGATTGTAGGCGAGGCTGCCGACGGTGCGGAAGCCATGGACAGGATCGCCGCGCTACGCCCCACCGTGACGCTCATGGACATCCGCATGCGCGACATGGATGGGCTGGAGGCCCTGGAGCGCCTCAATGCCCTGCCCGCGCAAACCCACGTTCTCATCATCACCACCTATCGCAACACGGCCTATCTCTTGCGGGCCATGGCCGCGGGCGCTGCCGGTTTTGTACTCAAGGACATCTCGCGCGATAAGCTTCTGGCTACTGTGCGCGCCATCGCAGCCGGCGAATCCCGGGTGGATCAGGACTTCCTGCGCAGCGTCCTGGACCGGCTGGATGATGGACCTACCTTCGACCGGGCGGAAGGCGGCGAACCCGTGGAGCCGCTTTCGCCCCGGGAGCGGGATGTGTTGCAACTGCTGGTGGAGGGGATGACCAACCAGGCCATCGCCCACGCCCTTGGTCTCAGCTCTTACACGGTCAAGGGCTACGTTCAGAACATTCTCCAGAAACTCCACGCCTCCGATCGCACCCAGGCCGCGGTGACGGCCATACGCCTGGGTTTGATCAAATAACCGCGCCCACGAAAGCGAACGCCCGCCAGCCGTAGATTCTCTCTTTGATGTCAAGTCCCTAATTGACGAAATGTGAGAGCAAACGGATAAAGAACAAAGGTTTAGATTACATAACGCATAGGTCATCAGGCAGGCATCGCCAACGCCGGGTCAAAGGGACGATCAGAGCG